>NZ_JAQFJM010000020.1:0-1411 GCF_030440125.1 Streptococcus sp. SS4 | reverse complement strand
GGCTCTTTGTCAACTGTAGTGGGTGACGAAAAGCTAACATCTAGAGAGGACCAGATAGGTCTTCTCTTTTTGTATATTCAGAGTGATGAAAACACGCTTCCTAAAGTTGATAAAATTTTTAAAACCGAAGCCCAGACGTTTAATATCTTTGATAAGCTTATTGGTCCCCTCCAATTTTGCATTTGAGTAATGTGTTTCTAGTGCATTTTTGATGTATTGTTTATGTTTACGAAAAGTCCTAAAGACTGTTTTGAAGTAATGATTGACCTTGCTTATATTCTCCTCTATGAGTTCAAAAAACTCATCCCCTCTCTTCTCCTGAAAGTGAAAAAGCAAAAGCTGATAGAGGTTATAATAATTGGTGAGTTCTTCTGAGAAATTCAGTGTCTTCTCAACGACTTCATGTGGGCATAATGTTTGATGGAAGGTCTTTGAGTAAAAAGCGTTGAGAGATAACTTACGGCTGTCCTTTTGGAAGAGTCTCCAGTGATTTTTTAAAGCTCGATAAGGTAGTGACTTCTTATCAAACTGGTTCATAATCGCAATTCTTGTCTTTAAAAAGGCACGTCCAAGGTGCTGGATGATGTGGAAACGATCAATAATGATTTCGGCATTTGGAAAAAGTCTTCGAGCTAGTGGCATATAGGCTCCTGACATGTCCATCGTGATAAACCGTACTTTTTGTCGTACTTTCAATGGATACTTCAAAAAGTAGTTTCGTATAGTAGTTTGGCAGCGATTATCAAGTATAGTTATGAGTTCGTTTGTCTCATAGTTCTGTGCCACAAAAGCCAATTCCCCTTTCTTGAAGCCAAACTCATCCCAGGACATAATAGCTGGGAGTTTGTCATAATGTTCCTTGAAAGTAAACTGGTCGAGTTTACGATAGACAGTGGACGTTGACACGCGAAGTCTTCTGGCAATATCCGTTAATGACACCTTCTCAGTTAGGAGTTGTGTAACCTTTTGTCGGACTAGATTGGAGATTTGGCAGTTTTTCTCAACGATAGATGTCTCAGCTACCGTGACTCGTCTACAACTTTTACACTGGAAACGACGTTTTTTCAGACGTAGTAGTGTTGGAGTTCCAGCTTGCTCAAGAAGAGGGATTTTAGAAGGCTTTTGAAAGTCGTACTTGATCATCTTTCCATGGCAATGAGGACATGATGGTGCAGGGGAATCGAGTTTTGCTTGAATCTCGATATGAGTATCAGTTTCAAAAACAAGTGAAATATTGATATTTTGGTCTTTAATTCCGATTAATTCTGTGGTATTCTTAATAAGTCTCATAAGTTCTTCCTAATGATGGTTTGGTTGCTTTTCATTATAGTTCTTATGGGACTTTTTGTCTGCATTCAAAAAGCTCTATAATCTCTACAGTAGTTTTACCCACTACAGAAATTATAGAGCC
>NZ_JAQFJM010000001.1:0-426330 GCF_030440125.1 Streptococcus sp. SS4 | reverse complement strand
TTAGAAACTTTATTAACTTTAGGAAGCGTGTTTTCATCACTCTGAACATACAAAAAGAGAAAACCTATCAGGTTCTCTCTAGATGTTAGCTTTTCGTCACCCACTACAGTTGACAAAGAGCCTTTTTCAAAAAGAACTTTTTCTCAGAAAATATAAAAAAGAGAACCGAAGTTCTCCTTTTCATGTCTATTAGTTTAGCACTCTAGGTGGGTAAGCAAGACCATTCTTATCAAAGTAAACGTAAACTCCTGGCTGGATTTCTACCCATGTGCTGACAGCTCTCTTACCACTATCACCATAGTAATAGCTGATTCGACCATTGCCAGCACTTACTGTTTGCCCTTTTACTTGTTTACCATCTTTAGCAAAGTAATAAGTATCGTCACCAATTTTAACTTCACCAGTTACTGTCTTACCATTAGCACCAATGTAGTACCAATTGTTGTCGCCTGTTGTGAAGAATTCATTAGCCAAGCGTTCACCTGTTGCAGCATCGTACTTGCTATAAGTACCATCTGCATTCTTAACAACACCACCCTTAACTTGGCTTCCGTCTGCATTAAAGTAGAGGTGTTGTCCATTGATAACTTGGGCACCAGTAACAGTCTTACCGTTTGCACCTGCATAGTACCAAACATTGCCATCAGTTGTGAAGAATTCGTTAGTCACTAGCTCTCCAGAACCATCTTTGTACTTGCTATAAGTACCGTCTGCATTCTTAACAACGCCGCCTTTTACTTGACTTCCATCTTCATTAAAGTAAAGTTTTTGGCCGTTAATCACTTGGGCACCTGTAGCAGCAACACCGTTTGCATCAAAGTGGTACCACTTACCATCGATATTTCTCCAAGTATTCTTGATAGCATTACCAGTGTGTGCGTCAAAGTAGTAAGTTTTACCTTTAAAGGTTACTAACTTATCTTTAGCTTGGAAACCGTCTTCTCCAAAGTATTGTGTGAAGCCATCAATAACCGTAACACCTTTGGCCATGACACCTTCATTAGTGAAGTAACGGAATTTCACAACCTTAGACTCTTTACCGTCTTTATCAGTTTCAGTAACGTCAAATTTAGTGTAACCACCCTTGTACATTTGACCTTTAGAGTTATAAAGGTATGTATTACCATTAGCATCAACGTAGAAGGCATTGCTCAACATGATACCATTTGGCAAGAAACGATAAACGTCTTTACCATTTGGTGAATATTCACCATTGGTAACCATGTGACCACGCGCATCAAAGTAATAAGTATTACCATTGAAGGTTACAAAGGCAGACTTAGCTTGAGTACCACTTGTACCGAAGTAAGTAATTCCTTTACCGTCATTTGAGAATCCAGTAACAACCTTTTCATTGCCTGTCAATTGAAGAGGAATGAAGTTACCATCTTTAGTGACTGTGAAGTATTTACCAGTTGCTTCATCGCTAAGTACATAGCCAACACCACGTTCAAGAACGTTTGTTCCGTTGAAGTATTCAGCCTTCCATTGTTTCAATTTAACAGAATCATCAATTGGTTTACCAGTTGAGATCATGTTTACCTTGAACATTTCAGGGTATTTAGCTTTAAGCTCAGCCAAGAATTCACCACCGTATTTAGCTTGGTAATCTTTACCTGATGACTTAGTATTAGCTACATAAAGCGAGTGATCAATGATGGCATCCGCAATCTTACGTCCAGCACCATCAGTACGAGTCGCTGTTACGACTTCCTTACCTGGCAATTGGTAAATTTGGTCTGGAACCCAGTCAGCGATTGCTTGGATACCAGCTTTGTGAAGTGCCTTAAGAGCATCACGAAGGTCTTCTTTAGAACCGTATTTATTGTTCTTACTCATAGCAAGGTCATAACGGTCCGCAAAGGCATAACCATTTTGGATAACTGAGTCAAGGAAAGTACCATCGTCAGCAGATACAAATTGAGGTGCCATTTCAAATGATGTTACGCCCCATGACTTGAACAAATCAACATTTTCAGCAATCTTACGGTTAGTATAAACTGAAGGATCTGAACCATCTGGAATAGTTTGGAAGTTAGAGAATCCTTCGTAGATCAATTGTGAATCATAAGCTTCAGTCGCTTTAAGAGTCAACTCTCCTTCTTTTTTAGCTTCTGTTGAAGGCGCTACTCGAATATCTTGATCATCTGAAGCTCCAACTGGAACCCAAACTGCTACGAAACCAGACATATCAAATGTTTCATAACCCTTAATGTCATTCGCACCGAAAGTCAAGACACCGTTGCTGTCTGTTTCTTTCACGTAACCTGCTGCGATTGCATCTGCATCAGATGTAAAGTTCTTGATACCATCAGCTGTACCAACAATCAAAGCACGGTATTTTTGGTTGGCATGGATTTTACCCATTTCAACTTTTAATTTAGCTGATTGATCCAAAGTCAATTTTGGATTGTTAGCTACAAGTGTTACCTGACCAGATGTACGGCTGTATTTAGAACCTTCTGTATCATCAGCTGTCATGATGTCTTTACCATAACGTACTGAAGCATAGACTTCATTTGTACGGTAGAGTTCAACATCTGAATTGTCCATCTTACCATCAGTTGGCAACCAGTATGAACGTTGAGCTTGTCCACCAGATACATACTTGATACGATTCTTCATCAAGTTAACAATGGTATCGTAATATGGAGACTTAGTTTCCATGTAATTACCATTATCTGTATAAAGGTCTCCATAGTAGACACGAGTGATTGTTTCCATGTTTTGCAACATAACAGCGTATGCTGCTGGGATGTTGTTCAAGGTATATTTTTTGTCGCTGCTGAGCATGTCTTTGTTATAAATCTCAAAGGCTTTCTTCATTTCAGCATCAGTGATTGTGAAACCATCTGATTTTGGATTGATTTCTTTCTTGATGATTTCAGCAATAATATCTTGAACGTTGTTATCATGGGCACGGATAAAGACGTAGTTTCCTGACGCATCTCCGTATTTCTCGTTGTATTTACCGATTGTAGACTGTTTAACTGTTCCGTCTTCGTTATAGGCCTTGCTTCCATCTTTGTTAATCCAATCAGTCTTTTCATCACGTTGTGTCGTGTTGAAAGTATTGTTATACAAAGGACTTACAGCCGGTGTACGTTCTTTGATTGGTTTAGCCAATGAGAAGAGGAGAGCCAAACGTTGTTTGTTTTCCATAGCAAGCGCAGCGCCATCTGTCTTGTCATTGTAGTGGTTGTCATTAAGACTCCATGCTTCAAGGACTGAGATGTGAGCAAGAGCGTTTGCTTCAGATTTGTTAACACCATAGTACTCACGGAAGTAGTTTGTGTAGAGTTGAAGCATGTCTGCATCGACATTATCTACCGCGTCGACACGGATACCATCGAAGTTAGCATCCTTGTCACCCATAACGATTGAACCCCAGTTCATAAGGTAGTGGATTTGGTTCAATTGTTCCGCTTGAACAACTGGGTTTGACAAATCTACGTCATTAGCTAGCAAGAAGTCGAAACCGCCCATGTGGTTTGGATCTGACTGCTCATCAAGAACTGACTTATCAATTGTACCCTTTTGATTAGTAGCCGTATGGTTCAAAAGACGATAGTTAGAGTTAGCCCATGGTGTACGTGAATCATTTACATAGAGAAGGGCACCACCTTGAAGGTGATCTTCGCCGCCACCTTTAGAGTAGTTTTCAGTTTCTTTGTTCCATTGTGGTTGTGTCTTAACAAAAGCAGAAATAGTTTCACGCAACCATTGTGTTGATTTTTCAGCCTGAATCTTTTGTTCAATCTTAACTTGGATATCCTTAGCAGCAACATTCAAAGTTTCTTGCTTATCTGTGCTAGTGTATTTAGCATCCAAGTTAAATACTTTAGACATGTAGTTCAAGTAGTTAACTTGTGTATCTACATTTGGCCACCAAGCCATCAAAAGTGGACGGAAATCTTCTGCAGTTGATGCTTGCCAAGTTACACCATCTTTGATGATAGAAGCTGGACGGTACCAGCTATCTGCAGTCAAATAACCATCAATCAATTCAAAGCTAGCTTCAGATGAATCGTAGGCACGGTTATTTATTGAGAAACCATCAACAATATTTGTTGTTCCTGGTGTGAAAGAGTATGTTGATGAGCTTGTAAGGGCACCATCTTTACCGAAGTAAAGCAATTGACCATTTACAGTAATGGCAAAGTTTTCTTTGTGTGAACCATCTTCATTAACATAGTAATATTTACCATCAATGTTTTTGATGTTTTTCAAGGAAAGCGCAGCTTCTACTTCTGAATCTTTCAAAGCAGCTTCTGGCGCTTTAACTTCTGTGTTTACAACTTCAGCCTTCACTGTTGCTGGTTGTTCTTCTGCTTTTTCAGTTGTAACAGCTGGTGCATCTGTTGTCACAACTGCTTCTTTATTTGGAACAGCTGCCACCGCTACATCAGAAGTTGTTGCTGTTGTAGCTGCTTCAGCTGTTGCTTGTGTGTTCGTTGTAGTTGCTGTTTCGACGGCATTTGTTTCTTTAGCAGGCGTTAAAACATCTGCTTCTTTTGTATTTGTACGTTTATCGACTTCTTTGGTTGCTTCTGTAGAAGTAACTAAATCGGCTGTTGTATCTAAATTTGGTTGAGTTACTATCTTATCTTGAGTTTCATCCGCTGAAACTGAAGATGTTGTTGCAGACAATCCTCCTACGACAGTAGCAAGTGCTGCAGAGGCAACTGCAATTGTGACCCATTGCTTCTTAACTTTATGAAGCTTATAGTGTACCTTATTTTCCATTATAATTTTCCCCGTGATTTTATTTGTCAAAATCAGACTGAAATCTATCCGATTTCAAACAATTACATTATATCATTATTTTCTAACTATTTCTCGAATTAATTGTTTTTTTATAAATTATATGTAACATAACAGCAACATTAGAAAAGTTTTGTAACACACCTATTTCATAGGCTTTCAATTCTCATTTTCATATCATTTGATAAGTAAAACTATTTTCTATAAAAACCACTAAAACCCTTGATACAATGGCTTTTACAACGATTCTGACTCAAAATTGATATTTGTCAGATTTTTTTCTTTAAGGAGCAAAAAAAGGCAAAATTTCTTTAAACGATTCTCGTTTTCAAGAAATTTCACCTATAAATTCATGTCAAATCATATCGTTTTTCACTTAATCTCTCAGATTAAGATTAGATTGATTGATTATTTATCAAAATCAGCATAACCATTTTCATCGAAGAAGACAGTCTTACCGTCTTGGAAAGTGATCCATGTGTTTGTCACACGTTCTCCAAGAACTGATTCGTAGTATTCCACTCCTTTTGGTGTGCTGATTGGGCTACCTTTAACTTGACGTCCCAAATGATCAAAGTAATACTCTTTACCATCGATATTTTGGCGTCCTGTTACAGCCTTACCATCTTTGAAGTAGTACCAAACATTGTTACCAGTTGTCAAGAAACGGTTATTGAGACGCTCCCCTGAATCTTTATCATAGTAAGAAAGTGAACCATCAGCATTCTTAACAAAGTCACCTTTAACTTGGCTACCATCTTCTTTGAAGTAATAGTTTTTACCACCAACGCTATACGCACCTGTCACGATTTCACCATTATCTTTGGCGTAGTACCATGTCTTACCACCATCAAGAGTGAAGAAATCAGATTTAACTTGGCTTCCATCAGCATTGAAGTAATAGTTAAGGTGGTCAATTGTTTGACGACCTGTGGCGAGGTTACCATCCTTATCAGCATGGTACCACTTGCCGTTTACTTCGAAGAACTTGTCTTTAACCTTGTAACCATTATCTACAGTGTAGTAGCTAATCTTGCCATTTTCAGTAACAAATTCACCTTTAACTTGGGCACCATTTGCACGGAAGTAGTATTCGTGACCATCCAAAGTAAGGGCACCTGTCACATTTTTACCAGCTGCATCACGGTAGAACCATGTTGAGCCATCTGTTGTGTAGAATTCACCCTTCTTAGCTTGTGCATAGCCTTGATCATTGAATTCATACCAGATACCATCGATTTCAGCCCAACGATTTGTGTAGGCATTACCTGAATTTTTATCGAAGAAGTAGAGTTTTCCGTCTGGAGTAACATACTTAGTACCTTTAGCTTGGAAGCCATTTTCATCAAAGTATTGCAATCCTCCACCAGCATGAGTCAAGCCAACAGCCATTTCTCCAGTTGGTGAAAAATAACGGAATTTAGCTTCTGTTTCTGAAGTACCTTCTTTCGGTACATCGAATACAAAGTAACCATCTTTGTACTGCTCACCAAAGCTACCAAAGTAATAATATTTACCATCCTGTTGATAAATAGAATCACGAAGCTGGATACCGTTTGGCAAGAAGAAATAAGTCTTACCATCGACATCTTGACGACCAGTTAACATATAACCTTCTTTATCGAAGTAATAGTAATTTCCAGCATATTTAATGAAGGCATTCTTAGCTTGGAAACCACTATTATCAAAGTAGGCCATACCCTTACCATCATAGTAGAAACCTGTCTTACCACCTTGATCTGTCAAAGGTTTTGGCAAGAAGATGCCATTCTCAGTAACTTGATAGTAGCGACCAGTAGCATCGTTACTGAGAACATAACGACTACCACGACCAAGGATATTAGTACCATTCATGTACTTAGCAGACCATTGCTTGATTTTAACAGATGGATCAATCTTCTTACCAGTTGATATCATCACATCTTCAAACAACTGTGGATATTTCTTTTGGAGCTCATCAAGGAACTCACCACCATATTGAGCTTGGAAGTCCTTACCTGATGATTTAGAATTTGCAACATATAAAGTGTTATTGATATAGGCATTGGCCTTTGGAGTACCATAACTATTAGCACGTGTTGCTGTTACAACTTCTTGTCCTGGCAATTGGTAAAGTTGATCTGGAACCCAGTCAGCAATTGCTTGAATACCTTGCTTGTGAAGCGCCTTAAGGGCATCACGAAGATCTTCTTTAGAACCGTATTTGTTATTCTTGCTCATGGCAAGGTCATATCGGTCAGTAAAGGCATAACCATTTTGGATAACAGAATCAAGGAAGGTACGGTCATCAGCCGATACAAATTGAGGAGCCATCTCGAATGATGTGATTCCCCATGACTTGAAGAGTTCTGCATTTTCTGCAATCAATTTATTAGTATATTGGCTATCTTTTTCAACAAAATCTTGGAAGTTTGAGAAACCTTCATAGATAACTTGTGAGTCCAATGCTTCAGTAGCAGAAAATGTCTTGTCAAGTTTCTTATCTGAACCTTTAACACGGATATCTTGGTTATCAGGTGCACCTACTGGTACCCATACACCAAGATAACCTCTCATATCAACAGTACGATACCCCTTAATTTCATCTCCACTAAAAGTCAAGTTCCCTTCAGCATCAGTGTATTTAATTTTTCCAGCTGCTGCCGCATCATTCTCGTAAGTGACAATTCCCTTATCAGTACCAAGAAGTAATGGTCGGTAAGCTTGGTTAGCATGAAGTTTACCCATGTTAACTTTCAAAGTACCATCACCCAATGAGAAATCCTGATTATTGGCAATAAGGGTCAACATACCAGAATGTTTACTTGTTTCTGCTACACCCGTAGTTTGGTCAGCAGTCATAATATCTTTACCGTAACGAACAGATGACAAGATTTCTTTTCCATTGAACGTGTCGACTTTCATCGATTGTCCACCTGAAACATATTTCATACGGTTCTTCAAGAGCGTTGTGATAGCATCGTAGTAAGGAGACTTGGTAGCCATATATTGGCCGTTATCCGTATAAAGATCTCCATAATAAACACGAGTTACCTGCTCCATATTTTGAAGAATCAAAGCATAGGCAGCTGGAATATTGTTAATAGTATAACGTTTTTCTGCCTTCTTCATATCTTCATTATAGATTTCAAAGGCACGTTTCAATTCAGCATCAGTCATGGTATAACCATCTGATTTTGGATTGATCTCTTTTTGAACAATATCACGAATGATATCTTGAACAAGGTTATCATGAGCACGCGCAAAGATATAGTTAGCTTGTGTATCTCCATACTTACTATTATTTGTACGGTCTGTCAAACTGCTAGTAATCAAATCTTTCAATGAAGAGCCCGATCCATAAAGTGCACCCATAATTGCATAACGAAGGTTATTATCCATGGCAAGGGCTGCACCATCATGTTTTTGATTATAAGCATTATCATTTAAATCCCAAGCTTCAAGGATAGAAATGTGAGCGAGTGCATTGGCTTCAGATTTATCCACACCAAAGGCTGCTCGGAAGTAGTTTGTATAAACTTGGAGAAGGTCAGCATCGACATTGTCAACTGCATCAACACGGATACCATCAAAGTTAGCATCCTTATCACCCATAACAATTGATCCCCAGTTCACAAGATAGTGAATTTGGTTCAACTGCTCAGCTTGCACAACTGGATTTGAGTTATCAACGTCATTGGCAAGTAGGAATTCATAACCACCCAAGTATCTTCCTGTACCATTTAGAGAACCATCTTGGTTACTTGGTGTACGGTTAAGCAAACGGTAATCAGAATTTGCCCAAGGTGTCTTGTCATTATTGACATAAAGAAGAGCTCCCCCTTGAAGGTGGTCAGCAAGGGTATAGTTTTCAGTTGTAGTATTCCACTGGTCTTGTTCTTTTACAAAAGACTCAATTGCTTGACGAAGCCATTCAGTTGATTTTTTAGCTGAAATTTCTTGTTCAATCTTAATTTGAATTGTCTTAGCAGCTGCATTCAATTCAGATTGACTTTGGCTGGTTGAATAAGTTGCGTTAAGGTTAAAGTGTTTAGAGAAAGTATTGAGGTAGGTAACTTGTGTATCTACATCAGGCCACCATGCCATCAAAAGTGGACGGAAGTCTTTCTCAGTTGATACACGCCATTTTTCACCATTTTCCAAAATAGTGACTGGACGGTACCAGCTATTAGGTGTCAAATAACCATCTACCAACTCAAAGCTTTCTTTCTTAGAATCGTAAGCACGGTTATGTGAAGAGAAAGCATCAACTAGATTAGTTGTACCTGGTGTGAACGAGTGTGTTGATGTGCTTGTCAAAGCACCATCTTTACCAAAGTAAAGCAATTGGCCATTAACTGAAACAGCAAAGTTTGTTTTGTATGAACCATCTTCTTTGACATAATAGTATTTACCATCAACTTGTTTGATGTTGTCCAAAGAGAGTGCTGCTGTTTCTTCTTTTTCAGTAACACCAGATTTTGGTTTTTCAGCTACTGTAAGCGTTGTATCTGTCGCAGTCGCAGTTGCAGCTGGTGCTTCTGTTGTCGCACCATTTGCTACTGCTGCACGATCAGTTGTTGCTGGTGCCACCGTATTAGCACTTGTATCTGCTGCAGTGGTTGCTGCCGCAGGAGTTTCGACCGTTGCAGTATCAGCAGCCTTGTCAGTTGTTGTTGCTGTCGCATCTGTCGTAGCAGTTGCTGCAGGAGCGGCTACTTCATGCGTTTCAACGACAACATCGCTATCAGCTGTCGTAGAGGCAACTGGTTGAGTTGTTTCATCAGCTGAAACCTTTTGATTGGCAACTGTAGCACCACCTACGATAGTGGCAAGTGCTGCCGAAGTGACGGCAATCGTCACCCACTGCTTCTTAACTTTGTGAAGCTTATAATGTACCTTTTTTCCCATTTTAGGTCCTCTTTTCATTTTCCTAGTTTGAATGAAATCTACATAATTCAAACAATTTCATTATAGCATATTTTTTTCAGCCATTTCGAGTCTTTATCAAGTCATTTCAATTTTTAATCATAATGTAAATTGAAAAACATTTCGATAATCATTAAAAACTACCGAATGTCGAAAACGGTAGTTTTTTTTCTATTTTTTAGGAAAATTTTTAGAAATAATCGAGAGGTAAATAAGCTATCTCTATTCAATCAGTTAGCGATTTTCAAGTCAGCTATTAAGCAAAAACGACGTGATGTTGGACCCTGTAGCTGACTAAAAAGAGCAAGGTTTCTGTCACCAATTTTGCCAGAACCAGGCCTAAACCAATAGCAACTAGACTACTAAGTAAGAAATAGTTACAGGCCAGGAGGACCAGGACCAACATAAAGTAACGAACACTCGATCTAAAGAGGGAGCTTGTCGGATTAAAGACCACATTAGCGTTCAGTAGACACTGGCTGGAAGCCGAAATCACACGAGCTAGCACGACCGAAAGGAGCAGATTCTTCGTCAAGGCAAAGAGCACAAATAAGGCTGTTGCATCAATGACTGAGGCCAAAACAGCCGTGCCAGAGAACTTTAAAAAAGGGCTGTAAATACGGATGGAATCACGAATGGGGCGAAAGTGCGAGCTTTTATTTTCCTCCAGATAAACGGTCTCAATAGGGACTTCAGAGATTTGATGGCCTGACTTTTTGGCTTCAAGCAACATATTAAACTCGTACTCAAAACGATTGCCATCCAGATTAAGAAGCCAGGAAATCAGATCGGTGGACATACCTCGAAGACCCGTCTGAGTATCTGTCACCTTTTGCCCAGTTACTAGACGGAAAAGTCCAGCAGTCACCTTATTTCCAAAGCGGCTACGTGCTGGCACCTTACCAACAAAGGTACGCGCACCCAAGACAAGATGACTTGGATTTTCCTCGATTGCCTTGGCCACACGGACAATATCTTTAATCAGATGTTGACCGTCACTGTCAACTGTGACAATAGGTTGCGCCGAAAGGTGCTGACCGACTACTTCTTCTTGAATGTGAGCAAAAGCAGTTTTGAGAGCAGCTCCTTTTCCTTTGTTGATAGGATGGGTAAGGACAGTCGCTCCAATAAAAGCCGTTTCGTCGTAATAGTCGTTATAACCTGGGCCACTCCCATCATTAACAACAATAATACGGGCTTTAGGGAGTTTTATGGTAATATCTTGAACCACCTGAATCAGGCGTTTGTCTGGTTCATAAGCTGGAATAATAATATACATAGGCACTTCCTTTCTGTTTCATCCTATGACTCTTTAGTGACCTCCTCCAAAGCCACCTGGTTGCCCACCACCTTGGGGACCACCGCCGCCAGGCATTGAGTTTTCAATCTTAGTTTGTTTCTCACCATTGATAGTAATGTCACCACCGGTATAGGTCGCTGAACCATCGAAGTCAAAGCCAGACTGGCCAGTCAGATTAATCGTTCCACCCGATACAAAAATATCGCCGTTAGAATCGATTGGGTCTGTATCACCCTCACCAACCTCAACATTTAGTGTTCCACCGGTCATCTTGAAGAAAATCTCACTTTGACTGGCATTAGCATTGGCCGCATTGACACCATCATCCGTTGCATAGACATCTATATTTCCACCATTAATGGTCACAGATTTTCCTTCGATACCTTCAGTTGATTTTTCAACCTTGTAAGTACCACTATCAATAATCATGTCCCCTGACGCATGAATACCGTCGTCACCAGCCTTAATGGTCATGGTATTATCAGACAGATACATGGTACCTTCTGAGGTGTCGTCATCATTATCGACCTTAACAGCATCTTCTTCAGCCTCAATGGTCATAGTTGTTCCTGTGATGTTGAGTTCATCATTGACATTGAAGGCATCACCGACTGAGGAAATCTTATAGGTACCGCCAGTCATATGAAGGCTGTCATTGGCTTTAATACCGTTATTTTTCTTGGCATCAATGTTTAGAGTACCTGAACCATTAATGGTCAAATCTCCTTTAGAAAAAATCACAGCATCCGCATCTTCATCACTATTAGAACTTGAATCAGAAAGTGTGTTTGTAGTGCCATCTTTAAGTGTCAGATAGACATGACCAGCTTTTGTGGCGTTGATTGCTGCATTTGTATTTGTCATGGTAACGCCATCTAAAACAATATGGACATCGTCTGAATCTCCAGCGTCTACCTTGATTTGCACACCATCAGATTCCCCTGAAATGACATAGGTCCCAGCTTTGGAGATGGTTACAGTTGAACCTGATAGGGCTGCACCATCACCTGAAACATCCGCAGATAAGCCTGATAACTTAATCTTAGTAGCTGAGCTTTCGTTATAAGAGGTATCAGAATCTTTGGAAGTAAAATAGTTGCTGTTGTTCTTATTTGTTTTCTTACTGGTCGTTGCTGTTACAGCACTTGTTTTGGAACTTGTAGTCGTCCCAGTTGACTGACTGCTTGATTGGCTACAAGCTGTCATGACTGTTAGAGCAGTCGCACAGGTCAATAAAGTCGTCCATTTTTTTAGTTTTTTTGATTTCATATTTTTTCCTCTCGGGTTCGTTTGGATGATTACAGTTTACGGGACTTAGCTAAAACATTTCTAAAGGTTAACTAAAACTTATCTTAAGTTAAGTTTGGTGAAAGTTTGGCTTAGGAAAACTTTCAGAAAAGTCCCATAGACTAATATACGAGCAAGTAAGTACTTTATAGAAATAGTACATTTGCTCTCAACTTTTCTACTATAAAAAAGAATTAAAACAATAAGTCGACTGTTTGGAAATAGATGTTTCTACAATAAATTCCCTATTTTCCTGGGAGTTGCTTCACGGCTTTGTATCTTATCTAAAAAAGGAGTTTTTTCATGGTTAAACAATTGGAAACACGTTTTAAACGTATTGAAACAAAATATGTGGTCTCAAAGGAAAATCTTGAGGACCTGCTCACTGATCTTAAGGAGTATTTGGTAGAGGATGATTATCCGACATCTACCATTTCAAATATTTACTTTGATACGGATAATTTTGACGTCATCCAAGATGCCCTAGATGGTAATCACCGTCAAGAGAAAATCCGCATGCGTACCTACCTAGCCAATCCCAAAATTGATAGTAAGGTCTTTTTAGAGGTTAAAGCCAAAGATGATGAGGGAATCGGTCATAAGTTTCGTCTCGTTTCAACTCCGCTTGCCATCACTAACTTGATGACAGATGGTAAGAACCATGGTCAAATCACTGATCGTCAGCTCTTACAGGATATCCACCACTTACGTCAACGCTACGATGAGGGGCTTAAACCTCGTATGTATATCTACTACGACCGTTTTTCGATGAAAGAAAAAGAGACTATCGAAGGCTATGCCTACAATAAAGTTCGTGTTACCCTTGACCAAAATTTGACTTACCGTGATGAAGACGTCAGTCTCTTTAAGGGAAATCATGGTTTTCCCCTTCTTGATGAAGATACGATTATCATGGAAATCAAGGCACCTGGCAAAAAGCCTGACTGGCTTCAAGCTATCTTAGATAAACATGGTTTGGAAGAGCAGAAATTCTCAAAATACAGCTGTGCCTATCATAAGTCTCAAGGTCTAGACTATGGACCACGTCCAGCACAAGAAAAAGGAGCTGCTGCCTATGTCTAATCTCTTCAATTCTATCTTTAATGATGCGACCGCAACCGCTAGTCCTCTTCAACTCATGCTGGCCTTACTGGTCAGCCTAGTTTTAGGTTTGGCCTTGACCTGGACTTATAAATACCGAACCCTCTACACCAGAGAATTTGTCATTAGTTTGACCCTACTTCCATGTTTGATGACCCTGGTTATCTTCCTTGTCAATGGGAGTTTGGGGACCTCTATCGCCGTGGCTGGGACCTTTAGCCTCATTCGTTTTCGTTCAGCTACCAGTGGTTCCAGGGAGCTGATTGCTGTCTTTATGGCCATGATTATTGGTCTGGCATCTGGGACAGGCTATCTCTTACTGGCTGTCCTCTTTACCATCTTCCTTTTGGCTGTTTGGCTTCTTTTGGAAAATCGTCAAAGTCGTACCGACAACCAACGTCGTAGGCTCCTGACCATTAACGTCCCTTACCAAGACTTGATTGACCAAAAAATCACTAAAACCTTGCTCAATTTCACAAGCGAATGCGACCTGATTTCCCTTAACACCACAGGTGGAGGCGAAAGCATACAACTGGTCTATGAAGTGGACTTGAATCCCCAAGTGGATGACTTCCAATTGGCCAATCACCTTATCTCTAGTATTGAAAATTGTGACCTTTCCCTAACCAAAAAAGCTAAAAAGAAAAAGAAATTGTAAGACAAAAAGACATCTCCGACTTATTTCGGAGATGTCTTTGCATGTTTTGAGGTTAATATTTTCACTAAGCTATAGCCTATACCTCTATGCCACCAGTATGGAGTGCGAGATTATCGCAGGAATCAAAGTATCATCTAATCATCTTCATCTTGGACAACCTTACCATCTTGTATGTTAAAGGTATAGCCAATATATCCGGAATTGTCATAGTAAGCGGAATTTTCTTTATCAGTTGTGAAAAAATAAAATTCGTACTCTCCGTTAGGAATCTTGCTAGCATCCAGTTTAGTTGCGGCCTCTTCTAAATCTTTCTTACTAGTATTTTCTGTATCGCCTACTTCTATTCTCATAGTAACAAGGTGTTCTTTAATCATTGTTTGGTAGGGAATTTGATAATACCCATAAAAATCATCCTTCCCGTTTTTACGGTTTTCCTCAGCTAAATGCTTTTTACGATTACCAGCCTCTTGATCAATCGTAGTATTATCGCTGAAGGAGAATTCTTCGATATCAAGGCCTAAAGATTGTTTTTTAAGCTCCTTAAAGAGTTTCTGCTCTTCTTTTTTTACAGATTTTTGTTGTAAGTAGCTTTCCCAGTAATGACCAGGGGTCACATATTCTTCACCATTAACTGTCCAGTCCAGGTTAAAAGTAATTTGTGAATCTAATGATATGGTTTGATTATCGTAGGTGTCCTCTGAATAGGTATAATCGACATAAATACCATCTGAATCTAGAAACACCTTTTTGATAAGCTTAACTTGGACCTTTCCCTTAAAACCATTATGAGCCAAGATTTTTTGCGTTTTTTCCCTAGCTTTTGAGTAAGTAATTGGAAGTAGCACTGTGCAACGAACTAAAAGAATAGAACAAAGGAGGAGAATAGCTAAGCGAGAAAGCTTTAAAATATTAGGAGTATTTTTCTTCATAGGACATCCTTCCTTTCCCCAATCATTTGTAAAAAAAAGCACACCGAATCTTTCAAAATAAACGAGCTTTCTTCACTCCTATTACAGCGTTTCAAAGCGCTTTCTCATGGTAGTTAGAGGAACAAAATAATTAAAATTCCTCTAGCAAAAAAAGCCTGAATATCACTTCAGACTTTTCGTTTTAGTCTCAATCGGTTGAGCTAATCCTTAATAATCCGTTACTTCTTTTCGGTCATGGACATTGCTTTGCTTGCCCTGACGTGCTTTAAGTACGGCTTCAACGTCTTCAGGGCTGACCCCTGTTTCAACGAGCATGACTGCTAGGTGATAGAGGACGTCTGCTGTCTCGTTGGCAATTTCTTCTTTATCACCATTTTTTGCTCCAATCACAACTTCTGTTGCTTCTTCACCAACCTTTTTAAGAATCTTGTCTAGGCCCTTGTCAAAAAGGTAATTGGTATACGATCCTTCTTTGGGATTTTTTTTACGATCTAAGGCTTCCTTATAAAGTGTTTCTAACATAGCTACTCCTATCTATCTTGATTGTCATCATATATATCCGTAAAGAAACAGCTGTAGGCTCCTGTATGACAGGCTGCTCCTTCTTGTTCCACAGCGATAAGCAGAGTGTCCTGATCACAATCTGTCTTGATGCTTTTGACATGTTGGAAATGACCAGATGTGGCCCCCTTATGCCAAAGCTCATTTCTAGAACGGCTCCAATAATGCATTTGTTTGGTCTCTAGCGTCAACTGATAGGACAGCTCATTCATATAGGCCAACATGAGCACCTGCCCGGTCTTGTAATCTGTCACAATGACCGGTACCAGTCCGCCTTGTTTGTCAAAATCAAGTTTAACCTCTGTCATCGTCTCACCTCAATTCCTGCATTTGCCAAGACTTGTTTGGTTTCGCCTATATTTACCTCACCAAAGTGGAAGATAGAGGCTGCCAGAGCACCCGTTGCTGTTGTCTTTTCAAAGACTTCTACAATATCCTCAATATTTCCTGCACCACCAGAGGCAATGATCGGAACATCGACGACATCGGCCACACGATTGAGCATTTCTAAATCAAAACCAGACTTGGTGCCGTCCTTGTCCATGCTGGTTAAGAGAATTTCTCCAGCCCCCAAGGCGACGACTTCTTGAGCCCATTGGATGAGGTCCCTACCTGTATCCTTACGGCCACCAGCCACAAAAACATGCCAGCTCCCATCAGCCATCTTTTTGGCATCAATCGCAGCCACTACACATTGATTCCCAAATTTTTGAGCACAATCAGCGATTAGTTGTGGATTGGCAAGGGCTGAGGAATTGACGGCAACCTTGTCAGCACCAGCTTTGAGCATCTTGTTCATGTCTTCAACTGAACGGATACCACCACCAACCGTAAAAGGAATAAAGACCTGATCGGCAACACGACGCACCATATCAACCGTTGTTTCACGGTTATCCGAAGTCGCTGTGATGTCCAAGAAAACAAGTTCATCACAACCAGCTTCATAATAAGCACGCGCAGAATCAACAGGGTCACCAACATCTGTCAGATTCACAAAATTAACCCCCTTGACGACACGGCCATCCTTGACATCCAAACAAGGAATAATACGTTTTTTAAGCATATTAACCTCCGAAAGCCTTGAGCTGGTCTAAGGTGATATTGCCGTTATAGTAGGCTTTGCCAACAATGGTTCCTGCCACACCAATCTCTTGTAGGTGATCTAAGTCAGCTACTTCTGCAATTCCACCGGAAGCAATGACTTTGGCGGTCGTGAGTTCAGATACCAAACGTTTGTAGTGATCAAGATTGGGTCCTGTCAGTGTGCCATCTCGATCAACATCTGTATAGACAAAGAGGGTTACGCCCATCTTTTCCATTTCCTTGGCCAAGGTGATATAGTCCACATTGCTGGTTTCCAACCAACCTTCGGTAGCGACAAACCCTGCCTTGGCATCAATACCTACGACAATTTTATCGGCACCAAATTCCTCTAAAGCTGCTCGAACGAAGTCAGGATTTTTAACGGCCATTGAACCGATAATGATACGGTCGATGCCAACTTCCAAATAGTCACGAATCTGCTCCAAGGTACGGATACCGCCACCAACTTCGATGCCAAGTCCAGAAACCTTCTTGACCTCTGCAATCAAGTCACGGTTAGTGGCACGACCATCTAGGGCACCGTCCAAGTCGACGACATGAATAAATTGAATGCCCGCATCCTTAAAGGTCTTTGCCTGCTCAATAACATCTGGATTGACAACGGTTTGTTGGTTAAAATCTCCTTTAAAGAGACGAACAGCCTGTCCATCCTTAATATCAATTGCTGGTAGAATTTGCATCTCCCCTACCATCCTTTCTAACTAAAAAGTCTTTGCTCTCACTAGCTTCTAGGCTTTACATAACCCTGCAAACTTTTCAAGAATACCTAAGCCAATATCCCCTGATTTTTCAGGATGAAATTGAGCCCCATAAACATTGTCTTTATGAATCATGGCTGGCACCTCAATACTGTAGTCTGCGGTAACATCAATGTATTGGCTAGGGACATCTGTGAAATAACTGTGAACGAAGTAGACAGCTTGGCCATCTAAACCATCTGTCAAAGGGCTGGCTTGCTTAACAGCCAAATCATTCCACCCCATATGTGGGACAGGTTGCTCCTTGCTGGCTGGAATAGGACGGCAGACACCTGGAATAAAGCCAAGACCATCTGTTTCTTCATGTTCCAGTCCTTTTTCTGTTAAAATCTGCATGCCTAAACAAATTCCCAAAAGAGGAACTCCCTGTGCGACAGCCTCTTTGATAACAGCTACCAAGCCTCTTCGCTCCAACTCTGCCATAGCCGTTGGATAGGCACCTACACCAGGTAAAATCAAACCATCTGCCGCTAGGATTTTTTCTTTATCGGCAGACAATTCTGCAGTCACTCCGATTTTTTCAAGGGCACGCAGAACATTTGCGGTATTCCCCGCATCGTAATCAATGACGATAATCATAGCATCCCCTTTGTCGAGTTTACGCCGTGAATATCAGGATTGATTGTGATTGCCTCACGCAAGGCACGTCCTGTAGCCTTGAAAAGACTTTCTGATTTGTGGTGATTGTTTTTTCCGTGGAGAATCTTGAGGTGGAGATTCATCTGAACATTGAAAGCCAAGGCTTGGAAAAATTCTTCAACCAGTTCTGTGTCAAAATTACCCAATTTTGGATTATCAAAACTAGCATCAAAGACCAAGAAGCTACGTCCAGACAAGTCTAAACTTGCCATCCCGAGAGTTTCATCCATAGGGACAAAAGCCGTTCCATAACGGTTGATCCCTGCTTTATCGCCCAAGGCCTCTTTAAGAGCTTGACCAAGGACAATACCGACATCTTCAACAGTGTGGTGACTATCAACCCAAAGGTCGCCATCAGCCTTAACCACCAAAGACATACGACCGTGGCGGGCAAACAAGGTCAACATGTGGTCAAAAAATCCGACACCTGTTTGAATATCTACTGGTTCTTGAGCATCCAAATTGAGGCTTAACTTAATTTTGGTTTCAAAGGTATTACGTTCAATTTTTGCTTGTCTCATAACTTCTTCCTCTACTCTCTCAGTTATTGTCGTTTCTGACTTCAATTGCCTTGGCGTGGGCCTGCAAACCTTCTGCGTAAGCCAAGGTTGTGATATCGTGCTGAGCCTTATTGACTGCTGCCTTATCGTATTGCGTATATTGGATACGTTTGACAAAATCGTGGACGCCTAATGCTGATGAAAAGCGGCTGGTTGCTGTCGTTGGAAGAACGTGATTGGCACCTGCATAGTAGTCACCAATTGGTTCGCTAGTAAAGTGACCAAGAAAGACAGAACCAGCATTTTCCACTTTTTCCAAGTAATCATAAGCATTGTCCATAGCAATTTCCAAATGTTCTGGCGCAACCAAGTTCATAAGTTCGAACATGGCATCTGTATCATTAGCAATAATAATACGGCCGTTATTTTCGACAGATGGACGAGCAATCGCCTCACGTGGCAAAAGCTTGAGTTGACGTTCAATCTCACTTTCAACCGCATCAGCCAAGGCTTCAGAATCTGTCACCAAAATGGCGCGTGCGCGTGTGTCGTGCTCTGCTTGAGACAAGAGGTCAGCTGCCACATAGATTGGATTGGCACTACTATCAGCGATAACACCAATTTCTGATGGTCCTGCAATCATATCAATACCGACAATACCGTAAACTTGTTTCTTGGCAGTCGCCACGAAAATATTTCCGGGACCTGTAATCTTGTCCACCTTTGGAATCGTTTCTGTACCAAAGGCCAAGGCCGCAACCCCTTGAGCCCCACCGACTTGGTAAATGCTATCCACACCAGCCAATTTTGCAGCTACCAGAATCGCAGGAACAAAGTGTTCTTGAGGCGGTGTAATCATAATAATCTCTTTAACCCCAGCAATTTTAGCGGGAATAACATTCATAAGAACTGACGATGGATAAGCCGCAGTTCCTCCAGGAACATAAACACCCACACGATTGATAGGACGAATCAATTGACCACGAATAACACCCTCACTTGGTTGGTCCTCAAAACCAGTCTCCAACTGATGTTTGTGATAAGATTCAATGTTTTCTTTAGCATTAACTAGGGCTTGGTAAACCTCTGGATCAATCTCTTTAAAGGCTTGATCAATCAAGTCCTGTCCAACTTCAAAATCAGTCAAGTCAACCTTATCAAATTTAGCTGAATAGTCACGAAGGGCCTCGTCTCCACGTTTTTTAACGTCTTCAATAATGGCTTGAACCGTACTTTCAACGTCTCTATTTTCTTTTGACAGTTCCAATTGCTCCTGATAAAGAAGCTCCGCAATTTCTTTATTTGTTCCAGTTAATCGTTTCATTCGAACGGTACCTCCTCGTTCCCTACAAGTGATTCAATCTTACAAATGAATGGTAGAACTTCCTTGTTATTTTTCAAAGAAGCCTTATTAACAATCATTCGTGCTGAAATCCGGCAAATATCTTCATAAACTTTTAAACCATTGGCAACAAGAGTATTCCCTGTTTCCACAATATCGACAATGGCATCCGCTAGACCAATAACAGGGGCAATCTCAACGCTCCCTTGAATCGAAATAATCTCGACATCCTCACCCTTTTGATTAAAATAATCAGTTGCAATGGTTGGATACTTGGTCGCAATACGTTTACGTTTATGGTCATTAGGATTATAGTCTTCTGTCGATGCTACGGAGAATTTACAAAGGCCAAAATTAAGGTCTAACATTTCCAAATAGCCTGTCGGATGTTCAACCAGAACATCCTTCCCAACAATCCCAATATCTGCGACACCGTGTCTAACATAGGTTGTCACATCTGGAGCTTTGACCAAGAGAAAACGGAAACGGTTGTCAGGACTCTCGAAAATCAAATTACGTCCCTTATCAGCCATGAAAGACATATCAAAGCCAGCTTTTTCCAGTAATGTAACCGTATCTTTCTCAATACGCCCCTTGGTCAAGGCAATTGTGATTTGATTGCTAGTCATCCAAGTCACCTCCAAATTCCACATCGTCATGTACTGCTTGATAAACTGAATCGATATCAATAGCCCAACCCACAGCTGTTAATTCGGTAGCACCAAAACGTTCAAATAGTTTATCGTAGCTGCCACCTGATACAAAAGCATCCGGTACCTTGTCACCAAAGACCTTAAACATCATGCCCGTGTAGTAAGGCACTGCTGGCAATTGAGCCAAATCAAGCGTCGTCTCTGGGAGACTATCAGCTAGGCGATTGGTTAAGACTTCCAAACTATCCAAAGCCGTCAAAAAGGCTTCACTATCTGTTAACTGTCTAGCTTTGGTCAAGACAGCAGTTGTCTCACCAAACAGGAATGGCAACTGCTCCAAGACCTTGTCATATTGACTTGGATTTTCTTTGGTGAACTCCTTGAGACCGGTGATCGATTTATCACGGATATAGCCTGCCAACTCGGCTTCTTTTACTGCTGGAAGGTCTAATTCTTCAAAAATGAGTTGCAAGAGGCGAGCATGTGAAAATTCAAACTTGTAATTTTTGACACCTGCCACATCCAAGGCCTCCTTAGCAGATACTACCGCTTCCTCCATGGCCTGGTGAACAGGAAATCCTATAATTTCAATACCAGCTTGCGTATGCTCATTGGACAAGCCACGCATCTCCTCATTGTAGTTAAAAACTTTTCCAGAGTATGAAAATTTAATGGGTGTATGAACTTGCGTCGAAGCAATCACGCGCCCAATTTGGCTGGTAATATCAGGACGTAGGCTAACAAGATCTCCATTTTTATCAAAGAAATTATAGTTACCATTGTCCACCGCATCACTAAAGACTTCGAAATGCTCCAAGGTTGGTGTCTCAATCCGAAGGAAACCCTTCGTCATCAACAAGTCACAGATACGGTGTTCAATCTGATACATAGTACGTGCACGTTTGAAAAGTTTATCGTGCATTCCTAAGGCTAATGTCGTTTTTTTCATGCTTGTAACTCCTGTATTGTCATTAATATGCGCTCCATCTCATCCTGCGTCCCAATAGAAATGCGTAGTCTGTCTGAAATACGCTCCACTTTTGGAAAATAACGGACATAAATTTTCTTACTTTGGAGGTAGTCAAACAATTGACCTGCAGTCACTCCGTGAGGTTTGACCAAAACAAAATTGGTTTTTGAAGGTAAGATATCAAAACCAATCGCCTGCAATTCTTGGCTAAACCAGTCACGTGTTGCCATAATCTTTGCGCAAGTGTCCTCATAGTAGTCCCAGGACTTAACCGCTGCAGTCGCCAAGACTTCCGCAATGCTATCCACATTATAGGGGTTGACTGAATTCTTGACAGCATTGATGACAGCCATTAGTTTAGGACTTCCTATGCCGTAACCGACACGCAGACCAGCAAGGGAGGCATCCTTAGAAAAGGTCCTAGTGATAAACACATTGTCATACTTTTCTAGGAGCGGTAAGGCCGTCTCCCCACCAAAGTTAATATAGGCTTCGTCAATAATCACAACTACCGACTGGTTGGCCTTTACAATCTCCTCAATTTGATCGAGCGGTTTATAAATACCTGTTGGCGCATTAGGATTGGTAATGACAATCCCACCATTTTTAACCAGATAATCTTGAGCATCAACCTCAAATGAAGAACTCAAGGGCACTTCTCTAAAAGGGATGTGGTACAAATCTGCCCATACCTTGTAAAAACCATAGGTTAAATCTGGAAACAAAACTTCTTCCTCGCTATTAAAGAAAGCTAGAAAAGCCATTGACAGAATATCGTCTGACCCGTTTCCAATAATCACTTGATCGGCAGGAACACCTAACTGTTCAGATAAGTCCTGACGTAAAACTGCTTGATCCAAAGTCGAATACTTTCGTAACTGATGGGCATCAAAGGATGCTAAAGCTTGATGAACTGCTGGACTTGGTCCATAAGCATTTTCATTAGTATTCAACTTAATGATATTGTTCTCAGCGGGCTGACTACCCGCCACATAGGGTTCAATTTTTCGTAATCCCTTGATTTCCATAGTTTATCCTTTCTGTTTAACTCTGACCATGCGCACTTCAAGCTACAACTTCAAAAAGCAATGTATCAAAAAACGCCCTCGCAAAAATAACTTTTGCAAGGACGTTGGCACGTGGTTCCACCTTAATTCGAACAGGAGTCGCCCCCTCTTCCTCATGAAGTCACAAGGTATCTCTTGTAACTCCTGGTCTCTAACGGAACCACCCGTCGTACACTACTGTCATTCAGAGTTGGCATACGCTCTCAAGAATGTGTCGTCTTTGATCTCATGCGTTCTCAGCTTCCCGCACTCTCTGTGAAACGATCTAACTTTTTCTATCAACGATTTAGATTTGAAATTATTCTACATGAAAATTCAAAACAATGCAAGCCTTTTTTGCATATTTTTATAAAAAATAAAATATAATTGTATATTTAATAGCTGAAAACGACTGTTTTTAAAACTTTCCTAATTGGTTACAAATTTGAGGTGATATTATTCCGTGGATGATTTCAGTAATCCATGCAGTTTCAGACGCTTCCATCACTACGAAAGGTCTCCTTTTATCTATATTCCTATCACAGAAATCAAACTCCCTTATTTTTTATGAAAATCTCTTCAGCCCATTTCGTGAGTCAAAATAATAACTTCATTTATAAGTTGTATATTTATCCTAAATAAATTTTCAAGGCAAGACAAAAAGCCTGGAGCAGTACTCCAAGCTCTTATTTTTAAGCTAGTTTTCTAGGCCTGATAAAACCAATTATCAAGCTCAAGCAAAGTAGTCCTGCAGCGACATACCAATAGGGCATATCCACGCTAGTCGTGCGGCCTGACACTTCAACAATTCCCTTAACCAGACAGGCACTTGCTACAACTGCGATTGCTGAATTTAATAAGAGTTTCGAAGCACGATTTCTCACCCAAGACATTCCCAGTCCCGTAAGTAGATAGATAATTGCTCCAACCAATGGTGCAAAGAACATCATGCGCATAAACATGGATGATTCCCCATAAGAAAAGCGTTCATAGACAAAGGTAAAGACCAAGCTAAAAATAGTTAAACCAATGTAGGTGAAAAAGTGCTTGCTGGCTGATTTTTTAGTAACCGATGTAAACAATATCGCTCACCGCCCTTTCTGAGATTTTGTTTCCGTTTGTGGTTGGCTTATTAATGACTTGACCATTGAAATACATGGTTGATGAGCCACCACCGTCAAGGTTATAGGCTGTCGTCACGCCATAAGATTTCATCAATTCTGCCATTTCATACAGAGTCAACCCTGACGACTCACTGGTACGACCATCCGAGACAATGACAATATAGTGCACACTACCATCACTTTCTTCGATAACTCCGATGGCTGTACGTGGATTGTCAGCCATGGCTTGACCGACCTCCTCATTTTCTGAAACAGCTACCTTACCATTTTCAACCAAGGTTGGACCAAAGGCAAAGGTATTAACCACACCTGAATCGACCAGTTTTTGAGCCGTTGTATCGCTCTCCTTAAAGGTCTTGAAGCTACCGTCTGAGTAAACCGCTAGATCCTCATAGTCACTGTTTCGATCCGTATCACGATAGACTTGGCCATTTTTAATCACATAGCCTGACTGGTTAGCCCCATAATAGTCACCATTGATGGCAAAAATAGCATTATTTTGTTGGGCAATACTTGAAGTGGTGTCAGTAATATTGGTACCATAGGTGTTTTGTGCCAATGCCGTTTTAAGGTAGTCCGCACTTGAAAGTTTGATATCAGCAACATAGTAAGTGGTATCACTGGTTTTACCCGTCGTGATTTCAATTTCCATATTGTCATCTTTATAAGTCGTATCCGTCTTAGTGACCTTACCAGTGCTGGTAGATGCTGTCGACGAAGCTGTGCTTGGGCTAGTCGTATTAGCTGAAACCGTTGAGACTGCCGAGGGAATGACAAAGACCTTTAAAAGGGAATAGACATTTGCCCCCATCAGAAAAAGGGTGAAGAGTAAGGCATAAGCATGCCTTTTTAAGAATTTCATAGAAGACCTCCAATTTTAAAAGATAAGATCGAAACCGTAAGTTCCTTTTACTTGAAATTAGCATAACAAGGAAAGCTTAAAGTCTTCTATAAATCCCATAACCACGCCTTTTCTTTAAGTTTTCCTTAAGAAAAGACAGCCTCAACTGAAGCTGTCTGCTCTATATAATCATATCCTCTGTAATGTCAAATTCTCTCAAGAGATCCTGAATCTTATCAAAGTTCAGACGGAAATGCTCTAACTTATGCCCATCAGAACCAATAGAATACTTGCAACATCCCATATCCTTGACCAGACCTAAGGCATAACGATAGAGGTCTTCATGGTGATAAAGGTACATGCTCTTTGAATTCAGCTCAAAAGCCAAATCATTAGCAATCATTTTCTTAAAAATACGTTTAAGCTGATTCTCATAGGCTTTTAGCTCATCAACAGTCACCTCAAACAGGCGAAAACCATAGTCAAAGTGAGCCAGGACATCTGCGTCCACACGACCAATAGCATACTCCAACTTGTCCAGATATTCTTGAATGATACTGGCCTTATCCATATCAGCTACCTCATCATCAAGATAATCATTGACCCCATTATGGTGAACAGAGAGCAGTTTGAGATCATAGTCCTTCCCATCCAAAAAGTCTAAAATATCACTTTCTCTAGGCTGGTAATAACCAATCTCGATGCCTCGTTTAATACGATTGCCATACTTGAGGTTGAGATTTTCGATCTCATGACTATAGGCCTCGTACTCTGGCACATCGTCCTGTTTCGTGTAAGGATTAGAGAGATCATAATGCTCCGTCGTTACAATCTCGCCATCAAAATGTGTCAAATAATCAGTAAAATCCGCATCCGAATCATAGGAATGATGGGTATGCAAATGGTTATCACGAATCGTCATCATTACTCCTTATTCTTTAAATAGCTTCTCACCTGTTTATGGGCTAGCCAGGTCAACCCCACCATGATGCCCTCATAAATAATAAAGAAAATCACAAAACATTGAAGGAAATACTCTTCTGGCAAAACATTAATAATCGGGTCCAACATTGGATTAAAGAGCCAACTGCTATCCCCAGGAAAAAGCGCCTCATGAAAGAGCGTGAAAAACTCATCAAAACCAAGAAATAGTCCTATAGTCCCTATAAGAATTGGCAAAACAGCTAGACTCAGATAAAGTCTACGATAAAGACCAAAGGTCCCCTTCTTCACATTTCGCCAAAGAAAACTCACAGCTGGATAAGCCAGTAGGATAACAAGCCCCTGAACTAGATGAAAGAGCCACTTGACATCATGAAAATGCTTAAGCCCACTCTCTGACGACGGAAAATCAGGCATGGCCAGGCGCCCCACCCAAGGAAAGGTCAGGTACTGCATAAGAACATTGAAATTGTGCCAGAGCTCTGTCTTACCGATAATGACATAGTCCAAAAGATGCATCCAGTCAATATCAAAATAATAGAAGCCCCATGCTAGGTAAATCGTCAATAGAATAGAAAAGGCCAAGAGCCAAATGGGAGTCAACACTGCTTCAATCTTAGTTCGCATCAAAATCCCACTCCGCTAGACTAGAAACAACATGAGTCGGCGCAATAGGTAAATCTGCTACTTCTTCTGGTTTGGTAAAACCAGTTGTTACTAATAGACTTGGGATTCCATTATCGATTCCTGCGCGAATATCTGTTAGATAGTTGTCCCCTACCATCACCAAGTCTTCACGCGCTAGTCCAAGATGTTCAACTGCCTTCTCCATAATGATAGCATTAGGTTTTCCAATATAAACAGGTTTGACCCTAGTCGCTACCTCAAGCAGAGTAATGATAGAACCTGCACCTGGTAAAAGACCACGCTCGGTTGGAATATTTAAGTCAGGGTTGGTACCGATAAAATGCGCACCTTTTGCGATTGCAAGTGTTGCTGTTGCTAACTTTTCATAGTCTACTTGCCAGTCTAAACCAACAACCACATATGCAGGATTGTCCTTGTCCTCAACATAGCCTGCCGCTTGAATGGCTTCCTTCAGACCTGCTTCACCAATGACATAGACCGTTTTTTCTAGTCCAAGGTCATTCATATAGTCTATGGTCGCTAACGTTGCAGTGTAGATAGTTGTCACTGGTGTATCAATGTTGAAGTGATTAGTCAACATCTCTTGGACACTCTCAGGTGTTCGTGTCGTATTGTTTGTGACAAAGAGATAGGGAATATTTCGCTTTTGCAACTCATGAACAAAAGCTTCTCCTTCAGGGATCCGATCCTTCCCCTTATAAATTGTTCCGTCTAAATCTATTAAATATCCTTTATAAGTCATCTAACCTTAATCTCCTATTAAAAAGTCTTAAATGCCTTTTTATTCTCTCTATTCTATGAATATTCTCTTTTATTATATCAACATCAAACTCATCTGTCTGCAAACAAGCCAACTCATTTATTTTTTGAAGGTCGAATTCTATTAGTTCCAAATCTTCAAATAAACCAGGAGGTACAAAACTAACTCGTGAATTGTTGGAATTTCTATTAAAGTCTTTTAACGATTGAATCTCATGTAAGATAACATTCAATATTTTTTCATCAGAGGGAACTTCTTGTTCACTATTCTGACTTCGTTCAGGTATTTCTTTTAATTGTTCATCTAAATCACTCCACCACTTCATAAATGCTGATTCCAAACGTTCTTCTTTCAAATGTTCAGTCTCTTCAGCAAGCTCATTTATATCCATAATTAGCTGTTTAATCGATTCTTTTGAAACTTCTTTTGACGATTGAAATTGCTTAAGAGGACCATTATTTAAAATAGTAACCTCTGCATCATACAAAATCGGAACCAAACGAGATTGCAATGATTTTGATAGTGCACCTGCTTCAAAATTTATCCATGGTGCATCTATATTTTCTGGTGTAACAAATACCAGACCAAAATCATTAGAACGCAAATTTTCTTCTATGCTTTTCCCCCACCGCTCTCCGAGTTTTATATCTTTTTCTGACATATAGGGTTCAACATATTGTAAAACATTGGGAAGCCATTCTTTAAAACATTTCGCCAAATATTTACTTCTATCTCCCGACCAACTTAAAAATATTCTCATTTCTTTCTCCTTTTGTTAATTTAATCTATTCTCTGCCAAGTTATCTTTGCCTGAGCATTGACGACTCCTTGGCTGGTAACTTGATGGCAACTATGCAATCCGTCCAACTCATAGCTAGAGGTAATCATACCACCAGGACGAACTTCCTTCACGTATTTGAGAGTGATTTTCTGTGGGATATGATCCTTGAGAAATCTTGCTCCCATGACTTCAAACATCCACTCCAAATACTTGCTATTGTTAACGTGGCCATTCATGTCTAAGTCAAAATAGCGCACACGGTATAGGGTCTCATCGGGATTTTCCAAAGCCTTGTAACGAGGACCACGAAGCAACTTTTTAGTTTTTTCAGCTCCATAAGGTGCTACCACCTCATCGGGCACCTCCACTACCTTTCTCGTTTCATAATCCATGAGGGCAAAAGTAGTCTTAAAGAGCATGATTTGTTGACCTGCTTCATCTGTGATGTAAAAATTACGGTAACAGAAAATCTTATTATAGGAAATAGCTTCCGTTGTAATGGTTACTTTTTCATTGTAGCGAGGCAGGCGGTCAATTTCGATAGCATAATCCGTCACAATCCAAACCAGACCATATTGATCAAAAACTGCGTCGTCCGCATTCCCAAGAGACTCAGACTGCATGGCTGATACTTGCAAGGAAAATGCCAACAAATGTGGTAATTTCACCTGATGTGTAATATCCGTCTCATAAAACGGAATCTGATAAGGAATACTAAATTTTAATCCCATCTAATCCTCCAATATAAATTGCTCAGCGACATTATCTCCCAGAAAGAGGCCCCGTTTGGTCATACGAACCACATCTGGATCCTTAACCAAAAGCCCATCTGCTTGTAGTTTTTCCACAATGTCCCCATAAGTATCCGCAAATGATAAGCCAAATTTCTCTTCAAACCGTTTGATAGACACCCCTGATTTTTTCCGTAAGCCAAGGAAGAATTCCTCCTCCATCATCTCCGCCTTAGTCAGATGCTCCTCGTGAAGTCTAGCATGCCCATCCTCTGCTATAGCTTTTAGGTAATGCTGGATAGGACCACGATTACGGTAACGAACACCATTGACATAACCAGATGCCCCAGCACCCACACCATAATACTCATCATTATTCCAATACATGAGATTGTGGCGACTCTCCATCCCAGGTTTGGTAAAATTGGAAATCTCGTAATGCTCAAAACCATTTTTTTCCAACTCTTGGATAATATAGTCAAACATCTCTGCTTCTAAGTCCTCAGTCGGTAGATTGAGCTTACCCCGACGCATCTTATTCATAAAGACCGTGTGATGTTCTAATATCAAACTGTAGAGACTTAGATGTGGAATATCCAGCTCCAGTGCCTTTCTCACATTTTCCTTGACCTGATCCATGGTTTGACCAGGCAGAGCATAAATGAGGTCAATGGAAATATTATGGAAACCAGCAGACTTCAAGCTATCAATGCTTTCATAAATCTGTGCTTGATTGTGACTACGACCAATTTGACGCAAGTGCTTGTCATCAAAGGTCTGAACCCCTAGAGACACCCGATTAACAGCTGATTTTTTGAGCACTTTAATCTTATCAAGTGTCAAATCACCAGGATTGGCCTCAATGGTAAATTCCTCCAGCTTAGACAAATCCAAGTTCTTCTGAAGATTGCTTAAAAGGTAGTCCAACTGCTCCGCAGAAATAGCCGTTGGCGTACCACCACCAATGTAAAGGGTGCGAAGCTCCTTGATATCTAAAAGCTCCCACTCACGAATCAAAGCCCGTAGGTAGTCATCAACGGGCTGATTTTTAATGAAGACCTTGGAAAAGTCACAATAATAACAAATTTGTGTGCAAAATGGAATGTGCACATAAGCTGACGTTGGTTTTGTTTGCATGTAACTATTCTACCATTTTTTAAGCAGAAATGAGACCTGGAAAAAGAAGAGTTTGACGCACAAAGAAGCCATCTTCATTCAGATAGCTTCTTTACTTTATTTTGTTAATGAAAATGGGAAAGCATTATAGTTGCTATAATCAAAGGTTGGTCCCAAATCAGAGATAAATTGAACTGGTGTGTAGGTGCCATTTTCAAGAATAAAACCAGGCTTAGCTTGGAAACCAGCTCCCCCTAGTCCAGTAATGCCAGGAAGCAGGGTTGAAAAATCGCCACCCTCCCAAACGTAGAGATTACCAGAAATCTGAACAGCTTTTGCAGTTGTTGAGCTTTGACGATAGGGTTCGTAATCAACATTGAAATTTGCCTTTGAAGTAATATTGCCATCAGCATCAACTGTAAAACTAATATCTGTCGCCTGAGGACTGGTACCTGTCCAAGTTCCTACTAAGGCTGCTGGAACGGGAGCGTCACTCTGGGTATCAGGTCTTGCTTGACCAGACTTGTTTGACTCAGAAGCAGTACTGCTACTTGTTCCTGCTTGAGCATCGGTTCCTGCTGAAGCTTGATCTTTTACTGAGCTAGATTCAGAATCACTTGCTAGGTCTTGGCCTTGGGAATCTTTTGAAGCTTCCGTCTTAGCCTTTTTGGCAGATTTCCTTTCAGCTGTTTTTGGCTTTTCTGATGACTTTACTACTTTAGACGTTGAAGTTGTAGATGATGATGCAGTGTCTTTTTCTGACTTAGAGCCACATCCGACAAGAGCCCCAGAAACAGCTACAGATAACAAAACAAGTGAACAAACACGGATAACTTTTCTTTTCATTTTCATAAACCTCTTTCTATATTTCTATTATATCTTTTTTATTACAAATATCAAGCGTTATCTGTAATTTTGTAACTTTTGTGTAATTATTTGTATTGCTGTCATAAGTTAATATATCCTTGTAACCAAAAAACCTATCACCCCCATAGGAATGATAGATTTTGGACTATTATTTAAGCACTTCTTATCTTATCTGATAGAGATAGAGTGATTAGCGAGTGTCTTCTTTTTCAATATAACCTCTATGGAGATGGTCGTATCTATCCTCCAAGATAATAATGCGTTTACCACCATCTACAACTACATAATAGTATAAATTTTTCGGATCGTGGTAGATGTCATTAACACTCTTAGCTTGGTAACCATGTGACTTAAGAGACTTCTGTACTTTAGCAAACTCTTTTTGTACTTTATCCTTATCTACCCTACCTGATTTATCCACCAGATATTCTTTTAAAGGCTTAACAATTAAGATATCTTTACCATCAGAACCTGTAGTCATAACGCCATTTTCAGAGATAGTCCCTTCTACTTCTGAATCATCATTGGAATCAAATTTTTTCCATTGCCCAACAAAAACTTTTGGAACCTCTGCCTTATGAAAAAGACATATCTTTTTTAAATCTTTGGTACTTCTTGATCCATAGTAGAGTTCGTTTAAGGATAAAACTAGAACAAAGTTTGTCCCATCCTTCTGAATCAGATTATAGTAGCCAACCCCTTTCGTCTTTACCAGTATGATCTCTTTGGTCTGTAATTGGTATTTCTTGTCAAAATCAGCAATCGTTTTTAGTTTTGAATCACTGACGTCCTCTAAGCTTTTTTCAAACTTCTGTCTAACTTTCTGACCAATAGAGATTTCTTTGATTTCTTCTTCTGTATGGCCAACAACGAGTTTTGACTTCTTCCCATTTAAATCATAAACCAAACCAACATTATCACTAGTTACCCACAAACCATTCAAGTTTGTTTCTTTGGAAGAAAACAAAAAAACTCCAAGACTTGTTGCTAGGACAAGAAATAAAGCAATGGCAAGACCTATAAACGTCTTCTTTCCAAACTTTTTCTGTTTAACAAAGACAAGCTACTGTGTAGAAGATTGACTGACCATTTGACCAGTCACTTGATTAGATAAAGGCATGGCTCCACCAGCTAAAGATCCTGCATTGTTGGAAAAAGTAGCTTGTCTACCTTCCAAAACAAACTCACCATTTTGAAGAGCCTGCTGACACTCCTGGATAGTGGGTTTTCTATTATTTATCGCTTCAAAATATTCAATCCATGCTTTTCTATTCATCATTTCTCCTAACAATTCTTAATAGAAAAATCTATCACTAACTTTGAAGTGATAGATTTTCCAATTATTTAAGCACTTCTTGTGTTTTAGCGTAGTTTGCTTCAACAGCTTCTTTTTCAGCTTTCCACCAGTCTTGGTGATCTGTGTACCACTTGATTGTTTCTTCCAAACCTGATTCGAAGTTTGTGAATTGTGGTTCCCAACCGAGTTCTTCACGCAATTTTGTTGAATCAATAGCATAGCGCAAATCGTGACCAGCACGGTCTGTCACACGGTCGTAAGCATCTTTTGGTTGACCCATTTTTTCAAGGATAAGTTCAAGCACTTCCTTGTTATTCTTTTCACCATCGGCACCAATCAAGTAAGTTTCACCGATACGACCTTTAGTGAGGATAGCCCAAACACCAGTTGAGTGGTCGTTAGTGTGAATCCAGTCACGGACATTTTTACCTTCACCATAAAGTTTTGGTTTGATACCTGACAAGATGTTGGTGATTTGACGTGGGATGAATTTTTCGATGTGTTGGTATGGTCCATAGTTGTTTGAGCAGTTTGAAATAGTTGCCTTAACACCAAATGAACGCACCCATGCTTTAACGATAAGGTCTGAAGCAGCCTTAGTTGATGAATAAGGTGACGATGGGTTGTATTTTGTTTCTGCTGTGAATTTTTCACCAGGACCTTCACCGTGTCCAGGAAGATCTTCGCGCAATGGAAGGTCACCATACACTTCGTCTGTTGATACGTGGTGGAAACGAATATCGTATTTACGAGCAGCTTCCAAGAGTGTGTAAGTACCAATGAAGTTTGTGTGGATAAATGGTGATGGGTCGTTCAATGAATTATCATTGTGGCTTTCAGCCGCATAGTGAACGATAGCATCAGCCTTAGCAGCCAATTTATCAACCAATTCAGCATCAGCAATATCACCAACAACCAATTCAACACGGTCACCAAGGATTTCTTCAATGTTAGCACGGTTACCTGCGTAAGTGAGTTTGTCAAGGACAGTCACATGCACGTCTGGATGGTTGTTGTAAACATAGTGTACGAAGTTTGAACCGATGAAACCAGCGCCACCGGTTACGATGATATTTTTATATTCAGTCATTTTTTCTCCAAAAAATATTGTTTTTTTCTTAATCGTTCCTTAAATCAATCTTTTTTAGCTTTCCTTAGGTGAGTACGGACGTCAGCGAACTTCGAAGAAGTTCCATGACTAAATTAAGATACAAAGGGCGTTTGCGGATAAAGTCAAAATAGGAAGTTTGACGCAGAATCTTTCGATTCTAGGAAAACTTATCTTTTTGACACAATCCGTAGCCCGTGTTCAATTCGTTTTGAGCCTAATGTCTCAAAACCTCCGAGCACCTGAAACACAATGGTTCAGGTGCTTTTCTCACGGCGGAAAGCTAATCATATAGCTCGCTTCGCTCGTTTATAACAAAGCTAAAAACTATATAATGATTTTCAAAATTGTTTTAAGAGCTATATTCTTACAAATCCTCTGGTTTGAGGGGGTTAACGTCTTTGAGCAATGGGTGATTTTTATCTGCTTCTGAGACTTCTGCTTCTTCCAAGTTTTCCCACTTGATATCAAGGCTTGGGTCAGCGTAGTTGACAAAGGCGTATTTAGGTTTAAGTTCAAGTGCCCAGTAATCGTTTACAAGGTAGCTGTATGATACTTTGTCAGACAAAACTTGGAAACCATTGGCAACACCACGAGGAACAAAGATTCCTTTTGAGGCATCAATAACAGTTTGATAAGTATTCCCAAACGTTTCGCCTTCACGGAGGTCAACCCATGTTCCAAGAACCTTTCCTTCATCTGCTACTGAGATGTATTTATCCCAAGGCTCAGCGTGCAAGCCACGCAAAACATTTTTACGTGAGAAAGAAACGTTATTTTGCAATTTTCCTTCTGCAAAGAATGATTCTGGAAAACCGAGTGGCAACATCTTTTCCTTTTGGAAGTTTTCCTTGAACCATCCACGGTTATCTCCATGAACAGGAATATCAAATTCAAGCAGACCTGGGATAGCATCAATCTTGCGGGCAGCTAGTTCTTTACCAAAAAATTGTTCAGTCATTATGCTTCTCCAATCAGACGGAGCAAATATTGTCCGTATTCGTTTTTCTTAAGTGGTTGTGCCAATTCAAGAACCTGTTCTTTAGTGATATAGCCCATGCGATAGGCAATCTCTTCAAGGTTAGCTACTTGGACATTCTGCAAACGTTGAACTGTCTCGATGTACTGAGCAGCTTGCAAGAGACTTTCATGAGTGCCTGTATCCAACCAAGCAAAGCCACGTCCCATAAGCTCAACAGAGAGATCCCCACGTTCTAGGTAAGCCTTGTTAACATCCGTGATTTCAAGTTCGCCACGAGGACTTGGCTTGATGTTTTTAGCAACTTCCACAACATCATTGTCATAGAAATAGAGACCAGTTACAGCAAAGTTTGATTTTGGATGCTCAGGTTTTTCCTCAATTGAGATGGCATTCATATTGTCGTCAAACTCAACAACACCAAAACGTTCTGGGTCCTTAACTTGATAACCAAAGACTGTAGCACCTTTTTCCTTAGCTTCAGCACGTTGAAGCATGGCAGAAAGACCATTGCCATGGAAAATGTTATCCCCAAGGACAAGCGCAACACTATCGTCACCAATGAAGTCTTCACCAATGATAAAGGCTTGAGCCAAGCCATCTGGACTTGGTTGTACTGCATAAGAAAGTGAAATACCGAACTCAGAACCATCACCAAGGAGCTCTTCAAAACGTGGAAGGTCCTGTGGCGTTGAGATGATGAGGATTTCCTTAATACCAGCCAACATAAGCGTTGAAAGTGGATAGTAAATCATTGGTTTATCGTAAATCGGCATCAGTTGTTTTGATGCAGCACGTGTCAATGGATACAAACGTGTCCCTGAACCGCCTGCAAGAATAATACCTTTCATAAGAAGGCTCCTTTTTTCTCTAATATATTACCTATATTTTAGCATTTTTCAGCCCTCTTGTCACGGTAAACCCTATGTTCTTAAGCTTTCATTAAGAAAATAACAAGTGTCCATTTTCTTAATCCAATGAAAAAAGGATTTCGATTGAAACCCTTTTAGATTGAAGATAACCACTCGTAGCACTTTCCTTAAAAAGCGTAATCATCATCTTCTTCAGTGTCTTTGTGCACTCATCCAGTCAAAGATACTGTTATAAGTTTGACCATTGACACTTGCACGAGAGCCTCCTCCATTAGTTGGATCAGTGGCTACCATACCACTATATCCGTCCCAATTTTTCGTATTTTCAGGATGCTGAACGCCAATCACCTGGTCATGGAAGAAATAAATCCAAGCCCAATGACCATCATACTCTGTGCCAGGAAGATCAGTCCCAGTCGCTGTTTCAAAGTATGAGAACCACTTGTTAGTAGCTCCAGAGGTAATCAAGCTCTTGTATAAAGGCAAGACACTATTTTCTGGTTGTACTGTTGCGTCTGCCTTTGTGTGAATCAACCACATAGGCTGGTTCTTCAGTTTATCAATTCCAGATTGGTCAACAGTTAAGGGAGCAGCAATTGGAATAAGAGCTGCAAAATAATCTGGATAGGCTGCTCCCATGGTCAAGACCATACCACCACCATTTGAAACTCCCGCAAGATAGATTCGTCCCTTATCTACCTCTGGGTGATTAGCTAGGTAGGTATCAATGGTCTCTTTGAGTTGGGCTGCATTATCCGATCCCCAAGGTGTCTGTGTTTGAACAGCTAGAACATTAACCCCACGCGCCTGATCACCAGTTGTTAAGAAATGGCCTTGAATCTCAGGCTGGGCAAGCGCATAGACGTCATTTGAAAGAAGCGGAATATTCATGTCTGTCCCTCTTTCACCAATGCCGTGTAGCCAGACAATCAAAGGTTTGGTGCTATTCCCCGTACCAGTCTGGGCACTATAAGCCGCATACTGCATGTTACCTACCTGTCCTCGATCGCCGAAAACCTCCGTCGTTGGCATCAAACGATTGTTGATGGCATCTTGCTCAGATGAAACCATCTGTGACTGACTACTACCTTCTGCCACTACTGACAAGTCTTTCATTGATACCATATAACTTTCCAGCCATTGATTGGTCCAAGTAGAAAGGTTAAAATACATAGGTTCAGCATTCCCACCCATGTTGTAGCGATTATAAGATGGTAGGCTCAATTCAAGCGTCACGTACTTGCTATTGTCATAATAGACCACATGCCCCTTATCATCAGAAACATAAGAGTTCGTTACCTGACGACTGACCCCTGCTGTTGTAACCTGAGTTGAGCTGTGGACAACCTCTGGTGTGACCTTCTGATTAAATTCAAAAATGACTTTGGTTACAGCTGGTCCAAACTCATAACTTTCTAGAACAATACTTGTCTTTGTCACAGCCAAGTCTTCTGCTGCCCCTGCTTTAACAGACAGGCCTAAGCTAATGGCTAGCAAGGAAACAAAGATTGTCACATATACTTTAACTTTTTGGAACATAGTCCCTCCCCTTTTTTATTAGTATTCACCTACAATCGATGAACAGTAACTATTTTATTATTTTCTAATTAAATAAGAAATAGATACAAAGAAACTCTAATAAAAAGAATCAGCTAGCATCCCTCAATAAGGAGAAATAGCTAACTGATTCATAAATCTTAATATATTGGAGGGCTTTAATACTATTAGTCTTTTTTCTTAACGTACTGAGCCACTGGATAATCTGCACTGTCCAAACTACCAGATCGGTTCATGGCCAAATCAACCAGATTTTTCCCAATCAGTGGCCCTGTCGTGAGCCCTGAAGATCCTAAACCAGAAGCAACAAAGACACTCTCAAGCTCTGGAACTTCTCCAAAGAAAGGAGAGAAATCACTCGTGTAGGCTCTCGTTCCCACACGTTCTGAGAAGGACTTAGACGTACTTAAGTCAGGGAAATAGGTCTTAGCCTCTTCCTCCAGACTTGCAAGTACAGTCTCATCAACTGTCAAATCAAAGCCTTGGTCATTTTCGTGGCTGGCTCCTACCGAAATCTTTCCACCAGCAAAGGGGATGACATCTAGTTCGCCCTCTGGCATCAAAACAGGCAACTTACCAGTATCTAACCCCTCAAAGAAATAGTCACGTAATTGACCTTTTTGGGGACGAACATCTACTTCAAAACCAAGGGGGGCAAGCGTTTGACCAAGCCAGGCACCACAAGCGAGAATGACCTTATCAAAAGTTTGAGCATTAATCTCGTAAGTGCCATTGTCAAGAGGAGAGAGTGTAACTGTCCCCTCTACCTTTTCAAAACCTGAGGCATCAATCAAAGTAGCTGTTAATTCTGCCCCCTCCACTCTAGCTCCTCCAGAAGCATAGAGATAATGGTCAAATCCAGTGAATTCAGGGAGATCCTCAGCATTTTTTATAGAGAGTTCACCAATAATGGGTGATTCTTCTAGTCTCGTCTCTGCATACTGGTACAAAGCGTCCAATTTACTATCGTCTTTCTTGAGAAGGGCTACACCAGACTGATCATAGAAGTTCGTGTCATAACCATCCTTTTTAAGATCTGAAACTAAATCTTGGTAAAAATCTGCTCCCAAACGGGCCATGCGATACCAGGCCTTATTTCGGCGTTTAGAAAACCAAGGACTGATAATCCCTGCTGCTGCCTTGGTTGCTTGTCCAAGACCATGGTCGAAAACAGTAACCTCTACGTCTTTTTCTTTTGATAAGTAATAGGCAGCCGTTGAACCGACAATACCTGCTCCAACAATTGCAATTTTCATTTTTTACTCCATCTATTTGAAAAGAGCTGAGTCCTATATCAATAGGCACAGCTCTTTATTCTTCTTTTACCCCAAGGCCACGTCCATGACCATCATGACGACAAAGCCAACCATAAGGCCCAAGGTTGCTACGTCAGTATTACCATTGGTTTGTGATTCAGGAATCAATTCCTCCGTTACCACAAAAATCATGGCACCAGCCGCAAAGGCCAAAGCATAAGGAATGATTGCCATCATCCACATAACAAGGGCAGCTCCCATAACAGCCCCTATAGGCTCCACGATAGCTGACATAGATCCCCAATAAAAGGCCTTGATACGAGATTTTCCATCTGCTCGAATAGGAACTGAGAGGGCTGCACCTTCAGGGACATTCTGCAAACCAATACCTATAGCTAAACCAATGGCTCCCATGAGACCAGCGAATGTCATATTGCCACCAGCCAAGGCTCCAAAAGTCACACCGACTGCCAATCCCTCTGGAAAATTATGAATGGTGATAGCCAAAAAGAGCAGGGCTGTCTTGGACAACTTTTTCTTACGAGGTTGAATACCTTCTGCTTTAGAGATGTCATTCCCCAAATGCAAATGGGGAACGACGGCATCAATCAAACGAAGGGCAACACCTCCAAGCAAGAAACCAGCTGCCGCAGGGAACCATGACCACTTCCCATAGCCATTTTGAGTCGCATAAGTTAAAGAGGGGTCCAAAAGCGACCAAAAAGAGGCCGCAATCATGACACCTGCCGCAAAGCCCATCATGATATCTAGCAATTTACGGCTAATATTCTTGAAGAAGAAAACAATGGCCGATCCGACAATGGTACAGCCCCAAGTAAAAAGACCAGCAAGCAAGGCCAAAAAGACCACATTTTGATGTAAAAGCCAAGTCACAGACACATCCTCCTACAAATGGTCAAAAGGATTGGTTGAGGACTGACTTTCAAGTATCGTCACATTCCAATCATGCTCAAGTTTCCAAGCCTCAAGTTTCTCAGCAATCTTTGAGATAAAAAGGGCTTCGATATGGTGCCCAGGATCAATTGCCAAGAGACCATTAGTAATCATTTCCTGTCCTGTATGGTAGTAAACATCACCAGTGATGAAGACTTGTGCGCCCTTTTTCAAAGCATCCTTGTAAAATCCTTGACCGCTACCTCCACAAATAGCCACACGGCTAACTAGAGGATTGTCATGATTATAACGAACCAAGCGAACACTATCTAAGGCAAAAACAGACTTGACTTTAAGAGCAAGTTCTTGAATAGTCTGAGGCACGATATCACCTACTCGACCGATTCCATGATTTTCAGAAGTCTGCGTTAAATAAGTAGTGTCTTTAATGTCAAGTAAGTCACAGAACCAATCATTAAGCCCATCATTAACGACATCAATATTAGTATGACTCACATAGACAGTAATATCATGCTTAACCAGGTCAAGTAAAATATCTCGGTCAGGCGAAGACACCAAATCCTTAACTGGACGAAAAATTGGAGCATGTTTAGCAATAATGAGGTCCACACCTTTTTCAATAGCTTCGGCTACCGTATTCTCACGAACATCCAAGGTAACCATGACCTTCTGAATCTCTTTGTCCAGACTACCAATCTGCAAGCCAACCACATCACCTTCCATAGAAAGCTCCTGTGGACAAAATTCTTCATAAGTCTTAATAAGTTCACTAGCTAACATGATTCAAAACCTCCTTAATGGTTTGAATTTTATCTTCAATAGCTGTACGATCAGCCTGATTGGCCAGTGGAATGGATCCTAAAGCAAGCTCTAATTTATTGATTTCGCGTTGCCATTTGAGCTGGAAAACCTGAGATTGGTCTTTCATGAGATGAGGACCAAAACGCACTTCCTTGTCCGAAAGGCTCATGTGTCCAGCCTCTGCAACCATGATTTCGTAGTATTTGCCATTTTCAGTCAAGATAGACTCTGCAATAATCTCAAAACCATTTTCCATCAACCAAATACGGAGATCATCTTCACGATTATTTGGTTGTAAAATCAGACGGTCTACGCCCTTAAGTTTGTCCTTTCCAGCATCAAGGATGTCAGCAATAAGACGTCCTCCCATACCACAAATCGTGATAGTGGTTACGTCATCAGCAGGCTCAAAGGCAGCCAAGCCATTAGCCAAGCGCACCTCCATTTTATCTTGGAAACCAGAAGCTGAGACATTAGCAAGAGCGGATTCATAGGGCCCTTTTACCACTTCTCCAGCAATAGCTGAAGTAATCAAACCTTTTTCAAGTAAATAAATCGGAAGATAGGCATGATCACTGCCTACATCCAAGAGTTTTGCGCCTTTGGGAACATAGGTTGCTACATCCTTAAGGCGTTGAGATAATTGTACGTACATGTTTCATCTTTCTATTTTTTTAAGTCTCTTCAATTATATCAAAAAAGGAGGTTGGTAAGAAATGCTTTTAACACATTTCCTAACAACTTCCTTTTTGCTTATACTTTCTCGCCTGTAAAGACGAAGAATTTAGAAATAATATAGTTCAATACAATGATAAGGACCTGAGAGAAGAGGCTCTCGATACCGTTTACCCAAGCATGACTATGACCAACAAATTGACCAATAATTTCTGGATAGGTATCGACCAAGAAATAGGCCAAAGCCAAATCCAAGACCAAGGTCAATAGGCGAGCACCCACAAACTTAACAAAGCGCGTTACCATACCAGTCTTTTCCTGATTAAAGACAAACATGTCATTTGTAAAAAAGGCAAAGATAATGGCAATCGCACTGGCTAAGACCGCCGAGAGTGTCCCCTGATTGGTCAACTGAAAAATCAAAATACGACTGACCATATAAACTAAAGTTGCCAAGACACCAAAGAAAAGGTACTTGAAAACTTCGGTAGCCATGAAGGCTCTGAGCTTAGCTATCATACTTAGTCCAATCCAATTTCTGCACGAACAACATCAGCAATCGTATCAACGTAATAGTTCACTTCATCATCTGTTGGTGCTTCTGCCATAACACGAAGGAGTGGTTCTGTACCACTTGGACGAACCAAGATACGTCCATTTCCAGCCATCTCAGCTTCCATTTTTTCAATGATAGCGGCAATGGCAGGAACTTCCATAGCCTTATCTTTCATGCTATTTTCCACACGGATATTAACCAATTTTTGTGGATAGATGGTCACTTCTGAAGCCAATTCAGACAAGCTCTTACCTGTTTCAACCATGACTTTAGTCAATTGGATTGCTGTCAACTGACCATCACCAGTTGTGTTGTAATCCATGATAATAACGTGTCCAGACTGTTCACCACCAAGGTTGTAGCCGTTTTTACGCATTTCTTCGACAACATAACGGTCACCAACAGCAGTCACTGCCTTGTTAATGCCTTCACGGTCAAGTGCCTTGTGGAAACCAAGGTTTGACATAACTGTTGTTACAATAGTATTTTTAGCCAACTCGCCTTTTTGAGACAAATGTTTACCAATGATATACATCACCTTATCACCATCAACAATATCGCCATTTTCATCAACAGCGATGAGACGGTCACTGTCACCATCAAAGGCAAGACCAATAGCTGAGCCAGTTTCTTTAACCAAGGCTTGCAACTGCTCTGGGTGTGTCGAACCAACACCAGCATTGATGTTAAGGCCATCAGGCTGGTCACCAATAACAGAGATTTCTGCGTTCAAGTCAAGGAATATGTTACGTGCAGATACCGCAGCTGCTCCATTAGCCGCATCCAAGGCAACTTTCATGCCACCGAGGTCAACACCTGTAGCCACCAAGAATTTTTCGTATTTACGAAGACCCTCTGGATAATCCACAAGTGTTCCAAGTCCTTCAGCTGAAGGGCGTGGAAGCGTATCTTCTGTAGCATCGAGAAGGGCTTCAATTTCCGCTTCACGCGCATCGTCCAATTTAAAACCATCGCCACCAAAGAACTTGATACCATTATCAAGAGCTGGATTATGGCTGGCTGAAATCATAACACCAGCGCTTGCATTTTCTGTACGGACCAAGTATGAGACGCCAGGTGTCGCAAGCACTCCAAGTTTGTAGACTTCAATACCCACTGAGAGCAAACCTGCTACTAAGGCAGATTCCAACATCTCACCAGAGATACGTGTATCACGTGCCACAAAAACTTTAGGACGGCCAGTCTCATGTTGGCTAAGCACATAACCACCAAAACGACCTAATTTAAAGGCCAATTCAGGCGTAAGTTCAACGTTTGCTTCTCCACGAACACCGTCTGTTCCAAAATATTTACCCATAATTTTAATATTAGTGCTTAAGCACTAAATCCTCCTTAAACTGTGATGCTGTTTAGCAAGAGTCAATCTAGTGAAATCTATCTAGATAATCTAACTTTATAAAATTTCGCCAATATTTTCAACCCTTGATTTTAAACATTTTTAATTGGTTACATTTTTATGAGATTAGTCCCTCTCAATCCCATCCATTATACATGAATTTAGGAAAAATGTAACTCCCCTATTTTTGCGTGACTTTTAAGTTAACCTTAACAGTGCCAGGCTGAACCGTAACACCTTCTGCCTTAAGGTCTATTGTTTTTGATGTGTCCTTAGTCACTTGGCTAATGTCCACAGGAACTGTGATGCTATCAATCTTATCCATAGCTTCTTGACTACCAACAATAGTCACATGCCCACGATTAAAGCTATAGCTGATACTAGACACATTGCTAGCCTTATCTCCAGTCAGTTCGACCTTAACAGGAACAGATTTGCTCAATTTTCGCAAACTAATCTTGGCATGCACCTTAGCTGGTGAGATTGAACTTGCTAGGACTGTTCCATTTGTCGAAACTGCTTGAAGGACCAAGTTCCCATCATAATCTTCAGACAGGTTGGAATCGCCTTCCAATACTGCTTGAACATGATCAATCTGGTTAATGATATCTTCACTCGAAGTTACCTCTACCTTGGTTGCATCCAGGCTAACTTTTTTAACTTCATAGCCATTTGCTAACTTATCTGATGTGATATTAGCTACGACGTCAAAGGTCTTGCTGGCTTTTTTACCAATAGTCGCCGTCAAGGTTGATGGCGATACTTGCGCAGACATTCCAGCTGGAAGATCCTTAACCTGAATAGGTACTCGACTGGTTCCTTGACCCAGATTCGACAAATCAGCAACTAATTTAAAGTGACGCGTATCACTACTTGTCTCAGTCGTTAAAGCCAGCTGTGTTGTCGCTGTCAAATAGACTTCGGCATCATAGGAATAACCACTGATAAAGTACTTATCACTATCATATTTAATATCCACAGGAACCGATTCAACGGTTTGTGTAAAGGTATTAGATGCACTTGAGCTATTGTTTTTATTTTGCGTATTTCCCGACCATGCCGTGAAAAAGAGTACCACAGCAAAGAAGAGAGCAACTAGCATCTGCCATAAACGATCGTCTTTAAAGAAATTTACGAAACGCTTCATTTTTTGCTACCTCCCATCCAACGTTGGAAGAATGACTGACGTGGTTCTTGTTCTTTCAACAAGATAAGACTCAACTCTTGTTCAAATTCTTGAACAGAGAGATCATGGATGAAATTTCCCTTGTACGCAATTGAAATCGCACCAGTTTCCTCAGACACAACAAAGGTCAGTGCATCTGTCTGTTCTGAAAGACCAATGGCAGCCCTATGTCTAGTCCCAAACTCTTTGGAAATCTTATTAGATTCCGTCAATGGCAGATAAGAACAAGCCGTCGCAACCTTGTTATCTCTGATGATAACTGCCCCATCATGAAGCGGTGTATTTGGGATGAATATATTAATTAAAAGTTCCCCAGTCACCACCGCATCAAGTGGAATTCCAGTCGCAATCTGCTCTTGTAAGGTCTGAGTCTGTTCAATAGAAACCAGCGCCCCAATCTTACGAGGACTCATGTACTTAACAGCTTTAACGTAGGCTTGAACCAACTTCTCGTCTGAGCTAACCTCTTTATTTTGCAAAAAATGCTGAGGTGTCCGTCCAAAGGTTTCAAGTGCAGAACGAAGCTCTGGCGCAAAGATTACAACCGCCGCAATGGCCCCATAGTTGATAACCTGATTCATCAAATAAGAAATCGTCGTGAAGCCTATAAAATCAGAAATCAGTTTGACTAAAATAAATAAGACAACCCCTTGAACAAGGGTCATAATTTTTGTCCCTCGTAGGGCCCTAATAAAGCGATAAATTAAAAAAGCAACAATCAATATGTCCAAACTATTGACGATAACTTTCAGCGGACTATCAAAGAGTGACCGCCAAAAATCAATATCAATGGACGAAAGTATTCCCATACATATCACACTTTCTTTTAATTTTTAAACAGTTTCTATTATACCACGAATTCTAACTATTTTGAGACTACAATCACTACTTTTTGTGATAAAATAAATTCATGACTATGAAAACTACCATGGGAATTCTGGCGGGTAAAGCTAGCCATTTCGTCCTTTCAAAATTGGGACGTGGCTCAACCCTGCCTGGAAAAATCGCCCTTAAATTTGACAAAGATATTTTAGACACTTTAGCCAAGGATTACGAGATTGTCGTTGTCACTGGAACCAATGGTAAGACTCTGACAACAGCTTTAACAGTAGGAATTCTTAAAGAAGCTTTTGGTGAGATTGTGACCAACCCTAGTGGAGCCAACATGATCACAGGAATCACTTCTACTTTCCTAACAGCTAAAAAAGCCAAGTCTGGTAAGAAAATCGCTGTCTTGGAAATTGACGAGGCTAGCCTTCCAAAAATCACTGAATACATCACTCCAAGTCTTTTTGTCTTCACAAATATTTTCCGTGACCAAATGGACCGCTATGGTGAAATCTATACCACTTATCAGATGATTTTAGATGGTGCTGCTAAGGCACCTGAGGCCACTATTTTGGCCAATGGGGACAGTCCTCTCTTTAATTCTAAAGAAGTGGTCAATCCTGTACGCTTCTATGGTTTTGACACTGAAAAACACGCTCCAGAGCTGGCACATTATAATACCGAAGGAATTGTCTGCCCTAAATGTGAGAGCATTCTTCAGTATCGCCTCAATACTTATGCTAATTTGGGTGACTATGTATGCCTCAACTGTGACTTTCACCGTCCAGAATTAGACTATAAGCTAACAGAGTTGACTAAAATCACTAACACTACTTCTGAATTTGTCATTGATGGACAAGATTACAAGATTAATGTCGGTGGTCTTTATAACATCTACAATGCCCTTGCTGCAGTCTCTGTCGCTGAATTCTTCGGAGTGGCTCCAGAGCAAATCAAAGCTGGTTTTGATAAGAGTCGTGCTGTCTTTGGTCGCCAAGAAACCTTTAAGATTGGTGACAAATCATGTACTCTCGTACTAATTAAGAATCCAGTAGGAGCCAGCCAAGCTCTCGATATGATTAAACTTGCAGATTATCCGTTTAGCTTGTCAGTCCTTCTTAACGCCAATTATGCTGATGGTATTGATACTAGCTGGATTTGGGATGCCAACTTTGAAAGCATTATCGAGATGGATATCCCTGAGATTAACGCTGGTGGTGTTCGCCATTCTGAAATTGCCCGCCGTCTTCGTGTAACCGGCTATCCAGAAGAAAAGATTACGCAAGCAGAAAAACTTGAAGATATTATGGCCTTGATTGAAAAACAAGATTGCGATCATGCCTATATCTTAGCGACCTACACTGCCATGCTTGAATTCCGTGATATTCTTGCTCAACGTCATGCTGTCGGAAAGGAGATGAACTAATGACTTATACTTCACTCAAATCTCCAGAAAATCGTGACTACACCTATGACCTAAATGTTGCCCACCTTTATGGTAATCTACTCAATACCTACGGTGACAACGGAAATGTTCTTATGATCAAATACGTGGGTGAAAAACTTGGTGCTAAGATGACCTTCGACATCGTTTCAGTTGGTGATGACTTCGACAAGGACCACTACGACATGGTCTTCTTTGGAGGTGGTCAAGACTACGAACAATCCATCGTTGCTAAAGACCTCCCAACTAAGCGTGAGGCCATTGGTCAATTCATCCAAGATAACAAAGTAGTTCTTGCCATCTGTGGTGGTTTCCAACTTCTTGGTCAATATTACATCCAGGCTAATGGTGTCCGCATTGATGGTATCGGTGTTATGGGCCACTACACCCTCAATCAAGAAAATAATCGTTATATTGGTGACATCAAGATCCATAACGAAGAGTTCGATGAAACTTACTATGGCTTTGAGAATCACCAAGGGCGTACCTTCCTCTCTGATGATGAAAAACCACTTGGAAAAGTGGTCTACGGTAATGGTAATAACAAGGAAGACGGTTCTGAGGGTGTCCACTATAAAAATGTTTATGGTAGCTACTTCCATGGACCAATTCTTTCTCGTAACGCCAACCTGGCCTACCGTTTGGTCACTACTGCCCTTCGTAACAAATATGGCCAAGACATTAAATTGCCAAGTTACAATGATATTCTTTCAAGCGAAGTCGCTGAAGAATACGCAGATACTAAATCAAAAGCAGAATTTGAAAAATAATTCTATGACATAGCAAAATAGCGAAATCCTTAGGGTTTCGCTATTTTTTCATATCTATTTCCAAAGTCGTCTTTTCTTCAATCTGTCTTCAATTTTTCGATTATCAATCCTTAGAATGGCAATCATATCAAACAAGAGCCAAGTTCGTTTAGGATAAACAATGTATTTGGGAGACCAAATTGGAGAGAACTTCTCCTTATAACGTTGGAGCCCACTAAAAGAGTAAAAACGCTGCGCAAAGACATAGACCAAATTGGCAACCTTCTCTTCCAAAAAACTATCTTCTTCAGTACCCACATTCGCGAGTGGAGCCATTCCCATATCAAAATACTGCTTTCCTTCTGCTTGGAAGTACTGGAAGAGTTTCACAAAGAGGTAATCCATGATACCTTCGGGTGCCTTTTCAAAGTCATAACGCATAAGGTCAATCGTCGCCACCCGTTTGTTTTTGGTTGGCATGATGTTGGCAAAGGCTACAATTTCTCCCTCCTCACTCTCAACAATAGCAATCGGTGCTTGCTGCAAATAGGCTACATCAAAGAAACCAAGAGAGAAGCCCTTCTCCTTACGACCGTTAAGCCAAATATCTGAGACAGCCTTCATTTCTTGCATCTGAGTCTCTGAAAATGGAGGATCAAGTAACCTAAACTGGAAACCTGCTTTTTCAACACGATTGGTTGGCTTACGGAACTTCTTACCATGTTTACCATCAACAGAAAATGACGTCAAATCAACCATGGCATTTTCCCCAAATTTCATAAAATCAAAGCCATAATCATGAAGCATCAGGGTAATACTCTCATCTGCCTCATAAAACAAGGCTTGTAAATTCCAATCCGATAAGGTCTTCAAGAAAGATTCCCAAGCTACTCGGTAATAGTTTTCATTACCTATCGGATTTCCCATAACCACACACTTGTTACTGGTTTGTGCAAATTGGAAAACTACCTGGTCTTGTCCATCGACACGATACCAAAAGAGGCGTTTATCATGTAAATAAGCCAGGGCACTTTCTGATGCACCTCCATATTTCTCAAGGAGAGCTGTGAAGCGCTCATCATCCATGCTTTGACCAAAAGGCCTGCGGGGTGCCAAAATTCTCAAGACTCCCCAAACAATAGTTGCAATGATAACTGATGCCAGTAAAATATCAAACCAAATATGAACAAAATGTCCAAGAACATCCCGATTCTTAGGTGGCAATAAATGAGACCAAAAACCGCTGCCACCCAAAACGAGGAGAACCAGAATCGTAAAGGCTAGGAAAAGGAAATCCTTGGTTTTGTCTTCCCAACTATAAACAAAGTAACGATGATACAACCTCTTTCTGATGATCAACATAAGCACCAAAGAGAGTAAAATTAGGAAAGACATGGCCCATGAAATACCATTGAGATTGACATAAATTAAGGCCAAGACAAAGGTTATCAAGGAGGCAACAAAAGCACCCTTAACCCGACGTCTAATGAGACGAGCCATGAAAATGAATAGGGTACCAAATAGGATACTTGGGAATTGCCAAATCAACTGCTCCTGAATAGGATCAAAACGGCTAATAAAGTAGACATTAGCCAAGCGTTCAGGGATTAGGGCAGACAAAATCAAGAAAATCCCTAAAAAACGTAGCAAATAGACGAGAAAACGGTGGAGACTTCCACCAAATACTCGTGAAGAAAGTTTGAAGTATTTCTCGTTGATACGTCCTCCCATGTGTTTGAAAAAGAAGACAACACCAAGCATGAAGGGAATAACGTAGTAGGTTAAACGAAAGAGCAAGAGCAGACTAACCGCAAGAGCATTGCTAACCCCCATAGAGGTCAGACCGGTAATCACAATCAAATCGAAACTACCAATACCACCCGGAATCATAGAGAAGATACCAATAATAACCGCTAGGAAATAAAGTGGAACCAGATTATAAAGTGGAACATGTAAGCCCATTAAATAAGCCACACTGACAAAGCTCCCTAGGGCCGTTCCCCATTCAGCTGTCGAAGCTAAAAGAAGACTTAGCCTCGTTTTCAACGGTACTTGACCAAAATAAGTTAACTTTTCACGACTAGAAACAAAGAAAATAAAAGGCAGATAAAGGAAAATACCCAATAAGAGTAACCAATATTTTCTTAAGTCTGGACTTAGAGGGAAGAACCAAAAGACAGCGAATACCAAACCACTTAAAAGGGATAGACCCGACATAAAATAAGGCAATAAACGAGAAAGTGCCTTAACACCTGTCTTTTCCTGCCCATCCTCAGAATAAAAGGAATATCGCAGACCCACATCGACCAAACCAGCAAAACCAGCCAAGTTATTAATGGTATTGACAGCCCAACTTGTTTCTAAGATATAGGATTTGGAATAATCCGTTTCTAGCTCCTTATTCAGTATGATGTCATAAAAGAGCATGGGGGAGACAGCGACTAGTCCGATGACAGCCATCAAAACAAGATGCCAAATAGACAAACCGGACAGAGCTGACTCCAGTGACTCTAAAGTGATGGTCCGTTTTAGACGAACCAATTCTATGACGACAAGAACCGTAATCGAGATAAAGAAGATGGATTTAACGGCCGCTTTTAAAGGTTGAAGTCTCTCTAAAAGACGCTTCATGCCACCACCTCTTTTCGACTAATTCTCACAAGTTCACGAATCATTTGATTAAAGACCTTATATTTACGTTGAGCTAGACGATGTCCTTCTCGACGTTGGACATAGAGCTTATGAATAGGAAAGAGTTCTGAAATCTCTCTAGAATGCCTAATACTGATAACATCCCTTTGCCCCATAACTACCCAAACAGGATAGGCAGCCTGATGTAGACGTTTCCTATCTAATGGCAAGTCATGAAGCATCAGACCCGTTACCTGAGCCATGATATCCATTTTAGATGAAAATGGTGACAAGGCTTTTAAGCAAAGATATTGTATATAGACCGCGAATCTTGAGCGTCTCGTCAACCCATTAAAGGTCATATTCCCCGCATTAAGCAAGAGCCCTGCAATCCGGTCAGGATAACGACTAGCATAAACCATAGCCAAATTAGCACCGTCACTATGACCGACAAATAAGGCCTTCTTGATATTCAAATATTGCAAAATTTCCTCCAAATCGGCAGCCATCTGTTCAAAGGTCATCTTAACACTCTGACGACTGGACCTGCCGTGATTACGACTATCAATGAAAATTAAACGATAGTCTCGATACAGAATTCCTTGCTTACCAAAGTAATTTCCTGACAAATTATTGCCATGCAAAAAAACAATTGGAAAGCCTTTACCGAGATCACGATAATAGATGATTTGACCATCTTTCACTTTGAATTCCATAATATTACCTACCTTTTCACTAACGCATTCTTATACGATAATTAGTCTTATAAGGCATTTGGGATATTGAATTGGACTTATCTCATTCCAAAATCATCTAACCCTCTTCACTCCATTATAACACTTCCACTAGGCAAGAGTCAGAATATTTGTGCATTTTCTGCAAAAAGAAAAAGCCTTTTCAGGCTTCTCCTCTTATTGTTCGAAAGTTTGTTGAGCGATGAGCTTATTATAGTTTTCTTCATCTTCTTGGTTATCACGGACAACCTTAGATACTGTAAATGAAGATGAAATCAAGCCAACACATCCCATGAGGTAGTACCCCTTAACCATCAAAGGCTCTTTAAGGGTATAGAGGCCTACCAACATCAAGATTACGAAGAAGCCAAATGATCCCCATGCCATCATGTTGAAAGATGTTGTGTTACGATACACTTTTTTCTTTACTTTGTTCATAAAGTTAGTCTCCTTTTATATACTAAGACTGTTATACCAACAATGTAAGCCTTTCACAACTCAAAACATGAAAAGGTTCTCATCATCCCTTAACTTTCCAATTGTTCTGATAGGTCACTCCACTCTTCCATCAGAGCTTCTTGATTGACTGATAAGTCATCCAGCTCTTTCTGTAAGTCAGACAATTCTGCCACGTCATTTGTTTCAAGCATGGCAGCAGAGATTTCCTCCAATCGTTCTTCAATCGTCTCTAGCTCATTTTCAATTTGCTCAATGCGTCGGCTTAATTTACGCATCTCTTTTTGATTGGCTTTTTGAGCTTGATAATCACTAGCACCCGCTGAAGCTACTTGAACTTCCTCTGATACTTGATTTTCCTCTGCTTCAAGACGTGCTAACTCTTCAAGCTCCGCCTTCTTCTCAAGGTAGTAATCATAATCTCCAAGATAAATGGTTGCCCCATCCTCAGAAATTTCCATCACTTTGGTTGCCACACGGTTGATAAAGTAACGGTCATGGCTGACAAAGAGAAGCGTTCCATCAAAGTCAATGAGGGCATTTTCCAAGACTTCCTTGCTATCAATGTCCAAGTGGTTGGTCGGCTCATCTAGGATGAGGAAGTTATTGTTTTCCATTGATAATTTAGCTAGGAGCAGACGAGCTTTCTCACCACCAGAAAGCATGGAAACAGACTTTTTGACATCATCACCTGAGAAGAGAAAGGCCCCCAGACGGTTACGAATCTCAACTTCAGGAGTCGTCGCAAAATCATTCCACAACTCATCAAGGACTGTGTTCGACGGTGTCAAGGCAGATTGGGTTTGATCATAATACCCCACTTCAACATTAGCACCATAGGTTGACGTTCCCTTGATAAAAGGCAATTTACCCACTACCGACTTGATAAAGGTTGTTTTTCCGATACCATTTGGACCAACGATGGCAATGGCATCCATCTTCTTAACATCCAGGGAAATAGGCTCTGAGAGAATCTCATCGTCATAACCAATAGCAGCATCCTTAACTGTCAAGACCACATTCCCAGAGACCTTATCCGCATGAAAAGTCATATTAGCTGACTTCTGGCCTTCTGTTGGCTTATCCAGACGTTCCATTTTCTCTAGCTGTTTACGACGGGCTTGAGCACGCTTAGTTGTAGAAGCACGGACAATATTACGATTAACAAAGTCCTCCAACTTAGCAATTTCCTTTTGTTGTTTTTCGAAGTTCTTTGCTTCAGTGGCCAACTTTTCAGCCTTAAGGTCCATGAATTTTGAATAGTTTCCGACATAACGATCTAAACTATGTTTGGTCAAATCCAGGGTTACTGTCGCCACCTTATCCAAAAAATAACGGTCGTGACTGACAATGACTAGAGCTCCCTGATAATTGACCAGGTAATTCTCCAACCAGGCAATGGTTTCGATATCCAAGTGGTTAGTCGGTTCATCCAGTACCAAGAGTTCAGGCTTCTCAAGCAGCATTTTCGCCAAAGCTAAGCGCGTGTTTTGCCCTCCAGAAAGATCTGAAATAGGCATCTCCCACATGCTTTCATCAAACTTAAAACCATTGAGAATAGCTCTGATATCAGATTCATAGGTAAAACCACCTCGCTGTCTGAAATCCTCAGAAAGGCGATCGTAGTCAGTCATTAACTTGTCCAAGTCTGAACCAGTTAACTCAGCCATCTTCATTTCCATGTCACGAAGGCGTTTTTCGTCTGCACGAAGACCTGCAAAAACATTTAACATTTCCGCATAGATGGTATTGCTAGACTCAAAGCGACTATCCTGAGCTAAGTAAGACAAATTCAAATCACGTTTTGTGTTGATTTCACCACTTGTCGGCGTTTCCTCTCCAACCAAAATTTTCAATAGGGTTGATTTTCCAGCACCGTTACGTCCAACAAGGGCAATACGATCGCGTTCATCTACCTGAATATTAATATTATCAAAGAGCACATCCCCTGAGAAAGAGCGCTCAATCTTGTTTCCTTGTAAAATAATCATAACGTTTCAATTATACCAAAAAAGCCAAGCTCCTGCTTAGGCTTTCTGACTTTCTTTCAAAATACTTGCTACCTTAGTATTAATCAAATCGATAGCAACAGTATTTGTGACACCTTCAGGAATCACCACATCTGCGTAGCGTTTCGTAGGTTCGATAAACTGGTGGTACATAGGTTTAACCACACTGATATATTGCTCAATGATACTATCCAAGCTACGGCCACGCTCTTCCATATCACGCTTGATACGACGGATAATACGAATGTCATCATCAGTATCTACAAAAAGCTTGATATCCATCAAATCACGCAAGCGTTTATCCTCAAGTACCAAAATCCCTTCAACAATGAAGACGTCCTGTGGTTCCTGACGATAAGTCTTTTCACTACGAGTATGTTGGGTGTAGTCATAAATCGGAATATCCACTGGACGCCCAGCAATCAGCTCATTGATGTGTTCAATCATAAGATCTGTATCGAAGGCAAAGGGATGGTCGTAGTTAGTTGACACACGCTCTTCAAAAGTCAAATGTGACTGATCCTTATAATAAGAATCATGCTCAATCATAGCAATTTTCTCATCTGGAAAATTTGATAGAATGGCACGAGAAACACTGGTCTTACCTCCACCAGAGCCACCCGTAACCCCAATAATAATCGGTTTTTTAGGCATGGTAAATTCCTATCTAATATAGTCTTTCTTATCTATTCTACACTAAATCATGATATAATAAAAGCAAATCCATATAGAAAATGAGACTTTTATGTTTAAAAACTTTCCTGAACAATGGCAAGACCTCCTTAAAGAAAAAGGAATCACTACAGAGACTGCCATTCAAAAAGAACTCTTTGCACCAATCACTGAAGGAGACAATATCCTAGGTATCAGTCCTACAGGAACAGGTAAGACTCTAGCCTACCTTCTCCCATTGCTCCTCTCACTCAAGCCCAAAAAATCTCAGCAATTGCTTATCCTAGCACCCAATTCAGAGCTTGCTGGACAGATTTTTGATGTGACCAAACAATGGGCTGAGCCACTAGGACTCACTGCCCAACTCTTCCTTTCTGGCTCTAGTCAAAAGAGACAAATTGAACGCCTGAAGAAAGGACCGGAAATTCTCATCGGAACACCTGGCCGTGTCTTTGAGCTGATTAAACTCAAAAAGATCAAGATGATGAATGTCAACACCATCGTCCTAGATGAATTTGATGAGCTTCTCAGTGATAGCCAATACCACTTTGTGACAAAAATCAGCCACCATGTTCCTCGTGACCATCAAATGATTTATATTTCGGCAACCAACAAAATTGATGATCAAAATCTTGTCGAAAATACCATCGTTTATGACCTATCTGATCAAGAACTTGACACTATCAAACATTATTATATCAGTGTTGATAAACGTAACCGTGTCGAACTTCTCCGTAAGTTCTCCAATATCCCTGACTTCCGTGGCCTTGTCTTTTTTAACAGTCTATCTGACCTTGGGGCTACTGAAGAACGCCTCCAATTTAACGGAGCTTCAGCGGTATCATTGGCTAGTGACATCAACGTCAAATTCCGTAAGGTTATCTTGGAAAAATTCAAGAATCATGAGATTTCACTCTTACTAGGTACTGACCTCTTGGCACGCGGCATCGATATTGAAAATCTAGAGGTAGTCATCAACTTCGATATACCTCGAGATCGCGAAGCCTATACTCACCGTGCAGGACGTACTGGTCGTATGGGAAATGAAGGTAGCGTCATTAGCTTGGTAACCCATCCAGAAGACCTCAAAAAACTTAAAAAATTCGCCAAAGTTTCAGAACTGGTTCTTAAAAATCAAGAACTTCACGAAAAATAAGGCATCACAAAAGCACTTCAGTTTACTCTGAAGTGCTTTTAACATATACAGATTAGGCTTTTTTACCAAAGTCCTCAATCATTTGTTCCATTTCCTCACGACTTGGAGTTGTCAACATATAGAGGAAGTCACCTTGCAACTCTGCAAAGGCTGCAGGCATGATTTTCTTAACTTTAAGTTGTTCACGATACTTATCAAAAAGTTCTTCTTCTGAATAAGCATAGTGAGAGCTTGCACGACGTGAAGTCGCCAAACAGTAAAGTGGCTCAAACTGAGAAGCTGGGAATGGTTCGCCAGCAACGATATCCGCATACCCCTTGTACAAATCGAAAGAGTGAGCATAGTTATACACGTCGATTGTGAAACCACCTGCTGGACGGTTGTTATATTCAATAGCAATATAATCGTCACCATCACGGAAGAACTCAATATGGAAGAAACGTTCCTTCATACCAAATTCTTTGACAATTGCCTCACCATACTTACGTAACTTAGGATCCATTTCTTTAAGAACGTAGTAAGAATTATCCATCTTGTAAATCATCAAGTCAAGTGGTGTGTGGGCATAATCAAAAGTTGTCGAGAAGACAATATTACCATCATGATCAATCAAACCATCGAAAGTACAGATTTCGCTTGATGTTACAAATTTTTCAAAGAAATAAACTGTTTCATGATCCCACTCAGCCTTAAAGTGATTGATATCATCTTCTGTTTCAAGTTTGAAGGTTGCAGCTGCACCAACCCCATTATCTGGCTTAGCAATCATTGGAAGACCGATTTCTTTCACAGCTTTATCCACATCTTCATCAGTTTTAATGATAGCACCAGGTACAACTGGAACTCCAGCTTTTTGGAAGAGTTTTTTCATTTCAGACTTGAATTTAGTCTTCTTAAGATCTTCTGGCTTAGCACCAAAAACATTGAACTGTTCACGAAGAGCAGCATCCAATTCCAACCAGTATTCGTTATGAGATTCGATTCGGTCAATTGGTCCGTGTTTATAGAAAAGAAAGGCTACCGCACGTTTAACTTCATCCAAGTTTTCCAGATTGTCTACACGGAAGTACTCAGTCAAAGCCTCTTTCAAAGGTTGATCCAATTGTTCATAAGGCTCTTGACCAATACCAAGAACAGTGATTCCCTTATTAGCAAGTTCAACTGTAAACTGTTGGAAGTTTTGTGGATAGTATGGTGAAATAACAAGATAATTCATTAGTAATTCCTCTTTTATAGTTATTTAGATGGGATGGACAAAGAAATTATAGGTTCATATTGTCAAGGAAATAAGGCATTTGTTTACGCCACCATTCCCAATCATGAGCGACATCATGGCCCCACTCAGAGAACCAAGCTGGAATATTCTTTTGTTCAAAGGCTTCCTTGAGTTTATAGTAAGATGGAAGACCATCTTGTTCCCAAGCACCAAGACCTGTACATACGATAATCTCAGCTTGACGGTAACGGTCGATAAACCAACCATCATTTTGGTTCCAGATATAATCTGATGGGGAATTTTGGTAAATAGCTTCGTCCCCTCCAAACTCACCCACAAAGAAACGAGCATCGTAGACACCACTGAGGGCTACCACTTTATTGAAAACATCAGGGTGTTGCAAGAAGAAATTAAGCGCATGGTATGCCCCCATTGAACAACCTGTTGTCATCATTGGATCAAACCAACCAGTTTTGTGTTTGATAAATGGAATAGCTTCTTCAATAACATAGCGTTCATAGGCACGGTGCATTTCAGCACGATCGTGTGGATTTTTCCAATCACAAAGCCAGCTTTCACTGTCCACACTTGAAAGCGTAAAGAATTGTACGCGTCCTTCTTCGATAAAACGTGCACAAGCATCAATCATACCAAAGTCATAGTATTCGTTATGGCTACCACCTGATGAGGCAAAAACCACAACAGGGATACCAGCGTGCCCGTAACGGTTAACATACATTTCACGGTTAAGTTGACCACTCCAGTGGCTAAGATGTTCGATATTCATATTTATATTCCTTTTCCTAAATTAAATTAAATTAATTTGCGTTAATAAAGACTAGTCCCATTTTTCAGCGAAAAAGCGAAGACAGTCTGGTAAATTCTCGGCCCAAGCTTCTTCATTGTGTTCAGCACCAGATTGAATGTGAATCTTGATATTTTCCAAATCAACCCCACGAGCAATCAAATCATGATAATAGCTCAATGAAGAGTCTATATAAGCCTGCTTAATATTACCAGCCATCAAGGTCTTGTCAGTATCATCAGCTTCCTCAGTTCCTACATATATGTAGACACGTTGATCTGAATCGAGCTTTTGACGCGACATGTAACGATCAAAAGCATCCTGATGCAACCAGTTAGCTGAAGAAAATACCCCAAGACAACCAATCTGCTCCTTATAATCAAGCCCCATAAACTGAGTAATATTACCACCGAGAGATGAACCAATCATAGCTGTATGCTGACGGTCAGAGAGGGTACGGTATTCCTTATCAATAAAGGGTTTAACCACATCCATGACAAACTCTGCATACTCTACACCCTTACCTCCGAACTGGACACCAGGGATATTAGATTCTTGGTACTTCCACGCAGAATACTCATTCATACGGCCAGGACCATCATTATCAATGGCTACAACAATCATGCGCGAAATATCAGGATTACGCTTGACTGTTGGGATAATCTTCCAAGAATAGCCAGAAAACGACTCCTTACTATAAAGAACATTCTGACCATCATGGAAATACACGACAGGGTAAGAACGATCTGTATCCGTTTCATAGTTCTTAGGTAGAAGAACACGCACACGACGAAGTTGACCAGTGTATGGTACCTCTAACTCATGCATCTTCATAACCAAGTAAAAATAAGATTTATTCATTGTCAGAAAACTCTCTATATTCGAAATTTAGTTCTATTATACCATATTTTAAAAGAAAAAGAGCCCCTATTATTGGGACTCTTTACACTTTTTTAATGATTGAATAGCTACACTCTTAGTAGTTTGCGATATCAAATACTGTTGATTTCACACGAGTCATAGCTTCGATAGAGTATTTCACACCTTGAGTTCCGGCACCAGACCCTTTAACACCAAGGAATGGGAAGTTGTCTGTACCACGTTGTGTTTTGTTGTTGATGTGAACAGTACCAACTTCAAGTTGTTCAGCAATTGCAAATGCACGTGGGTAGTCTTGTGTGAAGACAGCACCTTGAAGTCCAAATTCAGATTCGTTAGAAATCTTGATTGCTTCTTCAACTGAAGATACACGGATGAATGGCAGTACAGGACCAAATGGTTCTTCCCAAGCAAGACGCATATCAGTTGTTACATGGTCAAAGACTGCTGGGTAAATAAGGTTACCTTCACGTTTCAATTCAGTTTTAGCAGTAGCACCTTGTTCAACTGCATCATCAATCAAACCTTGAACGAAGTCAGCAGCTTTTGTATCGATAAGTGGTGTAACGCTTGCGCTTTCTTCAGGCATACCAACAGTGATATTACCTACCAAAGCAGTTACTTTTTCTACCAATTCATCTGCAACGCTATCCATTACAAGGACACGTTTGATAGCTGTACAACGTTGACCTGAATAGTCAAAGGCACCAGCAACAATGTTTTTAGCAGTCAAGTCAAGATCAGCATCTTCAAGAACGATAGCGGCATCTTTACCACCAAGTTCAAGCATGATTGGACGCATAGCTGCCAAACGACCGATGTTTTCACCAACTGGTGTTGAACCTGTAAAGTTAATGAAATCAACTGCTTTGTGCTCAACAATGTAGTCACCGATAACAGAACCACGACCTGTGATAGAGTTCAAGACACCTGCAGGGATACCAGCTTCAACAAATGCTTCAACCAAAAGAAGACCTGAGATAGAACCTTGTGTTGGTGGTTTGAAGGCAACAACGTCACCAGCAATCAAGGCAGGAGCAATTTTAGAACCAGCCAAGTTTACTGGGTAGTTAAATGGAGAGATAGCAAGTACAAGACCTACTGGTTCGCGACGAACAACAGCAATTTTTTTCTTGCTACCAGCATCAAAGGCACCACCTTCAAGTACTTCACCTTCCAAACGCAAACCTTCTTCAGCTGCATAGTGGATGATTTCAGCAGTACGAACAACTTCACCGATTGCAGATTTCAAACCTTTAGAGATTTCTTTAGAAAGAACTTGTCCGATCTTTTCTGCATCACGTTCCAAGATATCTGCTGCTTTATGAAGGTAAGCTGCACGTTCAGCATATGAAAGCGCACGCCATGCTGGGAGTGCTGCTTTAGCTGCTGCGTAGACTTCGTCTACTTCAGCTTGGCTCATTGCTGGAACTGATCCAAGTTCCTCACCGTTTGCAGGTGCATAGATAGTAATTTCGTTTTCAGATGTTTTCCACTCACCATTGACATAGTTTTTGTATTGTTTAGCCAAGATAGTAACTCCTTTTATCTATTATAAGACCTATTTTATCATTTTTTTAGAAATATTCCAAGATTTAAACGAGAATTATTCAGAAAATTTTGACAAAAAATAGTTAAAATTATTAACCTAGGTTAGCCGTATTCTACTCCTAACTAAAGAATGAGTCAATTATTTTGTCTCCGTTTAGATATAAAAAAAGTGAAAGCCTAAGCCTCCACTTTTTAAGATTAGTCTACGTTAACGTATTCTTTTGAAAGTTCAAGAACTTCTTCCATTGTTGCACATTCAGTAAGAGCACGGTTAGCGTATTCTTCCATTTTAGCTGTGTCAAGTTTCTTCATCAAGCTACGTGTACGAAGAACAGATGTCGCTGACATTGAGAACTCATCCAAGCCCATTCCAACAAGAAGTGGAACAGCAGTTTGGTCACCGGCCATTTCACCACACATACCAGCCCATTTACCTTCAGCATGAGCCGCTTTGATAACATTGTTAATCAAACGAAGGATTGATGGGTTATACGGTTGGTAAAGGTATGAAACTTGTTCGTTCATACGGTCAGCAGCCATTGTGTATTGGATAAGGTCGTTTGTACCGATTGAGAAGAAATCAACTTCCTTAGCAAATTGGTCAGCAAGCATAGCTGCAGCTGGGATTTCAATCATGATACCTACTTCGATATCGTCTGCAACGGCAACACCTTCAGCAACCAATTTAGCTTTTTCTTCTTCAAGAATACCTTTAGCAGTACGGAACTCAGTCAACAAAGCAACCATTGGGAACATGATACGCAATTTACCGTGAACAGATGCACGAAGCAAAGCACGCAATTGTGTACGGAACATTTGATTACCAGTTTCAGAGATAGAGATACGCAAAGCACGGTAACCTAAGAATGGGTTCATTTCTTTAGGAAGATCGAAGTAAGGGAGTTCTTTATCCCCACCGATATCCATTGTACGAACGACAACAGGTTTACCGTTCATACCTTCAAGAACTGCTTTGTAAGCTTCATATTGGTCATCTTCAGTTGGGAAGTCTTGAGAATCCATATACAAGAATTCTGTACGATAGAGACCAACAGCTTCTGCACCGTTATCATTTACACCTTCAACGTCTTTAGGTGTACCGATGTTAGCAGCCAATTCGAAATGTTTTCCATCAGCAGTAACTGTTTGAGCATCTTTAAGGAGAGCCCATTCAGCTTTTTGTTTAGCGTAAGCTTCACCGGCCGCTTTGAACTCAGCAATTTGCTCTTCAGTTGGGTTGATAACAACTTCACCAGTAATACCTGAAACAGCCAAAACATCACCATCTTTGACAAGTTCTGTGATGTTATTTGTTCCAAGAACAGCTGCGATTTCAAGTGTACGCGCCATGATAGCTGAGTGACTTGTACGTCCACCGATGTTAGTAACAAAGGCTTTTACGTACTTTTTGTTCAACTGAGCTGTATCAGATGGTGTCAAGTCATGAGCAACAACGATTGATTCTTCGTTGATTGTTGCTGGGTTAGGCAATTTCTTACCAAGCAAGTTAGCAAGCACACGTTTTGTAACGTCACGAATATCCGCTGCACGTTCTTGCATGTATGGGTTGTCTTCCATACCTTCAAAAATAGCGATAAACATGTCTGTTACTTCTGTCAAAGCAGCTTCAGCATTAACTTGTTTAGCACGGATAGTTTCTTTAATTTGACCAGTCATTTCTGGGTCAGCAAGAACCATCAAATGAGCATCAAAAACGGCTGCCGCTTCTTCACCAAGGCTTTCAACTGCTTTTTCACGGATAACAGAAAGCTCGTCTTGTGACGCCGCTAGAGCAGCATCTAGACGAGCCTCTTCTGCACTTGTATCTTCAACTGTTACAGTTTCAAATGACAAGTCCGGTTGAACAAGCAGATATGCCTTAGCAACTGCAACACCATCAGATGCTGCGATTCCTTTAAGCATTTCTGTCATATTCTTATGCCAATCCTTCTTTTGTCATTGTTTCTGCGATTGCTGCGATTGCATCATCAGCATCAGCACCTTCTGCAGAGATAGTTACGTCAGCACCTTGACCAACACCAAGGCTCATAACACCCATGATTGATTTAAGGTTAACTGCTTTACCCTTGTAGTCAAGAGTGATATCTGAAGCAAATTTGCTAGCTGTTTGAACAAGCAAAGTAGCTGGACGTGCGTGGATACCTGTTTCTGCAACAATGTGGAAATCTTTAGAAGCCATAATGGATTCTCCTTCTTAGTTTGGAATATTTGAGTTATCAATGATAACCCTTACAATTTAGAATTATAACATAGCTAATTGAGATTATCAAGGTTAAAACGTACTTTCTACAAGTTTTTCAAAAGCCTGTCTCTCATTTTACTGCTCATTTTCATTTTTTTAAACATAAGCAAATACTAGTCTCTAGTTATTTACAACATTTTCAGAAAATTTCTTTCATGGTGTTTTCAATCGTTAATTTTCATTTCCGAGCAAAAACAATCACATAATTGAAAGAATTTGATTGCTAAAGGCACTCGTTGAATAAGCTTGCTTCCCAAATGCCAAGTCAGCTGTAAAGATATCGGCTTTAAATGTCTTTTCAATAGCACTTGTAATCAGTTGAGCTGCCTCAGTCCAACCAATATAATCTAGAAGCATGCAGCCAGATAATAGAACTGAGCAAGGATTAGCCTTATCTTGATCCGCGATATCCGGAGCTGTTCCATGTGTTGCTTCAAAAATAGCATGGCCTGTTTGATAGTTAATGTTGGCTCCAGGGGAGATGCCGATACCACCAACTTGTGCAGCTAAGGCGTCACTAGCATAATCACCATTCAAGTTGGTTAAGGCAACAACATCAAATTTTTCTGGATTTAAAAGAATCTGTTGTAGAAAGTTATCCGCGATTATATCATTAATCTCTAAACGACCAGCCAGCAATTCTTCTTTATATTCTTCCTGAGCCAATTCATAACCCCATTTACGGAAGCCACCTTCTGTAAATTTTTGAATATTCCCCTTATGAACTAAGGTCACTTTTTTTAGATTGTTCTTGAGAGCATAGTCGATAGCCGAGCGAATGAGACGTTTACTTCCTTCTATTGAAATTGGCTTGATTCCGATACTACTTGATTCTGGGAAGCGAATTTTACTAACATTCATTTCTGTCTGGAGAAACTCAATCACGCGCTTAACATCTGTTGTTCCCGCTTCCCATTCAATTCCCGCATAAATATCTTCAGTATTTTCACGAAAAATAGTAATATTAGTTTTTTCTGGTTCCTTAAGCGGACTTGCTACTCCTTCAAAGTAACGAACCGGTCTAACACAAGCGTAGAGATCAAGTTCTTGACGTAAAGCTACATTTAAAGAACGAATCCCTCCACCTACTGGCGTCTCAAGCGGACCCTTAATAGCAACTAAACTTTCTCGAATAGTTTCCAATGTTTTTTTCGGCAACCATTCTCCTGTTTTATCATAAGCCTTCTTACCAGCTAGGAGCTCTTGCCACTCAATATGACGCTTCCCTTCATAGGCTACTTCTACTGCTTTATCAAAGATTGCTTGGGCATTCTTCCAGATATCATGTCCAACACCATCCCCTTCAATAAAAGGGATAATTGGACTATCAGAAACTTGAAGCTGTCCATTTGTCATTACGATTTTTTCTGCCATATAGCTTTCCTCCCTAGCGTTTTTCTAAAGGAATATAGGTCATATTTTCTTGTCCAATATACTGTGAGCGAGGACGAATCAATTTGTTATTTTTTTGCTGCTCTTGAATATGAGCAATCCAGCCGGCAACACGACTCATTGCAAAGATAAGTGTGAAGATATCGCTGTCAATTCCTAGAGTATGATATACGGTGGCTGAATAGAAGTCTACATTGGGAATTAATCCCTTCTTATCTTTCATGAACTCTTCAATTTCTTGAGACATATTAAAGAATTCTTCATTCTCGGTACCCTCTGTCAACTTTTTAGCCATATCTCTTAAGAAAATTTCACGAGGGTCCTGTTTCTTGTATACACGGTGCCCAAATCCCATGATTTTCTCTTTAGAGTCAAGTTTTTCCTGCAAGTAAGCATAAACATCACCTGATTCGCGGATTTCTTTAAGCATATCAAAGACGCGTTCATTAGCCCCACCATGCAGGGGACCTTTTAGAGCACCAATAGCTGTTGTAACACAAGAATAAATATCTGTCAGAGTCGAAGCACAAACACGCGCTGCAAAAGTTGAAGCATTCAACTCATGATCAGCATGTAGAATTAAGGCCTTATTCATAGCCTCAACTTCAATTTCAGAAGGTTCAACACCATTCAGCATGTAAAGAAAATTAGCAGCAAAACCTAAATCTTCTCTTGGTTTGAGGGGCATTTTACCAGTGCGTAAGCGCGCAAAAGTCGTAATAATTGTTGGCAATTTAGCCATCAATTCAATACTTTGCTGATAAACGGCTTCCATGGATTTCTCCTCAGCATCCACATTGTATACCCCAAGAAGTGAAACTGTTGAACGTAAAACACTCATTGGGTGCAAATGTGGACGAGATTGGATAAGAATGCATTGTTCTACAGCATCTGAAATGTCATAGTTCTTACGCAACTCAGCTTCAAAATACTTGAGTTCCATTTGCGTAGGAAGATGACCATTCCATAAGAGATAAATCACTTCCTCAAAAGACGCTTTATTTTCCATAAACTCGGAAATATCATATCCTGCATAGGATAAATGGTCATCAATAATAGATGAAATCCTAGTATTACAGGCAATCATATCCTTAAGTCCACTAATTTCAACTGTTGTCATATTAGGCTCCCTTCAATTTTTTTCTTACAACCATTGGTAAGATACCACCATTTTTATAGTAGCGAATATCAGCATCTGCATCGAAGCGTACCAAGGCTTTAAAGGTTTTGGTTTGTTCAGGTGTTGAAGCTGTAACAGTGATAACATCATGGACACCTGGATTTTCTGAAAGATCAAAGCTAAAGGTCTCATGTCCTGTCAATCCAAGACTTTCAGCATTTTCCCCTTCCATAAATTGTACTGGTAAAATCCCCATCATAACAAGATTTGAACGGTGAATACGCTCAAAACTCTCAGCAAGCACTACTTTTACCCCAAGGAGATTTGCACCTTTAGCAGCCCAGTCGCGACTAGAGCCCATACCATAATCCTTACCAGCAATTACAAGCGTATCTTGATTAGCTTCTTTATATTTCATAGCAGCATCATATATAGGTAGAATATCACCATCATATTTAGTATATCCACCAATTTTTCCATCTGCTAGCTCATTCTTGATACGAATATTAGCAAAAGTTCCTCGCATCATGACTTCGTGATTTCCACGACGGCTACCATAAGAATTAAATTCTTGATAATCAACACCATTCTCAGTCAAATAACGAGCTGCTGGGCTATTTCTGGCAATATTACCCGCTGGAGAAATATGGTCTGTTGTAACCGTATCTCCAAATTTAGCCAAAACCTTCAAATCATTCAATGGTTTAATACTCAAATCATCTCCTAAAGCATCAAAGTAAGGTGGGTTTTGAATATAGGTAGAGTTTTGATTCCATTTATAATTTTGACTTTGTTCAGTAGGAATGGCATTCCACTTCTCGCTATCAGAAAAGACACTGGCATATTCATCTTGGAAGAGTTGACGGGTGACGTATTTATCAACATAAGTCTCAATGTCATCACGAGATGGCATAATCTCCTCTAAATAAACAGCTTGACCATTGTCGTCAAAGCCTAGAGGTTCAGTTGTCAAATCAATATTCGTGTTACCAGCCAAGGCATAAGCAACAACCAATGGTGGACTAGCCAAGAAATTCGCTTTAACAAGTGGATTAATACGCCCTTCAAAATTACGATTTCCTGACAATACAGCACTCGCTAAGAGATCATTGTCTACAATAGCCTTAGCCACTTCAGGACGTAAATCTCCTGAGTTACCAATACAAGTTGTGCAACCATAACCTACCAAGTTAAAGCCAAGCTTATCTAGATAGGTTTGCAAGCCTGAAGCTTTGAGATAACCAGTAACAACCTTAGAACCCGGTGCCAAAGAGGTCTTGACTGTTGGAGATACTTTTAATCCTTTCTCAACCGCTTTTTTGGCTAAAAGACCGGCTGCCATAAGAACGTACGGATTTGAGGTATTGGTACATGATGTGATTGCTGCAATGGCAACATGACCCGTTTGAATTGTTTCTGAATGATCCTCAAAATCAACTTTTGCAGTTTTTGCTAACTCTTCATTATCCAAACCGAAACCACGGACACCTGCTTCACGTACCACTGCATCTTGAAATTCTTGCTTAGCATCAGATAAGAGAATCAAATCTTGTGGACGTTTAGGACCTGAGATAGAAGGTTTAATAGATGACAAATCGACTTCAACAATCTTAGTATACTTGGCTTCTTTACTTGGATCATAGAAAAGATGATTGGCTTTTGTATAGGCTTCAGTGACTTGGATATGTTCCTCATCACGATTAGTTAAACGCATGTAGTTAAGAGTCTCGTCATCAATAGGAAAATAACCACAAGTCGCACCATATTCCGGTGCCATATTAGCGACAGTAGCACGGTCAGCTAGAGATAAACTCTTCAAGCCAGGTCCAAAGTACTCAACAAATTTACCAACCACATTTTCAGAACGAAGCACCTGAGTAATCTTGAGAGCCAAATCTGTTGCTGTGGCAATTTTAGGCAGCTCTCCTGTCAGATGTACACCAATAACCTCTGGAATTGGGAAATAAGATGCTTCACCTAGCATCGCTGCTTCAGCTTCAATTCCGCCAACACCCCAACCAAGAACGCCAATACCATTAATCATAGTCGTATGACTATCTGTACCAAACATAGAGTCAGGATATAGGAGCCCATCATTTTCAATAATGACATCACTCAAAAATTCAATATTAACCTGGTGAATAATACCTGTAGCTGGTGGAACAGCACGGTAATTTTCAAAAGACTGTTCAGCCCACTTAAGAAACTCATAGCGCTCGTTATTACGTTTAAACTCTAGATTGATATTATCTTCAAGAGCAGTATCACATCCATATGAATCAACTTGGACAGAGTGGTCGATGACCAAATCTACTGGAATCTCGGGATTAATAAATTCGGCTTTACCACCATTAGCCACTATAGCATCACGCATGGAAGCTAAATCAACAACAACAGGAACCCCTGTAAAATCCTGTAAGATAACACGACTTGGTTTAAAAGGTACTTCGGAAATTGTTGGAAAATTCGGAAATTTCATTAGATCAGAAATGTGAGATTCCTTAACATCGACGCCATCTTTTTTTCGGAGGAGACTTTCAAGTAGTATTCGAATGGTATAAGGTAGTTCTCCAACCTTAACATCATGAGATTTTGCTGCTTTTTCGAGATCATAGAAAGAGAATGTCTTACCATTTACAGTTAGATTTGAACAGTATTCTTGCATACTTGAACCTCCATTAGTTAAAAATTTTCTTTATTCTACACTGTTTTTTTTGAAAAAACAAATAGAATTGGCATTTTGATGTCACATTACATGACATTCATAGTTAGGTATTTCTATTTTAGTCAATTCCATAAACAAATCCTATTTAATTTAGGAAACTTAAAAAAGCCTTTGAAACACAAGATATAGGGTTGTGTTTCAATACTAAACACAAAATATTGTATTTCCTTAAGATATTTAGCTTGATTTTTCCCAATATTTTGGGTATTCTATTAGAGTTGAAAAAGTGACTCCTAGTCACTTATAATCTTTTTATAAAGGAGTATTTGCAATGGCAAAGATTACATTGTTTTCTAAAAACAACTGCATGCAGTGCAAAATGACTAAAAAATTCTTGGAAAAGGAAGGTGCTGATTTCGAAGAAATCAACATTGATGAACAACCAGAAAAAATCGATTACGTAAAAAGTCTTGGTTTCACTGCTGCTCCAGTTATTGAAGCAGGCGATATCGTCTTTTCAGGTTTTCAACCGACTAAACTTAAAGAAATCCTTTAATTATCAAGTTTTTAAATAGAAAGGAACTTGTTTGCTTAGTTTAATGTTTTAACCTTAATATACTATTAAACTGAGCCTGGTATCTGTATTATGTCTTTAAAAAATCTTGGCGATGTTTCATACTTCCGCCTCAACAACGAAATTAACCGTCCTGTTAACGGTCAAATTCCTTTGCATAAGGACAAAGAAGCACTTCGTGCCTTCTTCCTTGAAAACGTTAAGCCAAATTCAATGGCATTCAACAGCATCACAGATAAAATTAATTATTTGATTGAGAACGATTATATCGAGTCTGAATTCATCGGTAAATACGAACCTGCTTTCATCGAAAAGTTGTCTGCAGAAATTCATTCTCAAAAATTCCGCTTCCAATCTTTCATGGCAGCCTACAAGTTCTACCAACAATATGCCCTCAAAACAAACGATGGCGAGTCTTACCTCGAAAGTATTGAAGATCGCGTTCTTTTCAACGCCCTTTACTTTGCTGATGGTGATGAAAACCTTGCTAGTGACCTTGCTAACGAAATGATTCACCAACGTTACCAACCTGCTACTCCTTCATTTCTAAATGCTGGACGTAGCCGTCGTGGTGAACTCGTGTCATGTTTCCTTATTCAAGTAACGGATGACATGAATTCTATCGGACGTTCTATCAACTCGGCCCTCCAGTTATCACGTATTGGTGGTGGGGTAGGTATTAGCCTATCTAACCTACGTGAAGCTGGTGCTCCTATCAAAGGATACGCTGGGGCAGCCTCTGGTGTCGTACCTGTAATGAAGCTTTTCGAAGATAGCTTCTCTTACTCAAACCAACTTGGCCAACGTCAAGGTGCTGGTGTTGTTTACCTGGATGTTTTCCACCCAGATATCCTTGCCTTCCTTTCTACTAAGAAAGAGAATGCTGATGAGAAGGTGCGTGTTAAGACACTGTCACTTGGTGTTACAGTTCCAGATAAATTCTACGAATTGGCACGTAATAATGAAGATATGTACCTCTTCAGCCCATACTCAGTCGAAAAAGAGTATGGTAAACCATATAACTACATCGATATTACAGCAATGTATGATGAGTTGGTTGCCAATCCCAATATTACAAAAACCAAGATTAATGCACGTGAGCTAGAAACTGAAATTTCTAAACTCCAACAAGAATCAGGTTATCCATATATTGTCAATGTTGATACAGCCAATCGACATAACCCAATTGATGGTAAGATCGTCATGTCCAACCTTTGTTCTGAAATTCTCCAAGTTCAAACACCAAGTGAACTTAACGATGCACAAGAGTTTGTCAAACTCGGTACAGATATTTCATGTAACCTTGGATCAACTAATATCCTTAACATGATGACATCTCCTGACTTCGGACGTTCGATTAAGGCTATGACACGTGCACTTACCTTTGTTACAGATAGTTCAAGTATTGATGCTGTACCATCCATCAAAAATGGTAACCAACAAGCTCATACCTTTGGTTTAGGAGCTATGGGGCTTCACTCTTACCTTGCTAAACACCATATCGAGTATGGTAGCCCCGAATCTGTTGAATTCACTAATATCTACTTCATGCTTATGAACTACTGGACTTTGGTTGAATCTAACAATATTGCCCGCGAACGTCAAGAAACCTTTGTCGGTTTTGAAAAATCAAAATATGCTGATGGTTCTTACTTTGATAAATACGTTACAGGCCAATACGTTCCTAAATCTGACCGTATCAAAGAACTTTTCGATGGTCACTTCATCCCACAAGCCAAAGATTGGGAAGAACTACGTGAACTCGTTAAGAAAGATGGACTCTACCATCAAAACCGTTTGGCTGTTGCACCAAATGGCTCAATCTCTTATATTAATGACTGTTCTGCTTCTATCCATCCAATCACACAACGTATTGAAGAACGTCAAGAAAAGAAAATCGGAAAAATTTACTATCCGGCAAATGGTCTTTCAACAGACACAATTCCTTTCTACACTTCAGCCTACGACATGGACATGCGTAAAGTTATCGACGTCTATGCCGCTGCGACTGAACACGTTGATCAAGGTTTGTCATTAACCCTATTCTTGCGTAGTGAGTTACCAAAAGAAATTTACGAATGGAAAACAGAAAATAAACAAACAACTCGTGACCTTTCTATCCTTCGTAACTACGCCTTTAACAAAGGAATTAAATCAATCTACTACATCCGTACTTATACAGATGATGGGGAAGAGGTTGGTTCTAACCAATGTGAAAGCTGTGTCATTTAAGATAGTGATTTAACGATAGCAACTTCACTACTCTTATTTACAAAATGCATTAAAAGGTCGGTTCGCCGACTTTTTTAATAGATCAACTCAAAAAAACTATATCATGATTTTGAATTATGATAAAATAGTAACGATATCAATAAAGAAAGAGGTTTCTAATGGAAACTTACTACAAAGCCATTAACTGGAATGAAATCGAAGATGCGATTGATAAATCTACCTGGGAAAAATTGACCGAGCAATTTTGGCTAGATACACGTATCCCACTTTCAAATGACCTTGATGACTGGCGTAAACTTTCCGCTGAAGAAAAAGATTTGGTTGGAAAAGTTTTCGGTGGTTTAACATTGCTAGATACCATGCAATCTCAAACGGGTGTTGAAGCCATTCGTGCAGACGTCCGTACACCTCATGAAGAAGCTGTATTGAACAACATTCAGTTCATGGAGTCTGTTCACGCCAAATCTTACTCTTCAATCTTCTCAACTTTGAATACTAAATCTGAAATTGAAGAAATTTTCGAGTGGACTAACAGTAACAAATACCTCCAAACCAAGGCGAAAATCATTAACGATATTTATGAAAATGGAACGCCTCTTCAGAAAAAGGTTGCTTCAACATATCTTGAAACTTTCCTTTTCTATTCAGGATTCTTCACTCCACTCTATTATCTTGGTAATAACAAGCTAGCTAACGTTGCTGAAATTATCAAGCTCATTATCCGTGACGAATCTGTTCACGGAACCTATATTGGCTATAAATTCCAACTTGGATTCAACGAATTGCCTGAAGAAGAGCAAGAAAGTTTCCGTGAATGGATGTATGATCTCCTCTATCAATTGTATGAAAATGAAGAGCTCTACACTAAATCTCTTTATGACGGTGTTGGATGGACTGAGGAAGTTATGACTTTCCTTCGTTACAACGCCAACAAGGCTCTTATGAACCTGGGACAAGATCCACTCTTCCCAGATAGTGCGAACGATGTTAACCCAATCGTTATGAATGGTATTTCTACAGGAACATCTAACCACGACTTCTTCTCTCAAGTTGGTAATGGTTACCTTCTAGGAACTGTCGAAGCCATGCAAGACGATGATTATAACTACGGACTATAATAAAAAACTAGCTGAGCTAGTTTTTTATTGTGTTCAATACTATATTCGAAAAACAAATAGAAAAAAGAGTTCACGGTGAACTCTTTTTATTTTATTTTGCTTTTACTTCAAAACCTTCTGCTACACCTTCAGCAAAGTTTTCTTCAACAATGCTAGCACAGTGATCACAGATAGTCGCGTTGTAGCTACGTTCTTTAGTAGTTGGATCGATACGACGACAACGGTCACAGACATCACCTGTAGCACGTTCTACTGTGAATGCCACGCCTTCAAAGCTTACAGCAGATTCAGGTGCTTCTCCTTCAGCAATAGTCAATGCTGAAACAATCAAAAGTTGAGCAAGGTTAGTGTTCAAACCTTCAATAAGTTCTTTGACTTCATCATCAGGATAGATAGTCAAATGAGCTTCAAGCGATTTACCAATAACTTTTTCATTACGAGCTTCTTCCAAAGCTTTTTGAGCTTGGCCACGGAAATCCATGAAGGCATTCCATCTTTCAAGAAGTGCATCTTGACCCACAAAATCTTCTGCTTCTGGCAACTCTGACAATTGAACATAGTCTTCTGTTTCAAATTCAAGATATGACCAAATTTCTTCTGCAGTGTGAGGAAAGATTGGTGTCAATAGTTTTGTGATCTTGACAAGAATATCGTAGAAGACTGTTTGCATTTGACGACGTTCAAGTGATTCCGCACTCTCAATATAAACCACATCTTTGGCAAAATCAAGATAGAATGCAGACAACTCAACATTAATAAAGTTAACCAAGGCTTTGTAGATAGTCAAGAACTCAAAGTTTGCATAGGCATCACGAATAGTCTTAACCAATTGGTTAAATCGAATAGTCATGTACTGATCTACAGAACGCAAGTCTTCAAAGGCTACAGCATCAGTTGTTGGATTGAAGTCAGAGGTATTGGCAATCAAGAAACGAAGTGTGTTACGAATCTTACGATAAGATTCTGATACTTGGCTAAGGATATCCATTGAGATACGAACGTCATTAGTTGTATCAACACTTGTTACCCAAAGACGAAGAATTTCAGCACCAAATTGTTTCTCAACATCACTAGGAGCAATTGTGTTACCAAGCGATTTAGACATCTTCTCACCCTTACCATCAAGCGCAAAACCTTGAGACAAGAGTTGTTTATATGGTGCAACACCATTATTGGCAACAGATGTAATAAGGGATGAATTAAACCATCCACGGTATTGGTCTGAACCTTCGAGATAGAGGTCAGCTGGATAAGTTAACTCAGGACGGTTAACAACAACACCGTTCCATGATGAGCCTGAGTCAAACCATACGTCCATAATGTCAGTTTCTTTAGTAAACTCGCCGTTTGGTGAGCCAGGATGTGTAAAACCTTCTGGAAGAAGATCTTTGGCATCACGTTCCCACCAAATAACTGAACCGTGTTCTTCGAAAAGTTTAGCCACATGTTCGATAGTTTCTTCAGTCATGATTGGTGTTTTATCTTCAGCATAGAAGATTGGAAGTGGCACACCCCAAGCACGCTGACGAGAGATTACCCAGTCACCACGGTCACGAATCATGTTGTAGAGACGAACTTTACCCCACTCAGAATGGAATTTAACTTTTTCAATCTCATCCAGAATCTCTTGACGGAATTTAGAAACAGACGCAAACCATTGTGGTACTGCACGCCAGATGATTGGTTTCTTCGTACGCCAGTCGAATGGGTATGAGTGTGAGATTTCTTCTTTGGCAAGGAGTAAATCGCCGAGTTTTTCCATAACAATTGGAGCCACTTTATCGTAGAACTGACCTTCAAAATCAGGTCCAGCATTTTCCATCATGATACCACGCTCATTAACGGTTACGGCAACTTCAAGACCATTAGCAATACCTACGTTATAGTCATCCTCACCAAAACCAGGAGCCGTATGGACGATACCTGTACCTGAATCTGTAGTAACGTGGTCACCAAGAATAACAAGCTCATCAACTTCTGTATCCCATGGGTGTTCAGTCACAATTTTATTTAATTCTTCACCACGGTATGATTGAAGTACTTCCACATCTGTCCAACCAAATTTCTCAGAAAGACTATTAAGTAATTCAGAAGCAACAACAAATTTGCGGTCTTCTCCAGCAGGTTTTACGAGAACGTATTCGATATCAGCACCAACAGTCAAACCACGTGAAGCTGTTACTGTAAATGGTGTTGTTGTCCAAACTACGATATATGTATCTGTGTCTAATACTCCTTTACCATCCTTAACCTTATTGGCATAGTAAAGTGAAGTTGAAACCAAATCATGGTACTCAATTTCTGCTTCAGCAAGCGCTGATTCTGATGACCATGACCAATAAACTGGTTTTGCACCTTGATAGATGTAACCTTTTTTAGCCATCTCACCAAAGACACGAATCTGAGCTGCTTCATAATCTGGTGTCAAAGTAACATATGGGTTATCCCAATCAGCCGAAACACCAAGACGTTTGAAATCTTCACGTTGTTTGTCAACTTGTGAAAGTGCATAATCGCGACACATCTTAAGATATTCAGCACGATCAAGTTCTTTACGTTTCACACCTTGTTTTGCCAACACTTGTTCAATTGGAAGACCATGCGTATCCCAACCAGGAACGTAAGGAGCATAGAAACCAGACATTGATTTTGAACGCACAATGATATCCTTAGAAATTTTATTCATCGCATGACCAACGTGAATATTACCATTGGCATAAGGAGGACCATCATGAAGAGTGAAATGAGGTTTACCTTGGTTCAACTCTTGACGACGTTGATACATGTTAGCATCTTCCCACTCTTTTTGCCAGATTGGTTCTTTGTTAGGAAGTCCAGCTCGCATTGGAAAGGCTGTCTTACCTAGATTTAAGGTTTCTTTGAGTTTCATTATATCTCCTCTTTAATTTAATTTACTAAATAAAAAGAGCCTTCATCAAAAAGGACGAAAGCTCGTGGTACCACCTTAATTCAGAGCAAAAGAATTTGCTCCCTCATATGTCCGTAAGGAGGACCATCCTTCTAACTTACTTATTTCAGTTAGAATGCTTGAAAATGATAACTATCCAAATAGGGAATGTAGGACTCACACCATCTCCCACTCGCTGTTAATATACTTGGTAAGTTGTATTTTTCTTATTCGCTAATATTCAATTTAAACGTTTGTGTTTCGTTTAGATTAATTTCACCTGTTGTCTCAGGTTGCAAATCAAAATCTTCATCTACTGGTGCCGAAGTTGGGAAATCTGCCACTTCACTCTCGAAAGTGTCTGGAATACCAAACTCAACTGGAGTTGAAACAACTTCGTTTGTTTCATCAACTTCTGGACTAGAGAAATCTTCAACTTGCTTATTACTTTCAGCAACGCGACGTTGAAGTTCAGCCATTTCATCAGGAGTGAATTGACGAGTTGCATCAAATGAAGCTGCATCATTTGAATCAGGTACATGCTCATCCAAAACTTTTTCAACAACTTCTTTAAAGGCAGCATCTGAATTTTGAAGATAAATAGCTGTTGGTTGCAACAATTCACCCCATTCTGGAGCACTTGCTAAGCTAAGCTGACCTTCAACTGCAGCCAATAGGCGTTGGTGGAAGACACGACTTTGACGTTTAAGTTCTTCTGTTTCGATGGCAACACGTTTGGCTTCATCTGTTGCATCACGAAGAATTTCAGATGCCTTAGATTTAGCTTCTTCAACCAAATGAGTAGCATTGAAGTTAGCCTTATTAATCAAGTTAGCTGATTCGTCAGCCGCTGAAGCTTTAACTTTTTCTGCTGTTTCTTGAGCCAAAATAACTGATTGACTCAATGATTCTTTCATTTCATCAAAATAAGCCAATTTTTCTTCAAGCTCTTTTACACGAGCAGCAAGTTCACGATTGTCACGAACTAAATCTTCATAATCGTCTACAATAATATCAAGAAATTCATCAACTTCTTGCTCATTATATCCACGAAATTTAGTTGTAAACTGTTTATCTTTAATATCAAGTGCTGTAATAGCCATTACAGGCCTCCTTTATTTTTCATTACCATATTTAATGGTTTAAATTAAATAACTACTTTTTTCTCCGTCTTAACAGACTTTCAATAACGATTTTAGCTTTTCCGGACTTTGAAAATCCGTCTTGTTGAGCTAGTCGAAATCGACCATAACCTCTAACCGAAATCATATCACCAATAATAACCGCCTGATCAGCCTTCTCAACTTGTCTATAATTTAATTTTACTTTTCCTGAAGCAATAAGTTTTAAGGCGTTAGAACGAGATAAGTTTAATACCGTCGCCAACACATTATCAAGACGCATACTGGAAAGTAAGACAAAAGTTTTTGAATACTTTTCTTGATTCGAAATCCAATCGTCTTTACTTACTTCTTTTAGAGTAACCGAAACATTACCAATCTTAGTAATAGTCATTATCGCATAACTTGCTAAATGAGAAGTAATGTAAAATTGAACGCGTCCTTCTTCATCAAGAATAATATCTCCAAATACTTGACGATCAAGACCAAGCTGATTAAGTAGCGCACCCAAAACTTTTGGGTGTGTCAATTTATTGAACTGTCTCGCATATGAGATTTCTAATCGTTTAATTTCAAAGTCATCTTCTTCAAGCTCGTAATATTCGGGAGCAAGTATCACTCTTCCATACTCTTCAGATTCAAGAGTTGAACTCACAAAAAATTTTAAATTGTAATAATGAGCCAACTCTTCAACAATCTGAATTTCACGAGGGTTTAAGAAATCAGTTAAGTAAGGACTGTACCTCTCATCAACTAAATGACAAAATCCCCTAACCTTCTCTAGAAAAGGCCGTTCATCTAACGAGTAATGCTGTTCAATTTTTTTAATATCTGACATCAGAATAGAATAAATCTAAGAATTCTAAGTGAAAAGTTTAGTAGAAGTACAATTACGATTATTGAAAAATCAATACCAGCAAAAGCTAAATTCAAGCGACGAAATGGTGCGAGAATCGGTTGAACAATTTGTCTAATGATTCTTCCAAGGCTAGTATCATAAGCTCCTGGAAACCAGGATAACAAAGCATAGACTACAAGAAGAATCTCTATCACGTTAACAACACGTGCCCAAATAACATAAAGTAATACTGACATCACTTAACGTCTCTTCATGTCGAAGTCAAAATTAGCTTCTTGGTTGCCGTGAGCCAAACCAATCTCTTCAATGTCAACTACGACATTAATTGGCGTAAGCAAATACATTGAAGAGCCAACTTTTTGCAAGTTGCCTGTAAGTACCTTGCTAGCACCATCAATAAAGTCAAGACAACGACGAGCTTGCGCTTCCAACATATATTGAAAATCGATTAAAACACATTCATTTTCAATCAATAGTTCTACAATTTCCTGAGCATCTTCATACTTTTTAGGATATTTAATTGCAATTGTTGTTTTAGTTGTATTCATTTGTTGTGGTCCCTGATTTGCTTGTGAACGACTCAGAGGTAAACTACGAAGAACTTGAGTTTCCTGTAAGTCTGAATTAACATGTTGGCGACGAGGAGGGACTGTTGCCTGAGAACGCTCAGGTTGACGTTGCTGACGAGGAGGTGGTGTCTGCACAGGTCTCTGTGCTTTTACTGGACGTGCTTTTACTGGACGTTCTTTAGCCTCTTCTTTAGCAGCATCTTCATAATCTGTTACTTCGTCGGTATCAAAATATGAAACAATTTTATCAATTGCGTCTTTTAATGCCATAAGGTTATTCTCCGTTCTCTTTAAAGAATGCACTGCCTATTCTGACAAAGGTTGATCCATTCTGAATAGCCATGTCATAGTCTCGACTCATCCCCATGCTTAACTGATCACAAGGAACATTCTTTAGTTTTTTCTCTTGAATTGATTGTCTAAGCTCATTTGTCTCAGAAAAAATCTTATCAAGTTCTTGAGCATCTGCATCAATTGGAGCCATAGTCATTAGTCCAACGATACAAATGTTATCAAGATTTTCAATTTGTTTTAGAACAGTATCAAGTTCTTCAGCTGAAAAACCATGTTTTGATTCCTCCCCTGAAACGTTAACTTGTAGGAAGCAATTAATAGTATGGTCGGCACGCTTTTGAATTTCCTCTGCTAATTTAACAGAATCCAAAGCATGAAAATAATCAACTAAATTAATAACATCCTTTACTTTACGACGTTGCAAAGTACCAATAAGGTGCCAAGTCAAATCATAATTTTTTAAAGCTTGATACTTATCTAAGAATTTATCAACGCGATTTTCAGCAATGTGCTTAATTCCCGTTTGAACCAATTCTTCAGCGACATCACTTGAAACATATTTGGTTACGGCAATAATATTGACTTCATCACTAGAGCGATTAGCCTTTTCACATGCTTCTTTTACCGCTTGATAAACATTATTTTTATTCTCTTCTATAGTCATTATTAACGATTTTTAAAGAATGGTGGTGTCTCCAATTCATCATCATCTTCAACATCACTTGAGAATGTAGACATAGTCAATTGACTATCTAGTTGACCAGTTTCAGGACGAGAAATATTATCACGTCTCAAATCCCAATTACCAAAAGCTGACTGCTCTTGTTGAGGAGCTGCCGCTGCAGGACGAACTCCTGGTTGTGGCATTGAAGGTGTTTCATTATAGTCAAAATTTGGTTGACGTTCAAATGAAGGTTGAGAGACTGGACGTTGTTCTTCTTGAACAACTTGTTGAGTAGGAGCTGATGGTTGTGAAGGAGCTGTAGTCACTTTACGTGGTTGAGCTTTGATACCAGATACTTTTTCAGCACGATCTTTGCGAACACCAGTTGCAACAACTGTTACACGGATTTCATCTTTCAATGTATCATCGATTGATGTACCAAGCCAAATGTTAACACCGTTACCAGCTGCTTGACCAACAATTTCAGAAGCTTCTTCTGCTTCTGTAAGCGTCATATCAAGACCACCAGTTACGTTAACGATGACATCTTCTGCACCATCAATAGTAGTTTCAAGAAGTGGTGAATAGATTGCTTTGCGTGCAGCTTCAACAATACGTTCTTCACCAGACCCAATACCGATACCCATAAGTGCATTACCTTTATTGGCCATAACTGTTTTCACATCGGCAAAGTCGAGGTTAATCAAACCTGGGTTAGTGATAAGGTCTGTAATACCTTGGACCCCTTGACGAAGAACATTATCTGCTTCACTAAGAGCTTCAAGAAGAGGTGTTTTCTTATCAACGATTTCAAGAAGGTTATTATTAGAGATAATAAGAAGGGTATCAACTTGCTCACGCAACTCTTGAATCCCTTCGACAGCAAAGGCACCACGTTTGTTACCTTCAAATCCAAATGGACGTGTCACAACTGCAACTGTCAATGCACCCAAACTTTTCGCAATACGTGCAATAACTGGTGCTGCCCCTGTACCAGAGCCACCACCCATACCAGCAGTGATAAAGACCATATCAGCTCCTGTAAGTGCTTCTGTAAGTGTTTCTTCACTTTCTTCAGCTGCCTTACGACCAACTTCAGGTTGACCTCCGGCACCAAGGCCACGAGTCAATTTAGGACCCAATTGGATTACTGTTTCTGCTTTAGAAGAACTGAGTGCTTGAATATCAGTATTAGCTGCAATAAATTCAACACCAGCAAGACCTTCTTCAATCATTCGGTTGATGGCGTTTCCGCCACCTCCACCGACACCGATAACTTTAATTACCGCACCTTGAACTGATGCGCTATCAAATGAAAAACTCATTTTATTTCCTCGCTTTTACTAGATTCAATTAATCAAACATACTGCCGAAAATTCCACGAACACGATCACCAAGTTTTTGTTTTTGTTCATGATTTTCTTCTTCAACTGGCAGAGGTACCTCAATAGTGTTCTCAACAGGAATAGGATTTGGTTGAGGAGCCACTCGAGGTGCTGGAGCAGGAGTTCTATCAAAACTCAAGGAAGGAGTCTCATTGTCGATTGGTTTACGACGAAGATACTCTTCACCAGACACAGCCTGTTGCGCGATGATGTCAACTTCTGTAAGAAGACCAACATACTCAACAAGACTAATCACATTTGCAAACATTGGATTACGGATACCAACTTGGTTTGGCACGTAAAGTTTAACATTTGTTTCAAAAATCTCTTGAGCAACTTCAACCACACCTGGCATGATAGCTGTTCCACCTACAAGGACAATGCCACCAGGCAAATCAAGTAGACGTCCTCGAGTCAAGTCTTGTTTAACTCTATCAAGGATATGCTTCACACGAGCTGAGATAATCTCAGCAAGGTATTTTTCTGTAATTTCAACAGGTGAATTCTCACCTACAACCTCTACTTGGACAGTTTCTGTTTCGCTTGCTTCTTCAATATCTGCATTACCAAAATTGAATTTAAGCGCTTCAGCAATCTGCATTGAAGTCTTCAAAACTTTTGAAATATCCTTAGTGATGTACTCGCCACCTTCAGAATAAATATTGGTAAATTGAAGTTCTTGAGCACGCATGCTTGCAACAGTTGTTTGACCGCCACCCATATCAATAACAGTAGCACCAAACTCACGTTCACCTTCATTTAGAACAGCACGTGTCATTGCAAGAGGAGAGATGATAATATTCTCTACTTGAATACCAGCACGTTCAACTGTCTTACGAAGGTTGTGAAGAATTGTTGTTGGTCCTGTATAAATGAGACCTCTCATTTCAAGACGAATCCCCATCATTCCACGAGGATCACGAATTCCTTGGAAGCCATCAACAATAAACTCTTCAGGAACTAGTGAGATAACCTCACGCTCAGGTGTAATGCTCTTTGTCAAGGCTGAGCGAACAACACTTTCAACATCTTCATCTTTGATTTCTTTTGATTCACTTGTTACAGGAATCATACCTTGTGTAGGCTCAATTTGAAGAAGATTAGCTGGAAGCCCAACGTTCACTTGCTCAATAACAATCCCAGCTTTTTCCTCTGCTTGTTCAATAGCTGTTTTGATTGTTTTCGCTGCAGCGTCAATGTCAACAATGATGCCATCTTTCACACCAGAACTCTTAACATTACTTACCCCGATGACATTCATTGATCCATCAATAAACTCAGCAACAAGAACCTTAATCGAGCTAGTTCCTATATCTAATCCTGTAAAAAAGCCATCTCTAGCCATTCACTCGACCTCTCAATCTTTCCATTCAATATCTTTGTAAACTGTATAAAAACAGAATTATTCGGATACTATTGTACCATAAAAAAACGTAAAATGTCAGCATTTTACGTTTTTTATTATTCAATATTAACCTTGAGCAGGGGAAGGACGAAGAGTTGTTTCTTGACCAACAGTTGGATTTTCTTGTCCTTGAATACCCGGATTTTCAGAATTAGACTCTTCCTCAGAATGCTGTTCAGTTGATGTTGTAGTATCTTGATCTTCTTCAGAAGTTGTATTTTCATCCTTTTTATCAGTCTTATCTTTGTCTTTCTTTTTATCCCCATCAGTTTTTGATGATTCAACCTCAGGAGTCGTTGTATAAAGTCCAACTTCCATATCAACAATACTTCCATCTGAAAGTTGGCTCTTAATTTTCTCGTAGTAAGGGAGCTTAACCGTTAATTGAGAAAGAGGAACACGAATGGAATTGCCATCATACAGCTCAATCGTTAGTAAATCTGAAGTTGCTTTAGTTGGCGTAAGATTAATAATTTGAATATTATTCTTGATTTTTGAATCAAGTTTATTTAATTCTTTTACTAAATCTTCGATTTTCTTCTCGTCATCCATCTTTAAAGTGATGAATTTATCAGGTAGATTGCTAGTTGAAACCGTTCCTCCTGTCTTACCACTTTCAAGAATAGAAACATAACCATTTGTAGTTTGACGATAAGCAACAATTGGGTATTCTTTTACTGCAATATTAAATTGATTTGGAAAACTATAAGTTACTGTAGCCTTTTTAACCCAAACATTGGTTTTTTCAACAGTTGATGCAATCTTTCCTTGGTTGAAAAAGACATGAGTGATATAGTCTGTATCAAGAATTCCACTTGCAACTTTCACATCTTCTGGTAGAGCATTTTTTGTTCCTGATACAGTGAGAACCTTTTGTTTCGACCAAGGTGAAATAAAGAAAAGTGAAAATACGATTAGGAGTGCAGCGATAAAAATAACTAGTCCCGCAAGATTTTGTTGTGCAATTGGAATATTACTACTCGCATTCCCTTTTTTTCGTTTCTTCTTTTTGGTCCTTTTTTTCTTTTTAACCTTCTTTTTCACTGATGGTTGGCTCTCATTTGAAGTCGCTCCTTCTGGATGAACGACCTTTCCATTCGTAAATTCTTCAGAATCTTCGGTTTCTTTTTTTCTCAAAAATTCGAGGTTTCTCTTCTGCCACTCTGTGAGAACTTGTTTTTCTTGTGATTCTTGATCCTTTTTTGCCATGAAATTCCTTTATTTTTTTGAAATACTAGTCACTAATAGGTTATAAAAATCATCAGGAGAAGTAATTTCCTCAGATTTAGCCATAGCTTCTTTGTAAGTCTCTGCATGTTCAACAAGTTGTTCAAGCTCATGATTTAAGGTTTCCCAACTTAACTCTGCTTCCTGTAATTGACGTGCGTAACCTTTTCGTTCAAAATAGGCAGCATTTTCAAGTTGGTCTCCTCGGCTAGCTTCTTTCCCTAAAGGAATAATTAAATGAAGTTTTTTCATAGCTAACAATTCAAAAATCGTATTTGAACCACCACGAGTGACAACTAAATCTGCCGTATCCATAAGAGGTTGATACAAATCTGTCACATAATCAACTCTATAAAGATGACGTTCTAAGGTATTCAATGAAGAGTCCCCAGAAATATTAATGACATTATATTTTTCAGTCAGTTGTGGAGTATTACTAATAAAATCATTAAATACCTTTGCACCAGCCGATCCACCTATGAAAAGGACAGTTTTTAACTTGTCATCAAAATGTACTTTAATCTTATCCAGAGCATCAGACTGATTGGACGTTGCCATCCCTACCTTTGTAATAGCACCTATATGTTTTGTCTTCGCCAATCCTTTAGATTGTTCAAAAGTCGTAAACATAGTAGTTGCAAATTTATAGGCGATCTTATTGGCCAAGCCCATAGAAAGATCAGACTCATGCACATATACAGGAACACCTAATAACTTAGAAGCAATTACCGGTGGCACTGAGACAAATCCACCTTTTGAAAAGAGTGCTTGAGGACGAATCTTGGCAATAATTGCAATTGACTGTAGAATCCCCCAACCAACTTTAAAGACATCCAACATATTTTGCCATGAGAAATAACGACGTAGTTTACCTGTAGCAATACTATGGAACGTCACATCCAAGCCAGATTTATCAATTTGTTCGTGTTCAATTCCGTGCTTATCACCAATATAGTGCACTTCCCATCCATCTTTTAGAAATTTTGGAATTAAGATAAGATTTAAAGTCACATGTCCAACAGTTCCACCACCGGTAAAAACAATTTTTTTCGCATTTGCCATAGCCTATCCCTTCAATTGTTCAACAGTTGTGATAAATTCGTCACCACGCACTTCGAAACTCTTGTACATATCCCAGCTTGCATTTGCAGGGCTCAACAAGACAACATCTCCTGCACTGGCTTGATCAAAAGCAATACGTGTCGCATCTGCCACATCTTTGGCATCAAGATAAGTTACTCCTGCTTTATCAGCAGCACGCTTGACACGAGGAGCTGATTCCCCTAAAATCACCATTTTCTTAAGATTGGTAATGTCAGGAATGAGTTCATCAAATTCATTACCACGGTCCAAACCACCAGCAATCAAAATGACTTTACTATTATCAAAACCAGAAAGTGCTTTTTGTGTCGCTAAAATATTAGTTGACTTACTATCATTATAGAATTTCACTTCATCGATAGTATCAACGAATTGGAGACGGTGCTTAACACCACCAAAACTTGCGAGGGTTTCCTTTATAGCTTGGTTTGAAATACCTGACAATTTTGCTACAGCTATAGTTGCCAAGGCATTTTCAACATTGTGACTACCAGGAACGCCAATTTCATCAGCTTGCATCACTAATTCACCTTTGAAGTAAAGAGCACCATTTTCAAGATAGGCACCATCTACTTTTTCCACTGTTGAGAATGGAACTACTTGTGCCTTAGTTTGTGTAGCTAATTCCTTAGCTAAATCTTGATTGAAGTTCAAAACAACAAAATCATCCGTAGTCATTTGATTTTGAATATTCCACTTGGCAGCCACATATGCTTCAAAACTACCATGATAGTCAATATGTGTCGGCATCAAGTTAGTAATCACAGCAATATGTGGATGGAAGCTGTCAATCCCCATCAATTGGAAAGAAGACAATTCCATAACTAAGGTATCTTGATTAGTTACTGACTGTGCAACTTCTGACGCAGGGAAACCAATATTCCCAGACAAGACACCTGATTTACCACCATGATTTAGGACATCAGCAATCATAGTTGTCGTTGTTGTCTTACCATTTGACCCTGTAATACCGATAATAGGTGCTTCAGATACTAGATAGGCCAATTCCACTTCAGTCCAAACAGGAATACCTTTTTCTAGTGCACGAGCTACCATTGGATTGTCATAACGAATTCCAGGATTTTTCACCATTAATTCAAAATTTTCATCCAAAAGTTCAAGAGGATGTCCGCCGCAAACAACCTTAATGCCTTCTTCAAGAAGGGCTTGAGCCGATGGATTTTCCTCAAATGGTTTCCCATCATTTACTGTGACAATAGCACCCAACTTAGCCAATAGGCGGGCAGCTGCTTCGCCAGATTTAGCCAAGCCAAGGACCAAAACTTTTTTATTTTCAAATTGTGTTACTGATTTCATAATTCGTCCATTCTCTCAAATTGTATCATAATCATTTTACCCTTTATCCCAAGCTATTTCAAGGAGTTACCTCTTCTTGGTAAAAGAAAAAGCCAATCTATCAGACTGACTTTTAATCTCATGCTACTTATTTATCCTCATGCTCAGCTTTTTCATGATTAAGCTCCGACATGGCGAAAAAATCTTTCAAGGTGAAATAGCTCAATACAAGCATTCCAACTGTAACAAAGAACTCACCAGGTAAGCTGAAGAATTTAATGATTGATAGCACTGCCAAAAGTAGGAGCAATGCTAAGGTAGCCATGACAAAGAGAAGATTCATGGTGTTTTTTACCGACTTTGGTGCAATAAAGAAATAGAATGATGCAATCAATACAGCAACAATCAGATAAAACATCTTTTCTCCTCTCTATATATTATTCAGCTTCTGCTGCTTTTTTCTTACGTTTATTGGCTTTATCACGCTCTGCTTTATTCAAAATTTGTTTACGCAAGCGGATAGATTCAGGCGTTACTTCCATGTATTCATCATCATCCAAGAATTCAAGTGATTCTTCAAGAGTCAAGATACGTGGAGTCTTGATAACAGCCGTTTGGTCCTTAGTTGCTGAACGCACGTTTGTCATTTGTTTTGCTGTAGTGATATTGACACCAAGGTCATTTTCACGAGCATTTTCACCAACAATCATACCTTCATAAACTTCAGTACCTGGGTTAACAAAGATTGTACCACGTTCTTCAATACGCATAATTGAGTAAGTTGTCGCTTTACCTGTATCGATAGAAACGAGGGCACCACGGTGACGTCCACCAATTTCACCAGCAACAACTGGCAAGTATTGGTCGAAGGTATGGTTCATGATACCGTAACCACGTGTCATAGACAAGAATTCCGTAGAGAATCCGATAAGTCCACGAGCTGGTACAAGGAAGATAAGGCGAGTTTGACCGTTACCAACCATTTGCATATCAAGCATGTCACCTTTACGTTCTGAAAGGGCTTGGATGATAGAACCTTGGTACTCTTCTGGAGTATCAATTTGAACACGTTCAAATGGCTCACATTTCACGCCATCAATTTCTTTGATGATAACTTCTGGACGAGACACTTGAAGTTCGTATCCTTCGCGACGCATTGTTTCAATAAGGATAGACAAGTGCAATTCACCACGACCTGATACAGTCCATTTATCTGGAGAATCAGTTGGATCAACACGAAGAGAAACGTCTGTTTGCAACTCTGCCAAAAGACGCTCTTCAACCTTACGTGATGTCACGTGTTTACCTTCACGGCCGGCAAATGGTGAGTTATTCGCCAAGAAAGTCATTTGAAGTGTTGGTTCGTCAATACGAAGAACTGGCAATGGTTCAACAGCATCAGTTGGTGTAATTGTTTCACCAACGAAGATGTCTTCCATACCTGAGATGGCAATCAAATCACCGGCTTTTGCTTCTTCAATTTCACGACGTTCTAAACCAAAGAAACCGAAAAGTTTAGTAACACGGAAGTTCTTTGTTGTTCCGTCAAGTTTTGAAAGGGTAACTTGGTCACCAACTTTTACAGTTCCACGGAAGATACGTCCAATACCGATACGACCAACGAAATCATTGTAGTCAAGAAGCGACACTTGGAATTGAAGAGGCTCATCTGAGTTATCTACAGGAGCTGGGATGTGATCAATAATAGTGTCAAAGATTGGAGCCATAGTGTGCTCTTGATCAGCAGGGTTATCTGACAATGATGATGTACCGTTAATCGCTGACGCATACACAACTGGGAATTCCAACTGATCATCATCGGCACCAAGCTCGATGAAGAGTTCAAGAACTTCATCAACAACTTCTTCAGGACGTGCTGATGGTTTATCAATCTTGTTAACAACAACGATAGGTGTCAAGTTTTGCTCAAGCGCTTTTTTTAGCACAAAACGTGTTTGAGGCATTGTACCTTCGTAGGCATCGACAACAAGGACAACCCCATCAACCATTTTCATGATACGTTCAACTTCTCCACCGAAGTCCGCGTGACCTGGTGTATCCATGATGTTGATACGTGTACCGTTATAAGCAACGGCTGTATTTTTGGCAAGAATTGTAATTCCACGTTCTTTTTCAAGATCGTTTGAGTCCATTGCACGCTCATCAAGCTCTTTACGCTCATCAAGAGTGTGTGATTGTTTCAACAATTCATCAACAAGTGTTGTTTTACCGTGGTCAACGTGGGCAATGATGGCTACGTTACGGATATCTTCTCTAAGTTTAGTCATTTTTTCCTCTTTAATTTTTATTTCAACTTTTAAAGTATACCACATTTTCAACAAAATGGCAGAGCTCAGCTGATTGTAAACGTTTTTCAACAAGAAAAAGGTGCTGTCCACCTATAATTGGTCAGACACACCTTCTGTCATTAGTTATCAATTGTAAGTGCAAGGCTAGCAGCTCCAATAATACCAGCATCATTTCCAAGCTCTGCTAATTTCACTTTTGTTGTACGGCGAACTTGTGGGAATGCATAACGTGTAAAGTATCCTTCAACACGGCTACGCAAGAATTCACCAGCTGCTGAAACACCACCACCGATTACAACTGAATCTGGGTTAAGAATGTTTGAAATGTTTGCTGTTGCAAGTCCGAGGTATTGAGAGACTTTATCAACAATGCTATTAGCAAACTTATCACCTTCAGCAGCAGCTACGAAGATATCTTTACTTGTCACTTGCTCACCATTATCTACAGCAGCTTTAATAGAAGAGTTCCCTTCGTATCCTTCTGCCAAATGACGTGCTAAACGTACAACACCTGTTGCTGAAGCTACAGTTTCCAAACACCCCTTGTTTCCGCATGTACATTCAAATCCTGTTTCAGGTTCAACAATAATGTGACCAATTTCACCACCAGCACCGGCAACACCATGAATTAAATTACCATCAGCGATAACACCGCCACCAACACCTGTACCCAATGTTACAAAGACAACATCTGGATTGTTAGCACCAGCACCAACCCAACGTTCCCCCAGTGCAGCTACGTTTGCATCATTATCAATAGCGAATGGAATACCAAGTTCTTTTTCAATGACAGAGCCAACTTCTTGAGTTTCTGCCCAGTTCAAGTTAAAAGCACCCGTTACTGTTTTATTTTCACGGTCAACTGCACCTGGAGATCCCATACCAATTCCAATGAAGTCTTCAGCAGTAAGTCCATACATTTCCAAACGGTGTTTCAAAGATTCTACAATGTTAGGAACGATGTGGCGACCATTTTCAAGCGTATTTGTCTCAATAGCCCATTTTTCTTGCACTTCACCTTCCGAAGTCAAAATACCAAACTTAACAGTTGTTCCACCAAGGTCAATTCCTAAGAGTTTTTTAGCCATTTTCTTTCTCCATTTCAATGCGATGTTCACGTCGTAAAATCATTTCAGCAGTAAGATAGTTGTCCTTGTCCACTAAACCATTCTGGTAGAGGGCTTCTAATTCAATCTTCATCATTTCGATATCATAGAGCCTTTTCCCTAGGTAAACCACTATGCCAAACTGTTTCAACAACTGTTGAACGTCATATAAAGTTTTCATAGCAATATTTTAGCAAAAAGCTTCTGCCATGACAAGATAGTTTTGAAAACCTTTACAGATTATTGTATACTTCAAGACTTAAAAAACCTAAGTCATTAAGACTCAGGTTATTGACAGTTTGGGCAAATCCCATGTAATATCATCTGTTCACGAGTAATGCGAAAGCCAGTTTGTGATTCTACCTCTTCCTTGAAAGACGGAATTGGTAGGTCTAAGTCGGTAATGTGACCGCATTTTTCACAAACAATATTTAAGTGATCATGTCCCATAAAATCATAATAGGTTGTATTATCATTATTAACCTTAATTTCAGAGACAATCCCTTCTTCAACCAACACCTTCAGGTTGTTATAGACCGTCGCCAAGCTCATCCCAGGATTGTCAGGGAGAAGGTCATAATATATCACATCTGCACTAGGGTGTTGATCAGACATCATCAAATAACGAATAACAGCTTTACGAGATTCCGTCAACCGAATTCCCTTAGCTTTTAACTGATTTAGGACATCTTCATAAACGCCTAGACTACGTCGATGCTCAGACATATCGCCGCCTCCCTTCTTCTAAAAGTATTTTAAGTTCATTATACACTTTTAGAGGAACTCTTGACAATCATCTTAACTCAAAATTTGATTATTTCAAGCCTGGTGCTTGTCCAAGTTCAGCAGTCAACATCCAGATTGTCTTATCAATTTCAGATTTAGCTGCAGTGAAGATATCATTTGAAGGAGCATCTCCTTCTGTATCTGTGATATCCAAACCAACTTGGAACAATACTGACAAATATTTGTATGTATCAACCAATAATTGAATTTGATCAGACATCGGTTTATCAAATGTGCCAGTAGTTTCAGTCAAGCCTGAATTAGATGAAAATTCTACCAAAGTTGAGTATGGTTCCCCACCGATAGTAATCAAACGTTCACTAATAACATCAAGATGAGCATTCAAACTATCCATCAATTCATCCATTTTTGGATGAAGATAGAGGAAACCAGGACCACGCATATACCAATGAACTTGGTGAACAATTGAAGCTGCTACAGACAAATCAGCAACTGCTTGATTCAAAACTGCTTTAGTTTTTGTATTTGCTGGAGTTTCAGCTTGTTGGTTAACTGTTTCATTGATTGTTTCTTTAATTGAATCTACCATATTAATTCTCCTTATTTAGAATTACTATTATTTACACTTTCATTTTAGAATATTTCTAAATAATATGCAAGTGAAATGCTTTTTCTCATTCTTTTTCGAATAATTAGGTATGTTAAGCATTATTTATTTTTTTCTAGGAGCCTCTTTAGGCTCATTTATCGGACTAGTTTGTGATCGTTTTCCTGAGAACTCGATTATTTTTCCTAGTAGTCACTGTAGCCATTGCAAGCATCAGTTGCGTTTTTCCGAGATGATTCCTATCCTCTCACAACTTTTCTTAAGATCTCGATGCCGTTCATGTCAGTCTCCTATCCCTTTTCGTTACCTCTTTATGGAACTATTTTGTGGGGTAATATGTCTTCTATATTTCTATGACTTTTTAAGTCTTGAAGTAACCTACTTTCTTTACTTCAGCCTTTGTTTATCTATTTTTGATTTGAAACAGAAATCCTATCCACTTCTGATCTGGATAGTTGGAACAGTCCCACTCCTATTCATGGGCAACTATTACCTCACATTTGTCATAGGGATAATCCTCGCTTTCCTTTCTTTTATAAAACATCTAAATATTGGGGAAGGTGATTTTCTCTACTTAGCAAGTGCCTCACTTATTTTCCCATTTTCAAAAATACTTCTAACTATCGAGCTTGCGTGCCTATTAGGACTAGCGTACTTCCTTATACGAAGAAATCTTAAGGAATGTATCGCATTTGTCCCATTTCTTTTTCTAGGGATTGTACTTCTTACCTTTTATTCAATTGTATAGAAAAAAGCCGATAAACTCGGCTTTCTTTATTAGTTCATATTAACACGGTGCCACTCATTAATAACATAAGAGAGCATTCCTAATTGTTGGAGACCCCAACCGCTGATTTCATCTGAATTTTCAGTTGATCCACCAAGATAACGTGTATAGATTGCAACCATATAAGGTGTATCTTCCATAACGATAGCATCAACGTTAAGTGCTTCACGGACATAACCTGGTTTTTGATAAATTGTCAGATTAGGAAGATATGTCTTGTAGTACTCATTAGGGAATGACTCACCAATGTAGTGGAGAATATCCTTGTAATTATCTTGGTGTTTCCAAAGGTAATCCAAAACTTGGATGTAATAATCCGTCGTTGTCTTATTACCATGCATTTGGATAGTTTTCACTTCACCTTTTGATTTACCATATTTATCAAGCATACCATAGAATTTTTCCATACCACCAAGGCGTTCCGCCAAAGCATAGGCTGGAGTATTCTCAGAGTAAACAAGAGAATACTCTTGCATTTCTGGAATAGTCATTGAACCGCCGAAAGCAGCAACATAATTATCATGTTCGCCTTGATACTCATACTCAGTATTAGTAATATCAAAACGTTCAGTTAAAGAAAGTTTACCTTTATTAACTTCATCCATGACAAGCATGTTTAGTGGCAATTTATAAGTTGATCCTGCAGTCATTGGCTGAGTATCATTCATAGAGAATTGCTCATTTGTCTTGGTATTTTTATATGAAAAGGCAATTTGGCTAGACTCGATACCTTGGTCAGCCATAAAAGCTTCAACCACTTGGTTCAATGTCATGTTAGCATAATCATAATACAATCCATTACCATACATGGTATCTGCATCTGCTTCCATGACTGCTTGTTTAGCTTCGGCTGATTTATTAGTTGGAGTTACCTTTTCCTCTTTTTCTTTGTCTTCTTTTTTAGTGACTTTAGAACTAGAGCCGAAGATATTTCCAAGGCTACCGGTGTGACCAGCTTGTTTACCACGTCCTGCTAAAGCAAGCATGGCAACAAACAAAAGTATTACCAGAACACCTAGGAAGGCTAAGATAAGATATGCTTTTTTATCATCACGAGATGATTTTGATTTAGATTTCTTAGAGCGTCTACTTCTAAGTGCCAAGGTTTCAGTTTTTGTTTCTTTTTCCTTGTGCTCAACTGGTACTACTGTTTCTTCAGCTACTTTTTTGTCTGCTGATTTTTTAGAAACCTTTTTTGTATCTTTTTTCGCTTCTTTTTTGTTGGCCTTTTTAGCGCCTTTTTTGACATCTTTTTTAGTATCTTTAGTGTCTTTCTTGACGTCTTGTTGAAGGTCTTGTTTTACCGAATCTTTCTTTTTATCTTTAGTTTTTCGGCGACTTCCACTGTACTTCTTGCTTGAATGTTTTTTCTTTTTTTTCATAACAATAATAGTTTAAGCTATAATTCACTAAAAAGCAAGGAGATTTTACAATCATATTACAAAAAAATTATCCTCTTTTATTGAGGATAATTTTAAACTTATTTAGCTGCTGCATAAAGCTCAGCAACTTTATTCCAGTTAATGATTTCAAAGAAAGCTTTGATGTAGTTTGGACGTACGTTACGGTAGTTTAGGTAGTAAGCATGCTCCCAAACATCAAGCGCCAAGATTGGTTTCTTACCGTCTGAGATAGGAGTGTCTTGGTTAGCAGTTGAAACAACTTCAAGTTTACCTTCATCGTTAACAACAAGCCATGCCCAACCTGAACCAAAACGAGTTGTTGCTGCTGCTGTGAAAGCTTCTTGGAAGGCTTCAAATGAGCCGAAAGCTTCGTTAATAGCAGCTGCTACTTCTGCAGTTGGTTCTTGTTTTTCAGGAGACAAGAGTTCCCAGAAAAGTGCGTGGTTAAGGTGTCCACCACCATTGTTAATAAGTGCTTGACGGATATCTGCTGGAATTTGTTCCACGTCAGCCAAAAGTGCTTCAAGGTCTTCACCAATTTCTGGGTGTTTTTCAAGAGCAGCATTAGCATTTGCTACATAAGTTGCATGGTGTTTATCGTGGTGAAGAGTCATTGTTTCAGCATCAATGTATGGTTCCAAAGCATCATATGCGTAAGGAAGGTCTGGAAGAATAATTGCCATAGTAAAGGTCCTCTTTTCATTTTTTATTCATTTTACCGCAAAGTGGTAGAGCTTTCAAAAATTTTGCTTACAAAATCATAGAAAACTCTAAATCTCTAGCGGTTTGATAGAATTTTTAAAAGTGCTAAATCAAACAAGTAGTCTTTATCTAAAGTTCCTGTTTTTATCTGGTAATCTGTCTCTACTAAAATCTTAATCGTCATCTTTAAGAATGCTACTGATAAGGGACGGCTATCTCTCAGTGCAAAACGAACCTGAAACTGATTAACTTTACGCCCTAGATAATCTGAGAGACTTGAAACAATTTGCTGCTCACTTTTACCTTGAGCAGATAAAAGTTTAACCTGTAAATAGGTACGAAACTGTCCCAACATAACAGCAATCAACTTAATCTCATCTTCACCCTGCAGCCGTAAATCATGAACCAATTCACGAACGCTCTGAATCTGTCCTCGTATAAGAAGTTGCGTCATATCAAAAATGTTATCTTGCAAACTTTTCGGAATGGCCTCCGCAATGTCCTGTGATGAGATATTCCCTTCAGTTTTATATCCCTTTAGAAAAGCTAAGTTTTTTTGAACATCTGAAAAATCAAAATTCGACTTGATCAAAAGTTCCTCAAAAACTCCTGTATCAAAAGTAAGCCCCTCTTGATGCGCCTGCTTTTGAAAATAGGTTCTAAGTTCTGCATCTTTTAAAGGACTAGCTTCAAGCACCATGGCATCACGTTTGAGAAGTTTGACTAAACGACGCTTTCCATCTAGCTTTCCTGCAGACATTAAGACAAGACGAGTTGTTTCAACAGGAGACTCAAGATAATTTTCAAGACGCTTCAACTCTTTCTCATCCAGATACGACTTTTTAGCAGTAGTCATATCTGCGAAATGATCAAAAATGACCACCTTCTCATCTGCAAAAAAAGGCATACTTTCTAAATCGAGCTCAGCATCTTGATAATCAGTCTCTGACATATCAAAATAAGAATAGGTCAAGTCACTGGGATCGAAACCAATTTGTTTTAAAAATTTTTCTTTAGCTTGACTATACTGCCCTAAATCCTCACCAGCCAAGACAGTTATCATGGGAAGCTTTTCTTTGGACAGCTTTTCAATCGTTTCCATAGCAATCATGGTCCTATTATAACAGAAATTTTCCCATAACAAAAAGCCCACCACTAAAGTGATGAACTTTACTTGATTAACCAGAGTTACGAAGACCTGTTGCAATACCATTGATGGTAATGTGAATAAGGCTAATTTCGTCATCGGTCAAATCATTGTTACGAAGACGTTTAATCAATTCAATTTGGATGTAGTTCAAGACATTGAAGTATGGCAAACGGAAGTCCAAACTTGCTTTAAGTGACGGACTCTCATCTAGGAAGCCATCATGTTTTTCAATCGCAAGAATGACATCTTTAGTCAACTGCCACTCATCCAAAATAATATTGAAGACACTACGAACTTCTTCACTTTCTGCCAATTGTGCATAGTGGAAGGCGATATTCATATCTGATTTTGAAAGCACCATGTCTACGTTTGACAAAAGTGAACGGAAGAATGGCCATGTTTCAAACATATGTTGAAGTTTCTCGAGGTTGCCTTCTTCAGCTTGGATAAAGCGATTAAAGGCAGAACCCACACCATACCAACCTGGGAACATGATACGGTTTTGTGACCATGAGAATACCCAAGGAATCGCACGAAGACCAGAAATTTCAGTAATAGTCTTACGAGCAGCTGGACGAGAACCAATATTCAAACTTGACACTTCTTTGATAGGACTAGCTTCAAAGAAGTAATCGTAGAAATGTTCATTTCCAAAGACAAGGTCACGATAAATAACATTTGAATCGTGAACAATTCCGTCCATAACCTCACGGAAATCAACCAATTCTTCTGGATCGGCAATTTGACGTGTCACCATACGGTCAAGAGCAGCTGAAACAAGCATTTCAAGATTGTAGTAAGCAGCATCCTTGTTGCCATATTTATTACCGATAACCTCACCTTGTTCAGTCAAGCGGATACGGTCTTTGATTGTACCAAATGGTTGAGAAGTAATGGCATCATATGATGGGCCACCACCACGACCAACAGTACCACCACGACCATGGAAGAAGGTAATCTTAATACCACGCTCTTCCCCAATCTTAGTCAATTCATTTTGAGCCTTGTAGAGGGTCCAACCAGATGACAAGTAACCACCATCTTTGTTAGAGTCTGAGTAACCCAACATGATTTCTTGGTAGTTATTGCTATTCTTAATCCAACGTTTAACGATATCATAACCAAGGTATTGTTTCATGATATCATTAGAGTTTTCCAAGTCTTCGATAGTTTCAAAAAGTGGAACGATTTGGACACGCGCACGTTCTGTATCAACCAAGCCAACTTCTTTAAGAAGGATAGCCAACTCAAACATATCAGAAACGCTCTCAGTGTGAGAGATAATATGTTGTTTGATGACATCTTCACCAATATAGTCTTTCAAGAGACGAGCTGTACGGAAGATTGCCAATTCTTTTTCAAGAATTTCTGACTTAGGCACATTAGTTGATGACAAAGTACGAGGATCTTCTTGCAATTCTTTGAGAAGAACCGCAACCTTTTCAACCTCAGTCAATTCACTATAGTTATCAACAATATTAGCAGACTTAAGCAATTCTGCCACACAAGTTTCATGAACGCTTGAATCCTGACGCATATCGATTGTAGCAAGATAGAAACCAAAGACTTCTACAGCTTGGAGAAGCTCTTCAAAATCACCTGAAATTAAGACAGCATCGTCGTTTTCAAGAAGTGAATTTTTGATTGCCAAAAGATCATCATGGAAATCCTCAGCTGTTTCATAAAATTCAGTCGTTTGTTGTGAGACAGCTTGAAGACTTTGGCTGAGACGTTGTTGCACGTAATCAGCTACTACTTCACCCGTTGAAGCTGAGCCTAGACGAACATTTTCAGAAAGACGTTTGGCAACTCTTTCCTTGCTAAAGTTTCCTTCTTTAAAGAAAAGAAGTGTCTGAATCAACTTAGACTGGATGTAACTGAAAGCACGACGGTAAGGTTCATTTTCACGATAAACAGATGTATCCGGAGAATGTTTCGCCATCTCTGCTACTGTATCTGAAACCTCAGTCAAGCGTGATGAGAGGGAGAATGAACGGTAAAGATTATCAACTTTTTCGATATAGTAATTGAGGATAACTTCACTTTGTACTGTTGCAGAAAGTTTAAGAGTTTCTGCTGTTACAAATGGGTTCCCGTCACGGTCACCACCAATCCACATCCCCATAGTAATAGGTGTTGGATTGTCAAGTTTGATACCTTTTTCAACCGCTAAACGTTTGAATTCATGCGATAAGTTCGTAATCGCCTTAATCAATGAGGAGTTATAATACTCCATAACGTTAGTGATTTCGTTTTTAACCTTAAGTTTTTTCTCACGAATGATATCTGTTTGCATCATAATTTCTACATAACGACGCAAATCCGCATACCATTTATCCTTGTTGATAAGACCAGCCTTAACATCACGATGCTTACGGAGAAGTTCGTGAATGTGGTTAGTCAATTCAAGCATGGTTTTACGTTGAACCTGAGTTGGGTGGGCTGTCAATACTGGCACGACATTGACATGTTCAAGAATGTCACGTGCATTTTCACTTTCAGCGACAACATCAAAGGTTTCAGACAACTTACCTAGATAAGATTCATCAATATTGTTCTTGTGGTTGACTTCATAAGCCAAATCCACGTCTTCAGAGATATTAATCAAAAGAGGTAACAAAGAGAAATAACGTGATGCAACGACCATATCGTCATTTGTCATTTCTGAAATGGCTTGTGTAAGGGCCACATAGTCACCTTCATCATAAAGTTCAACCAAATGTTGGATAGTTGTGAGACCTTGCTCTCCAGCCATGCCTCGTGTTGCATCATCCAACAATTCTTTCAAGATACCAACTTCTTCAGAGATGATTTCCTGGTTGTTACTGCTTTCCAATTTATTAAAAGCCAAACCTTATTCTCCTTACTTTATGTAGTACCCTCTTATCATATCACTTTTAAAACAAAAGTAAACTATTTTCCTTTAAATCGTCAGTTATTTTGCAATTTTCCGACTTTTTCAAATAAATTTTCAAGGCTATTTCCGAACTTTATTAAAAAAGACTCTGAAACAGAGTTCAGAATCTTAATTATACTTTTCTTGATAGAATTTGATTTCATCGCCATCTTCAACCTTAAGTTGGTTGGCTGCTTTTTCACCTAGTTTACCATTGACATCAAACATCCAATAGATCCCCTTATCTTTATCTTGAGAAATACCATCAATCTCAGTGATGAAGCCATCGTTTTCTTGAACAGGATATACCTCTTCCAATACATCAAGCACTGTATCACCTTTTTGGATTTCTACTGATTTTTTCTTACTTTCCTTATCTGTTTTCAAAATCAAAGTCACTTGACCTTGAACCTTAGACTGATGATTATTTGTGCTGCTAGTAAGTTTAGCTGCCTCATTTTTTCCACAGGCTGCTAGAGTAACAAGTGATAAAGCAAGAAAAATATATGTCAATAATTTTTTCATTTCAAAAACCTCCTAAAAATAGACTGGATGAATGGATAGAATAGAAGCGTCGATACTGCATGATAGGTGTCGTAAAGCAGACCAGAAATAACAAAGGTAATCCCACTTCTAAATAGGAGGCCATAGCTATAATCCATGAGAACCCCATAGAGAAAGGACAAGAGAGTTACCAAAGCAATCTGCCAAACAAGTGACAACCTAGGTGCAATCAAACTCCAAAGAGCCATCAAGACGCCGAAGGCAAGAATCTGATTAAAGACCCAAGGACCAAAACCAAAGATGAATCCTGAGATGGACATGGTTAAAGCCATAATCAAGAGACCATCTACCAAACCCAAGTAAAGAACAGCCACAAAAAACATAGCTGTAATAGGCTGAATATTTGGCAATCCTATAAATGCCGACCGCAATCCTACTGCCAGAGCTGACAAAATGGCTATTCGAGCCATTCGTTGAATCGTTAGTTTCATACATCTATTATGCCAGAAATAAGGAAATATGACTAGTTTTTAAAAATAAAAACTAAAGATTTCTTGAAATACAGAGTAAGATTGTACAAATTGAAGAAAGTAATATTCCTTGTTGCCTCTCCCAAATGTCAAACAGTTTGATTAGGCTAAATATTTGATATAAAAATGTACTCTCATTCACTATCCTCTGTCATCTTGACAACAGTAAATAATTAAGTTTGATTAATTATAAAAGTTAACTTGACTTATTTTTTATTTTAAAGTATATTAAACTCAAGGAGGTAGCTAATGATTCAAATTGAAAATATTAATGTGTCTTACCAACAGACATTGGCTCTGGATAATATCACCTTAAACTTGGAGGGACCTAGTATTACTGGGATTATTGGACCAAATGGTGCTGGTAAATCAACTCTAATTAAAGCATTAATTGGTATTATTCCTCACTCTGGAAAAATCCTTTTCAATAAACAACCTATTCGTCAGCAATTGAATCGTATTTCCTATGTTGCACAGAAGGCTGATATTGATTTTAACTTTCCGATTACTGTCAGAGAGTGCATCTCTCTAGGACTCTATCCCAAAACCAAGTTCTTTAAACGTCTATCTAAGAGTGATTGGTCTAAGGTCACAGATGCTTTAACACTACTTGGTCTAAATGATTTGGCCCATCGACAAATAAGCCAATTATCAGGAGGGCAATTTCAACGTGTTCTAATCGCTCGTTGTCTTGTACAAGAGGCTGATATTATTTTATTAGATGAACCCTTTGTAGGGATTGACTCTGTTAGCGAAGATATTATCATGAACACCTTGAGAGAACTTAGGGACAAAGGTAAGCTTATTCTTATTGTCCACCATGATTTGAGCAAAGTTCCTCATTATTTTGACCAAGTTATCCTCCTAAATCGTAAACTGATTGCTAGTGGGCCTACTAATCTTGTTTTTAATGAGGATAATCTCCGTAAAACCTACGGTAACAGTTTATTTTATAAAGGAGATGTAAATGATTTCTGAATTTATTGATGGTTTGCTAAATTTCCACTACTTACAAAATGCTCTTATAACGGCTTTAGTTATTGGAATTGTCGGAGGGGCTGTTGGTTGTTTTATTATTCTAAGAGGCATGTCGCTTATGGGTGATGCGATTTCACATGCGGTTTTACCCGGCGTAGCTACTTCCTTTATCTTGGGTATTAACTTTTTCATAGGAGCCATCATCTTTGGACTTTTAGCTTCTACAATGATTACCTATATCAAAAGCAATTCCATTATTAAGAGTGACACGGCAATTGGGATTACCTTTTCGAGCTTTCTAGCTCTCGGTATTATTCTCATCGGTGTTGCTAATAGTTCCACAGATCTCTTTCATATTCTCTTCGGGAATATTCTAGCTGTACAAGACATGGATATGTGGATAACGATTATCGTTTCACTTCTCGTACTAGCAACTATTACAATCTTCTTTCGCCCTCTACTCCTAACATCCTTTGATCCAATTTTGGCCAAGTCTATGGGAGTTAAGGTCACCTTCTACCACTACTTACTTATGGTTATTCTAACTTTGGTTTCTGTAACTGCCATGCAGAGTGTTGGCACTATTCTTATTGTGGCACTTTTAATTACACCGGCTGCCACTGCCTACCTTTATGTTCATAGCCTAAAAACAATGATTCTTCTCTCATCAGGATTGGGGGCTCTGGCATCTGTTCTAGGTCTTTTTATCGGCTATAGTTTTAATATTGCAGCTGGTTCGAGCATTGTATTAACGTCTGCTCTACTCTTTCTCATCAGCTTTTTCATCGCCCCAAAACAAAGTGGCATGAATAAAACTTCTAAACAATAAAAAATAGGATGAAAATAATATGAAAAAAATACTATCAACAATAGTACTACTACTTTTAGCGGTAGTTACTCTAACAGCTTGTACCAATAAACAAGGCAGTAACAAGGATAAATTACGAGTCGTTACGACCAATTCCATTATTGCTGATATCACCAAAAATATTGCCGGAGATAAAATCACTCTCCACAGTATTGTCCCCGTTGGTAAGGATCCTCACGAATACGAACCCCTTCCTGATGATGTAAAGAAGACATCGCAAGCTGACTTGATTTTTTACAACGGTATCAATTTAGAAACTGGTGGAAATGCTTGGTTTACTAAGTTAGTCAAGAATGCTCATAAGACAGAAAATAAAGATTATTTTGCAGTTAGTGATGGTGTTGAGGTGATTTATCTTGAAGGTCAGTCAGAAAAAGGTAAAGAGGATCCCCACGCTTGGCTTAATCTGGAAAATGGGATTATTTATGCTCAAAATATTGCCAAGCAACTGATTGCTAAGGACCCTAAAAACAAGACCTACTACGAAAAGAATCTAAAATCCTATACTGACAAACTTAGTAAACTGGACCAAGAAGCTAAAGAAACATTTAACAAGATTCCCGATGAGAAAAAACTGATTGTCACTAGTGAAGGATGCTTCAAATACTTCTCAAAAGCCTATGGCGTACCATCTGCCTACATCTGGGAAATCAATACAGAAGAAGAAGGCACACCAGACCAAATCAAAACACTCGTGGAAAAACTACGTCAAACAAAGGTACCAGCTCTCTTTGTCGAATCTAGTGTCGATGAACGCCCTATGAAAACAGTATCTAAGGATACCAATATTCCTATCTATGCAAAGATCTTTACAGATTCTATTGCTGAAAAAGGGCAAAACGGTGACAGCTACTACAACATGATGAAATATAATCTGGATAAAATCACCCAAGGCTTGAATCAGTAAAAATCTTATCTAAGATATGTTCTGTATTCTTCTGATAAATCTGTTATACTAAGATGAGACTATTTTCAAAGGAAGAGAAATGACACCTAATAAAGAAGACTACCTCAAATGTATCTATGAGATTGGTACTGAAGAAGGCAAAATTAGTAATAAGGAAATTGCGAACCGCATGCAGGTGTCTCCACCTGCTGTGACAGAAATGATTAAGAAATTGATTTCAGAAGGCCTTATCATCAAAGATAAAGCCAAGGGCTACCTCCTAACGGAAACAGGTACAATCAACGTTGCTGAACTCTATCGGAAACATCGCCTCATCGAAGCCTTTTTGGTGGACCACTTGCAATACACTTGTGATCAAATTCATCAAGAGGCAGAAATTTTAGAGCATACTGTCTCTGATCACTTTATCAATGCCCTTGACCGCCTACTCAATTACCCCAAAACCTGTCCACACGGTGGGCAGATTCCTAAATCAGGTCAGCTCATAGAGGAAATCTACAACCAGACTTTTACACAAGACCTTGCTCCTGGAGACTATGTCCTTCGTCGAGTTCAAGATCAAATTGATCTACTCCATTATTTGAAGACTGTCGGTCTTAAAATTGGAACACCTTTTACCTTTGAAGGCTTTGACCCTTTTACACTACTATACCGCCTGAATATTGATGGAAAAGAAATTCAAATTCCAGAAACTGTTGCTAGCAACCTTTATATTGAATCAAACTAAAAAAGCGAGGCTGATGAACACACTTAGAAGTGTCATCAGCCTCACTTTTTTTACATTTGTTTCAAGCGTTCCACCCGTTCTGAAATTGGGGGGTGGGTATAAAAGAGCTTCTGCAAACCAGATTCTTTTTTAGGGTCATTGATAAAGAGGGCTGCGCTAGCATCATCCACATGATGTTGCATTGGCGCACTATTATCAAGTTTAAGCAGAGCATTAATCATACCTTGTGGGTTACGTGTCAATTCGACGCTAGAAGCATCAGCTAAAAATTCACGCTGGCGTGAAATAGCCAACTGAACCAAGGTAGCTGCCAAAGGCGCAAGAATAATGGCAATCAAGGAAATAATGAGAAGAATAATTTCCAAACCGCTGCTTCCATTACGGTCATCATCATTTCTACGACGGCCTCCACCCCAGAACATCATATTACGAGCCATCCCAGCTAGCATGGTAATGGCAGATGCTAAGGCAACTGCTATGGTAGAGATTCGGATATCGTAGTTGCGAATATGACTCACTTCATGTCCAATAACTCCTTCAAGTTCCTCACGATTCATAACCGCAAGAAGACCTGTTGTAGCAGCTACAGCAGCATTTTTAGGGCTAGATCCCGTTGCAAAAGCATTCATTGAAGGATCATTGACAATAAAGACACGTGGCATTGGGATTTGAGCCACCATAGCCATGTCCTCGACCACATGATAAAGGTTCGGAGCGGTTTGTTCATCAACCTCTCGTGCACCATTCATAGCCATAACGACATTGGTTGATTGGAAAATCATGGTAACAGCATAGATAAAACCGATAACTAGAGCAAGAATCAGACCACCGAAGCCTGAACCTAACCAAAGATAGCCGACACCGTAACCAACAAGACCCAACAAGAGGAAAAAGACCAGGAGCAAAAGCCAAGTCTTTCTCTTATTTCGAGCAATCTGATCAAATAACATATTAGTTACCTAGTCCACTGAAATCAACCTTAGGAACAGCTTTTTCTTCTTCTGGTGTTTCAAGGAATTCAGCAGCCTTAAAGCTAAACATTTTAGCAATAACATTGCTTGGGAAAGTTTCCAATTTCACATTGTAGTTACTTGTCACACTGTTATAGAGTTGGCGCGAATAGGCAATTTTATTTTCAGTGTTCGTCAACTCTTCTTGAAGCTGGCTGAAGTTGGCACTAGCCTTAAGATCAGGGTAACTTTCAGCTACGGCAAAGATTCCAGAAACCTGACGAGTCAATTCATCACTGGCACGCATAGCTGCTGCAGGAGAAGTCGCAGCTGCTACTTGATTACGAAGTTCTGCTACTTTTTCAAGCGTTGAACCTTCATATTTAGCGTAACCTTTAACTGTTTCAATCAAGTTAGGAAGGAGATCATTACGACGTTTCAATTGAACATCAATTTGACTCCAAGCCTCCTTGGTTTGCATACGGCTTTTAACCAAGCCGTTATAACTTGTAATAACAAAAATCACAAGAACAACAATAATGGCAATAATAATCCAAATCATATTTAGTTTCCTTTCTTATACTTAAAAAGAGTCGGTACGACTTCTCTTACAAGTATTTTGATAGTCTCAGTATATCAAATTTTCAGATAAAAGTGGTAAAATGTGAGCCGTTTTACAAAAAAACTGGACAAGATGTCCAGCTTTTGTACTACTCTTTAGACGTGTGTCGTTTACCTTGGGCTAGGGCATCTGCTTCTGTCATAGTAACGACATTTGCTTTGTTGGTATTGCTAGGCATACTGTTGATGTCATACCAATAAACATCTGCTGTTCCATGACGCGCCACATAAACTGTTCTACTTTCTTCTTGTGTAGGTTGCACAGGCTCTAGCTCAGAACTCGGTTGTTCAGTCACCTGTGAACTCTCAGAACTAGGCTCAGATGGTGCTTCAGTAAATTCAGTAACCGTATTTGTCGCTGTCCCATCTGCATAATTGATTTCTGCATTTGGTGATTGGTTATCCAAGATAACATGCGTAACTCCCTGACTGTCAAGAGTCTCCTTATCTCCACCAAGTTTAATTTCTAAGAGATTTCCAGAACTATCAATACCGACATACTGAAGTTCCACTTGACGAGGCAACAACTCGTCTCCACTGTAGATAGCTGTTACCTTATAATCTAACCAATAGTTAGGGTGGAGTGCCAGCCAGTTATCCAAGCGATTCTCGTAATAAAGCATGCCTGACTGATTACCTTCGTCGGTTCCTTTATAATTTCCAGAGTTCAACCAGGCAGTCATAGGTACTAAATTCTTGCCCTCGTCATTGACACCAGAAAACTGATAGCCAATCAAATGTCCTCGATTCATTAACCAAGATTTTGATTTACCATCACCATAATAAAACTTATAGTTATGCCATCCTACAGGATCATATTTTATTTTACCGGGGCGTTTATTCTTTGGCTCGTCCTTATCTTGTAACTGTATATGAGCACTGTGGGCACGTCCTAACTGGTCCTTTTCCTCCATGACAAACTGCTTTTGACCATTAAAAGCTAATATACCATTGTTCTCATCCGCTTGAGCTACTGGAGAGCTTACAGTCAACGATTGTTTGCTAGTATCTACTGAAAATCCGAAACCTAAAGTAAATACTAAAACAAGAAGAGCAAATAAACGAATCCTACTATTTCTTTTTTCTTTCATTATCTTAACTCCTTAATTTTTTATCACTTTAATTATACAGGACCAAATCAAAGTGGATGATTAAAAATAAAGAATAATGATATTAGCCATCTTAGAACTTGCTTAAAAAAACAAGAAACATCCATTTTATTGGATGCTTCTTACCTATTATTTACCTGCTTTTTTACCTTGTTTTGTAAGATAAACTGTAGATATACTTAGTGCCGCAGCAACTCCGACAAGAAGGAAGACCGTTGTAGTATTAGACTTACCTTTTTCTTTTGAGGTGCTAGCTTGACTTTCAGAACCCTTAGCAACCTGATTTGCCTCAGTTGTTTTATCAATACGGGCGACATTCTTAGGTGTCTCATCCTTCTTGCTCTCCGCCCATTCTAACAAATCATTGCTAATCTCTTTGGCTACACCTTCAGAGCTTGTAAGTGATGCCGCTTCTGAGGCTAATGTTTCAGATGCCATAACCGCCATGACTTTACTTGCAATCACATCCACAGATTTCTCATTCAACAGAGAATTAAAGCGAATAGCTTCTGAGGCAAACTGACTGCTTGTTACAGGGGTTTTTAGGTCGTTGTTATAAGCGATCTGACTATTTGGCGAAATGCTGACAACTTCAGATGTACTTGCTGTTGTTGGTGCTTCGGAAACTTTGACGTCAACCTGACTTGTTGAACCTTTTTCAATAACTTCTGAAGAAACCTCGCTTATCGGATCTTTTTGTGTACTTTCTGAAGTTGGAGATTTCTCTGGGCTGTCAGAAGTAATTACTACGTCAACCTGACTGGTAGATGAAGCTACTGGTGTTTCCTCACTCTTTGGTGACTCAGAGGCTGGAGCAGTCGAGCTGGCTTCACTCTTTGGCGTTTCGGAAACTACTTCACTATTAGATGCTTCGGAGACTGGAGTACTTGAATCTGCTTCACTCTTTGGTGTTTCTGATACTGAAGTCTCAGATATCACTTCACTGTTTGATGCTTCGGAAACTGGAGTACTTGAATCTACTTCACTCTTCGGTGTTTCTGATGCTGAAGTCTCGGAAATAACTTCACTGTTAGATACTTCGGAAACTGGAGTACTTGAGGTTACTTCACTCTTTGGTGTTTCTGATGCTGAAGTCTCGGAAGCTACTTCACTGTTTGATGCTTCGGAAACTGGGGTGCTTGAACCTGATTCACTCTTTGGCGTTTCCGAAACTGGAGTCTAGGAAATCACCTCACTGTTAGATCCCTCGGAAACTGGAGTACTTGAGGTTGCTTCACTCTTTGGTCTTTCTGATGCTGAGGTCTCGGAAACCACTTCGCTGTTAGATACTTCGGAGACTGGAGCTGTTGAACCTGATTCACTCTTTGGTGTTTCTGATGCCGAAGTTTCGGATACTACTTCACTATTGGATGCTTCGGAAACTGGGGTGCTTGAACCTGCTTCACTCTTTGCTGTTTCTGATACTGAAGTCTCAGATACTGGATTATTGACTGGCTTTGGCTCAGGCTTTGTTGGAGAAACTGTTGAAACAGCTCCAACAATCGTCGCCTTATTGTCAATCGTATTATTTGATAAACGGATTTCTCCATTACCATTGTCACCCATCTCAAAGTTTTTGGTAATCACCGGCTCAGCCAAGGTATTCAATAGCTTATTATCGTAGATAGCAACATTCTTGATTGTTCCACGAACTTGTTGGAAATCAATGGCACCACGATGGAGGTTATAGAGGTCATTAGTTGTCCCTGAACGTAGAATGGTATTGTCATGAATCTTAATTCCAGAATCATTGAGGTCAAAATTGTGGCCTGCAAAGACTGTGTTTACACGGATACCTGCTCCAGCAAAGACGTCCTTTATGAGGTTTCCTGAGATTTCATGACCCTTACCACCAAAAATACCGATACCAGCTGCACGCCAGCCTGATTCAATGGTGTTGTTGAGGAATTTATTATTTTCCTCGGCTGCGGCATTTGTCCCATCTGAAATACTTGACCAGATAGCCAAACCATCATCACCATTCCCACGGATATTAGAGTTTTTAACCGTTGAATTCTTGGTTCCTTGAGCAAAGTTAATACCATCAGCCAAGTTATTACGGATACGAGCGTTTTCAACAACAAGACCGTCCGTATACTTCATATTCCCCGTCTGGTCGTAGTCTCCAATCCACATACCAACTTCAAAATGCTGAACCCAGATGTCGTGAATTTTCGAATCCTTACCAAGTGTTCCCGAAATAGCCTTGTACTGTGCATCCTCATTGTAACGAGAGGTTAAGTTGGAATCCATATAGAGATTGCTCAACTCAATACCATTACTGTTATGACCAAAGACAATACCACCACCATAGCGTTTGTCACTTGTGAAGTGTAGTTGCGTATGCCAAACACCGGCACCTGAAATTTTTAGATTATCCGCTTCGATATTAACTTGTTTGTCAAAATTGAATCGTCCTTCTGGAATATAGACAGATTTTCCACTGGCCTTAGCTTCTTCAACAGCCGCAAGTAGGGCAGCTGTGTCGTCACTATCATCATTAGCAGATGCACCCTTATCCACGATACTGATACTATTTTCACCTTGGGTAACTGGCGCTGGAGCCTGTTCTAGCTCAATAAAATCAATACCATAAGGGACATTGTCATCTTTCTTCTTAACGAGAGAAATTTTATCACCAGATTTTAATTGGATATCCTTGAGGAGGAGACGTGTCTCATCAAAACGAAAACGTGCACTTGAACCATCAATAGCTTGATCATACTCATGGTCACCTTTAAGGTACTGCCATGCTGAGTGAGATGACAAATCAAGATTACCAACGCTTGATCCATTAACCTGGACATCCAACTGACCTGACGCACCATCAGGTATTGTATAACGCACATTCAAAGCATTGGCTGGCTCAGTAACATTGAAAGTCACTGCCGCATCTTTTTTAGGAAGCTCGACATAAGTTTGATTAGTTGCTTCCACAGCCGTAGATTCCATATCCGTTGACTGTTGGATTGTAGCGCCATTTTCAACAGTCGCCTTTTCTGCCTCATGAGTCTTATAAGGCATCTTTGCACCGTAACCATCTGTACTGTACTCCTTGCCTTGAGTTTGATCATCAGTCGCATTGGTTAAGACATTTGCTGAGGTTTCTTGAGTTCGTGGGTTGCTTGCCTCAACCAATTGATAAATGGTAGGAGTCTGTTCAGCTGCTTGAACAGTTGTTACCTGAGGTTGAACTGGAGCAATATTGGCAGGTTGCAACGCTTGCACTGTCTCTGCTGACGCTGGCTCTGAAGTTGCCAATTGGGCCGTTGAGGCTGTTTGAGGTGTCTGTACCTGATTTGAGGCATCAGTCAACTCACTAATCGATTGTGCCTCATCAGCCTGAGCTGCTTGCCCATTGGCAAGAGCCATGAACCCAATCAAGGCTGATGCTGCCCCAATGGAATATTTACGGATACTGTACTTTGGTTTCGTTTTTCTTTCTTTAAACAAGTCTATTCTCCTGATACTTTTTTTCACAATCTCTCTATCTTAGGACCAAGCCGTCCTTTGAAAGAAAATAAAGATTCCCTAATATTAAAAATCGCTAATGATTCTGTTGTTTTTCTTATTAAAAACAAACCAAAGTAAATTATAAAGGATGAGAAAACAAAATAAAAGGCTAAGTAATCCATTTTAACAAGGCCTTAACAAAAATGTCATATTAGAAAGTTCAGTTATTCATTTCTAAATTATAGTCTAAAAATGTCGCACAAAAAGGTAATTTCTTTCACGTGTAAGAAAGAGAAAACTCTAAATTTCCATAAAGGCTTATTTAGCAAGATTTATCGGCTAAAACAATCAAATTGTTTTAAATCTGTTTTCTCAGATTTCTGTCAAACGTTTGACAGTCTTTTTTAATTTTATCTTTCAAAGTATTATTTTCCGAATGTTTTAGTATTACAAATGTTAAACGACTAAAAATAAAAACAGAGACAAAAACTGCCTCTGACTTTTCAAAAAATGATTAAATCAACTGATTTTAAGATAACAATGCCTCTAGTTCCTCAAGCGATAGACCAGTCACATCTGATACTACCTCTAGTGAAAGGCCTTTTGACAGCATCTTGCTAATCAGTTCTAATTGTCCCTCATGACGGCCTCGTTCTAACCCTTGCTCCAAGCCTTCTTCACGTGCTTCATCAATAGCCGTTTCCATAGTCATGTCATAATTTTCTTGAATACGTATGCGTTCATCAATCATCGCCTTTTCCTCCTATCGGTTGGCTCTTATGATAACAATGCCTCTAGTTCTTCAAGCGATAGACCAGTCACATCTGACACAACTTCTAGAGATAGGCCTTTTGACAGCATCTTACGAATCAGTTCTAGTTGTCCCTCATGGCGACCTCGCTCCAAGCCTTGTTCTAGTCCCTGCTCTAACCCTTGTTCCAAGCCTTCTTCACGTGCTTCATCGATAGCTGTTTCCATAGTCATGTCATAATTTTCTTGAATACGTATGCGTTCATCAATCATCGCCTTTTCCTCCTGTGTCCAGCTGGATGAATCCAGTAATGAATCGGCATGCGTGACCGCTTGACTAGGTTCCTTAGAAAATGGGAGATTTCCAAAAAACTCTAGCCACTGCCGCCCTTCATCCGTAATATGTTTACCTTTATTATACTTATCCAACTCTAAAAAGGCAATCTGAAGAAGGTTTTGCCGTTTCCCATCCTTATAGAAAGAACACAAAGGCTTGCCCGTCCGACTATTTGCCATCCAATAAGTATTAATCGGGGACTCCTCATCTGGCAACAAGGTCTTCTCCAAGATAGCTATGCCATAGACTGGCTCCATCTGCTCGTACATCTTATGCGTCTGTCCTTGTTGACGTAATTGTTGCACATTTTCCACCAGCTGGTTAGCCAAATAATAATGAAAACGATTGAGAAAATAATGCTGCTTACGCACCTGAATCTCAATAATGACCTCAGTTCCATCATTCAACTTAGCCCGAACATCCACTGACGTTGAAAAAAGCTCATCCTCATCAAAGCCTTTTTTATGAAGCTGTGTCCCCTCCAAAATCTGGGCATCCACAACATCCAAATCCAAAATATCTCGAATAAAAGCCACCGTCACCTCAGGCAGGCTAAAAATCTTCTTAGCCATGATATCCAAGGTCGGTGAGACATGCTTGTGTCTTTTTTCCATTTACTTCTCCTTAAGAAAAAATAGAGGGTTGCCCCCTACTTTTATTATTCGGAAAAAGCTTTTGATTACACTATAAGATCCATTAAGAAACCAAATAATAGTTCACTTTCAAGTCTCTTAATTGATCATAACCCAAATACTCATCGTTCTGAAGTCGACCTAAAACAATTCTAGGATGAATGCCTATCTCATCAGAAAAGTTCTTAATCGCTTGTTTATCAAAGCAACCTTCATCTATGAATCTTTGATAGTCTTGAGGGGCAATTAGTAAATCTTTCGCAAACTGGTCTGCTAGTTCCTCAGAACGTCTATAAGAGTCACTATCTCCATCATCAGACCAAAAGTCATTCTGAAGAATATGACCAATCTCATGGAAAAGTGAAAACCAAAAAATATCTGATGCTTTATTACGATCTGTTAATAACAACAAGACACTACCGTTTCCAAATTTCTTTGTTGCACCATTTAAATTGGCATTTGCTAAAGCAGGAAGGCCCACTAGGACAACTCCACACTCTAGCAAGATATCAGTCAACTCTTGAGCAAAATCCTTTGGATCTTGTCTCGTCAGTTCCCTCAATGTTGGCAAGCTTCTCTCTAACTCTCTACGATTAAGCTTCGTGGTCGTTTTATTACGAGCTTTTTTAGATGCTAACTTTAGCATAATATTGGAATTAACAATACTCTTTTCGGTAAAATCACGTGTATTACGATAACTCACTAAATGGTTAAAAGTCATGAGATATTCTAGACTCGATACTTCTAGAATCTTCCGAAGCTCTGTAATCTTTTCACCGATACTATAGCGTTTCTCTGGAACGTAGCCTTTTTGCTTAAAATACTTAAAGTCAATCATCTCGCATATTTCCTTCTCGCGACCTTGATCAAACTCTCTTTGTTCTATAATTTCAGCCACTTTCACATCATAAATATTTTGAAGGTTGAGCCAAGTCTGCATAGAAACACCACTTAGCTTGGCTAACTTATGAGCTGTCTCCTTACTAATAGACTCCTCAGCATTAACTAGCTTGCTTACAGTCTTGGCAGAAACTCCCAGGCGCTCTGCAAATTCTTTCTGCGTCACATTGTAATCTTCGATTAACTCACTGACATACTGACCTGGATGAAAAGCAATCAGGTCTTTGTACTCAACAATTTTTTTACTCATAATGATTGCTGACCTCCTCTATTTTCAGGATGTAGAACTAAAAATAAGGTAAATCAATTTGATTATTGAGAATTTTTTCTACAATCTGATTATTTAGTAAAGCAACAAATATTCTAATCTGATTTCCTGAGACGGTGATCTTGTTATTTTCAAATTTTGGAATATCACCCAAAGTATATTTGTTATTTTCATCTTTAGCATGGTCTTTCAAATTATTTATAGCCAACAATAATTTCTCACCAGTTATTTGATTAATCATTTTGTTACCATGACCACTATAAAATGATAGTGATTTAGATAAAGCCTCATTATCAGTAACAACATTCATTATTGAATCAATATTATCAATTTGAACTTCAATTTTATCAGTTGTTAACAAAAATTTATTTTGATCACTGCTGTTAAAGCGTTTTAAAACTTTTTCAGCATAGGCATTTATATGAGTATAGAGTTGAAATTGCTTATCAACTCTAAAAGTATCATAAACATTAATCGAAAAAGTGGTATCATTTTTTTTAGAAATCATACAAATAAAACTTGACATAGGTAATTCTATGCTATCTTTAATTTCATGAGTAATCATATCAATTCCATTATTAACACCAACATGCTTCTTTAAGCCTAAAAATAATTTATCTTTCACTAATAATTTATTTATATTTAAAGGCGCAATTAAAATGATTTCTTCTTCATTCTCCAAATAATAATATAAAACAAGATTTGGCTTGAATCCATTTTGAGAATTTGAAAAATCAATATCATCAATACTCTTCAATCTGCGTTCTGGCTTTGAGTAATCAATATCAAAAAAATCAACCAGCTTATAATATGGACTTCCTGTAGTTAATTTTTCAATTGAAAAGCTCTTTGGATTATCAAAAGTTCCTAAATCACTTATTTCTTTTAATTTATCATTACTTGGAAATTTTATATTCTTCTGTATATTCTCTAATTCTTTATCTGCAGTATTTAAATACTTCACAACAATTTCATCTTCAATTACTTGAGCTAAAACAACTCTTTTCAAAATTTCATCCATTTCCAATTTCCTTACCTACAATACCTAGATTACTATTTGTACTTGTTCCTAAATAAACAAAATTTATATTTTTACCTAGTAACCTTTTTAACTCTTTATTTTGAACAAATAGTAGTAATTCTTGATCATCTTTCTTCCCTATAACCAATGAATATCCAAAAAGCATTAAGGGAACATTAACAAATAGTTCATTTGAGTTCCAGAAAAAATAACCTAAAATTATTTGAATCAGTAACACCCCAATAATTCCTGTTATAGGAGCTTCCGGAACCGAAATTGTCGTAACTACAGGTAATAATACTCCTAAAATGAACTCCCTGCTTCCATTATTATAAGAGTACCCTAATGTGCCTTCTTTTGACTCAGTTCTCAAATAGCCCCTGCTCTCTGAGATCTTACGCTTTACATAGCATAATGAACTTAATGAATACAAAGATAATATAGATAAAATAATGAAGGCTACCTTTTTTGTAGTTACTAATATTTGAAAATCAGGAAAAAATTTTCCATTTGTCTCTACGTATTGAGCATACATAATTATAATTAGAAATAGGTAACTTAATAAAAATGATGAGACAAAATATGCACGCTTGAATTTGCTACTGACATTATCATTAAACATTTAACTACATCCTATTCTTTCTTTTCCACCTTCACCTGTCCATTCATAAGCATTGGCAAGAGCCAGTCGCGCAGTTGGGTAAGTTGTTTATTCTCTTCGATTAAATTAAGTTGCTGTTTATCAATCACTTCTAATTTTTGATTAATCTCAAATAATAATTTCAACGGAATTGCAGGGACTACAATTTTGTTCATATTTTCTTGATTAATTTTCATTTGAATTGAACCTGTTTTAATTTTCATAACCGAAACATCCTTCAATAGCATCATAAGGAGTTTACAACTATGATTCTTAATTGGTTCTAGCACATGAGCGTGATTGTTTACCCAATTTTTTCCTGAAATACGTTGTAAAATAGGGGTTCCTTTCTCTGTCATTACAGAACCATCTTCAGCCATTAAAACATAATCTCCGTCAAAGATATAATCATTGACATAATCCATTATACCAGTAGCACCATAATACGGTATTTCACCTTTTACAAGCCCTCTATCATTACTTGATAACGGAACTCTTTTTGAGTCATGGCATATTGTAATATCCCCCAACTTCTCCACTCTCCACCCCTCTGGGATTTCGCGTTTGAGTTCTGGGTGATAGACCATCTTTCCACCTGATGATTTGTAGGGTTTGCCATTCTGGTCTGGGAAATCAAACTGCACAAACCAGTAGTCATAGATGGTCTTGGCCATGGCTTCCAACTCTTGGTTGATTTGGTTGTTGGTTTGGATTTTTTTGTCCAAAGTACCCAAAATATCTGTTATTTGATTTTGTTGTTGGATTGAAGGAACATTCGGTATCTTAGTATCTCTTAAATTATCGTTATATAATCTTTTTATGGTACTTCCATTTGTAGTAATAAAAGGATTTGTCTGTAAAAAATAATAAAGAAACTGATTTGTTACCTTTGATTCATCATTTTCTATCCATACTATATTGGAATCCTGAAAATACGAATCTTCTCCATCAAATATTACTGTTTTCCCAATTGTTCCTGCAGCAGAAATTAAAATATCACCTTTTTTAGGGTATGAATATTTCTCTTTGTATTCACGATAAATCTTTTCATCAATATAGACTGTCGGAGTACCACCAAACGTTGAGATCTTATAAAAAGGGATTCCTGAAAATTCATTTGTCTGAGATTTTAATATCCTCTTACACATTGAGATTTTTCCAATCTCCCCTAACCTTATACTACTCATACGTCAACCCCTTCATTTGCTCTTCAATCTCCTGCTCCAAGGCATGTGATTGCTGGAAGAGGTCTGAGAGTTTGTCTTGAAAGGCGGTCATCTTGGCTTCAAACTCTTCTGCTGTAATGTCTACATAGTCGATTTTGATGTCAAAGTATTGGCCTGCGCTGAGAGAGTAGTTTTTCTCCTTGATATCCTCATAAGAGACGGTGACAGAAAAGTCCTCAACAGCTTCTTTCTTGATAAAAGTCTCGACAATCTTCTGCTCTTCCTCAGGAGACAGCACGGTCTTTTGGTTCTTACCTTCCTTGACCTTGGTTCCGAGGTTTGAGGCATCAATGAGGACAATATCGCCCTTGTTTTTCTTATCGATAAAGAGGATGGAGACGTTGGTACCTGTCGTCGCAAAGATATTGGACGGCATAGAAACGACACCAGCCAGCATTTGATTATCTATTAAGTGTTGGCGGATTTTCTTATCAATGCCATTTTGCGCCGTAATAAATCCTGTCGGCAAGACCACAGCTGCCTGTCCGTCTGATTTCAAAGAATAGATAATGTGCTGAACAAATAGTTCATAAATTGCCATAGAATTCTTTTTACTTTTAGGTGTTTTAGGCACACCTGCAAAGAAACGCTCACTGGCTTCTGGCAAGGCCTCCACTTGGTCACGCCACTCTGAAAAGTCCAACTTAAAAGGAGGATTGGATACGATATAGTCCATCTTTTCAGGATGACGGTTACGCAAAATGGTATTGCCTTCAACGATATTATGGATGGAGTGTTGCAGTCCATTCAAGATGAGGTTGAGACGGAGTAGATTGGATGATTTTTGTGAGATATCCTGACTGTAGACAGTAGCCTTATCCACACCAATACGACTGGCGAGATTCATGAGCAAGGTTCCAGAACCAGCAGATGGGTCATAGATACGCACGTTTTGAGGCCTATCATTTCCCACCAAGATATCAGCGATAATCTTAGCGACAGAGTGAGGAGTATAGTATTCTGCATAAGTCCCACCACCATCTTTGTTGTAGTCCTTAATCATATACTCAAAGATGGTAGAGAAAAAGTCAAAGCCTTGAGAAAAAATAGCCTCATCAAACTTAACGCGAGCAAGGAGATTGATGACAGATTTTGCGACTTCGTTACGCTTACTGCTATCTGAGATGTTATCGGTAATCAGGCGCTCATTAAAGAGACGAACAGTTGTATCCCCTTCTGTATGGACCGAGAAGATATCGTTATTGTCAATGGCGATTTGATTGAGTGTGTTCTCAAACGTCTCATAAAAATCGGATTCATTTTGCTTGCGATGGAGCGTTTCGATGAATTGATTTGGCTTCATCCAGGCTGTTGAAGTTCCGATATCCTCTAGGAGCCAATCATAATCCTCTTCACTCATAGATACTAAATGGTCATAGGTGTTTTCCGAGTCGACATTTTGTGCTTCATAGAGAAACTTGTCATTCAAGAATTTGTACAAGAAAGATTGGGTAAGGAGCTTGTACTCTCCTGCTTCACCTCCTAAACCAGCGTGGGTAAAGACTGCTTTCAAATCATCTACCAAGTTTTGGACTTGGACCTTATATTGTTCATTCATTAGTTTTGATATTCCTGTTCGTATTCTTCAAATAAAGATTCAACAAGATTGTTGAAGTCTTGTTTTGTCAACTTTTCATTTCCTGCTGACTCTGTATTTTTCATTTCTTTGCGTGCCTGTTCACGAATCATTCGTTTCAAAAAATCATTGTTATCAAGGACACCTTGATTTAGACCAATTTGATAATCTAAATTGGCTTTTGAGCCTTTAATCACATGGAAGATAACTGGAAATTCACTTACTACGGTTGAGTTGGTAACATGCTTGAAAGAACGAGCTGCCATTTCATCGCCATTGAAATTCATAGCTAGTCGTCGCATTCGGCTCTTATAATCTTCAAATGCGTCAAACAGATTTTGATACTCAGTCTGAGTTTCTTTGATATTCTCCATTGTGAGGCCTTCCTGCTCATAAATCATATGTTTCTTCATGATTCTACGGAATTCCTCATAGAGATTTACCCATTCAGGGTCTTTTTCATCTGGACGACCGTTAATCCCACCTGCCACTCTTTTGCGAAGCTCATAGAGATCATTCGCTGCTAGTCGTAACTCCTCTTCTGCGATTTTAACGAAACTAAATGTCGTATCAGACATTGCTAGATTAAGCAAGGTTCGACTTGAAAATTCATCAGGTTTTTCCATAAGTGAGAGGTTAAGTAAACGTCTTGAAATCACGTTCAACAAAGTCGAAACCTGGTTAATGTCAATTTTATTTAGAAGTTCACGATGTCCTAAAAGTCGAGCAACATTATAAAATTGCTTCATCGCTTCTAGAGCTTTTCGTAACTCAATCAGTTGATGTCTATCCCTCACTTCGTCGATGGTTTGAGAGAAGAACTCTAGATTCTCAGTTGGATAATTCATCAAAATTGTCTCTGATTTTTCAAGCTGTTTACTAATTTCATCTGCTGAAACAAAGAGAGAACCAAAAACATTTTCAGCATCTTCTCCTGTGTTTTTTAGATCATATTCCTGATTGAGCTCCTCCAAATAAGCACGATTAGTTTTATCAAATTCTTTCGAAATATCTGCAAAGTCAATCACATATCCAAATTGATAATCCTTGTATGGACGATTAACACGTGTCAATGTTTGAAGTAAGTTATGGGCCTTGATTTTGCGACCTAAGTACAATCTTTTCAATCTAGGTGCATCAAATCCTGTTAGCAACATCGAATATACAATGACAAGGTCAATTTTACCTTCTTTATAGCTCTCTACACGATCTTTCTTGTACTCTTTATCTCCTTCATCATGAAGAATTAAAGCTGATGTGATATTTGTCTCCCCACGACTTCTACGTTCTTCTAATTGCTTTTCAATCTCACGAGCTTGCTTAGATGAATCACAAACAATCATTCCACCGATGGAATCATCATCGAAGACAATATCGCGTGCTCTATTGAAATCTTCTAGAATGAAATCCAACATTGGTGAGACATAACGTGGATGAGCAAAAATATCATCTTTTGAAAGATCTCCACGCAAGATTTCTTCATTGATGGTTTGAAGAGTCTCTTTATAAGAGGTTTCAATATCTTCACGCATCAGACGAAGTGTAAAACCATCATCAATCGATTGATTGTAGTAGTATTTATGGATATAATCACCAAAAATATCACGTGTCGTTGCATGACTTTCCTTGGTTTTACCATCTTTTTTATATGTTATTAGGGGCGTTCCAGTCAGCGCAATCTTAATAGCATTTTTATCTGCATTGTATAGATTTGGGAGATAGGAGCCTTTCTCATTATATGAACGGTGAGCTTCATCAATAAAATAGATATTTTGACGATTTAAATCATAGCCTGAATGATCTGTTAAATCTGAATTATCCTTAAATTTTTGAATATTAACGACAGCAACTTGATAAGCATCATGTTTTTCATTCAATTCTTGTGGACGGTTAATCCTTTTTACTTTCAAGCCACGTTTCGTAAACTCTCGCGTAGCTTGGTCTGCAAGATCTAAGCGGTCAACTACAAAATAAAACTGAAGAACAATTTCCTGTTTTGAGAAATAATTTGTAAGGTACCTGATATTAAAATAAGACAAGGCAGTTTTTCCAGACCCTTGTGTATGCCAGATTACACCTTTCTTCACTCCTTTTCCAATTGCATCCTCAATTGCCTTTGTTGCAAAAAACTGTGGATAACGCATCACATGTTTTTGCAGTTGAATAGTGCCATCTTTCGAGTGTTCTTCTACATAAGCTAATCCATAGCGAAGCAAAAACAATAATCTTTCCTTTTGATAGAGTGATGAGATAAATGTATTACAAGGTGTACTTGGATCTTGATTTGTCTTAAATTCTGGCTGAGATTTCAAGGCAAATCGATTAACATCTTTTAATACTGCGTCAATCTCCTCTTCACCTAATGAACGTATAGAATAAATTAGTTCCTCTTCTCTTTCTTCCTTAAATGCATTGAATTTAGTTTTTGAGAATGCATTTGAACAGTAAAAGGACCCTTGCTTTTGTTGACCTTGACCACTGATATAAGGTAAATTATCTGAGAATGAAAGCAATTGGGTAATATTATTGAAACGACGAAATCTCCTATTCTCAAATCTAACAGCTGTTCGTGATTGCTCAGATTGAATAGCAGTCTTACCATCACGAATGGCATTAGGTTGTTTCACTTCAATATATGAAAGTGGCAAGCCATTTATAAAAATGACAATATCAGGTCTAAACTCGTCTCCTCCATTTTGACAGGTTACCTCTAAAGCAAGGTGAAATGTATTATTCTTAGGGTTTTCCCAGTCAATATAAGTTGGACCACTATTACTTACTATACGTTTATAAAAAGCACGTCCTAAGTCATTTTGATCTAATTCAATCTTGATATTATTAAGTTCTCTTTCAACATCCAAATCAGTTGCATAATTGTTGAACTTTAAATATTGCTCTCTAAAAATTCGAAGTAAAATATTTGTTTCAGGATCTCTTCCCATAATCTCCTTACCATTATGAGGAAGATATGTATACCCCAAACGCATTAAGTGTAAGGCTGCTGGAATCTGAACCCTAGTTAATTCTGAAAACTCTCTTCTAGAAACCATTGTTTCACCTCTCCGTCCTGTCGTAATCCCTTACATTATAGCATTTTCAGGGTTTCTTTCATAGTTTTGGGAAAATTCAAACAAAAAAACACGGCCCGAAGGTCATGTTTTTATCTTCTATTTATTCCCCCTATGAATCGTAAACCCTGTGGCTTGTTGGTTTGCCATGATGGTCATGTCTGAAACCTGGACGCGTCGTGGTTGCTTGGTGACATAGAGGACAGCATCCGCAATATCTTGGGCTTGGAGGGCTTCCAAACCTTGATAAACCTTGGCTGCCTTGTCCTTGTCACCGTGAAAGCGAACTTGTGAAAAGTCGGTCTCAACGATACCGGGCTGAATGGTTGTCACCTTGATATCTGTGGCAATGGTATCAATACGCAAACCATCGCTGAAAGTTTTCACTGCGGCCTTTGTAGCTGAATACACAGCTGCACCTGCATAGGCATAGATGCCCGCCGTAGAGCCCATATTGATGATATGGCCCTCATTAGCAGCAACCATACTTGGCAAAATCTGACGTGTCACCATCATCAAGCCCTTGACATTGGTGTCGAGCATGGTCAGTAGATCCCACTCTTCATAATCTTGATAGGCTGTTAGGCCTAGTGCCAGGCCTGCATTATTGACTAAAACATGGACTTGCCCCACACTTTTGAGAATGGCTTGGCAAACATCCTTGACCATGTCCATATCGGTAACATCCAGTGCAAAAGTCCAAACTTTTTGGTCTGGATAGGTCGATTGGAGCTCTTCTTTCAAGGCTTGAAGACGCTCCACACGGCGACCTGTTAGGATGAGATTTTCTCCCTCTTTAGCAAAGGCACGCGCCGTTGCTTCGCCAATTCCTGATGTTGCTCCTGTAATAAGTACGTTTTTAGGCATGATATCCTCCACTCCTATAGTCCAGCTGCCCCTAATCGTTATTTGTCAATTCACCCAACTTCTTGATAAAATCAGGAAGTTCAAGCTTGGGCAGGGTAGATTTTTTATTTCCTGACTTCCAAAATATCCAGAGTAATTGGTTGAAACCGTCTTGCAAGACCTTCTTTTGTTTGTCCGAGAGATTGCCAAATTCTTGCAGCATCTGACCTATCTGTGGCAAGGCTTGGATGCCAATATCATCGAGGCTTTCAATACCTGAATCAAGGATGGTATCAAAAACCAAATCGCAAACTTGCTTGAGTTCTTGATTTGGCAAGGTCTCAATCCATTCTTGGAAAGTTCCTTCCAAGCGTTGACTCAGGTCTGTCGGCTGGTCCACATAAATAAAATCCCTTGTCTCCAGGTCAACCTCCCAAGTCAAGGCGTTATGTTGAGCAAATCCAATGCCTTCTGCTGCGACTAGCTGGGCAGGCCTATCCCAATAGAGCATAACCCCCACAACAGAATCTTGAGGTCTAACAACTGTCATCCTGGCTTTTAACTCTTGGTAAGAAGGCTTCTCTAAGAGGGGCTTCATCAACCCTGGAGAATCTAGGAGCAAAAGCTCTGCTATTTGCTCGCGTAGAGCAGTTGAGCCTTGGACAGCCGCATAGAGGGCAAGATTACCACCCTTGGAATGTCCAGAAACAGCGATATGGCCACTAAGGTTTGGCAAGTGCTCAGACAGAAAGGCAATAGCTGAGCGATGGGCAGGAATTTCCCGACTGTAGGTCAGCTGAAAATCCTCCTTCCAGCCAATGACGCTATCATCTGTCCCACGAAAAACAATCTGCTGGTAGTCCAGTTCAGGCAGGCTAAAAATCATGGCTGCAAACTGCTTTTCGACTTCCTTGTCCAAGACACTACAGTAGTCACTTAGATTAAGTCTAGCGAAACGCTTCGACCTGACCATGGCTTCAGCCAAATCTACCCGTTCCTTAGTCACCATGAAGGTATACTCAGGATTTAGCTCTTTACCCTCGGCATAGTCATGTAAATTGAAGGTTTTCTGTAAATCACTTGCTGTGAGGTATTTTTCATAAGTCAGGTAGCCAATTTCATTGATGCAAACTTTATCCAAGATATTAAGTGGTTCTTGGTCAAAAGGCATATCCTTAACCTTTTCAAGATAATCGATTAGATTGGACATAGTAATCTCCTTGAAGTCTTTCTTACTTTGATTTTACTAGAATTTTCAAAAAATTGTTAGTGAAAAATGTGATATGATAAGAAGGATTATTTATTAAGAAAAGGAAACTTATGACTATTTCACGATTTTACCGTATCTTACTAGCTCTTTGTGGACTGGTAGGAGTCTCTATCCAAATCCATGACGATGGTTGGGGCATGTTGCTCTACTACACCGTTTTGTCCAATATCCTCGTCTTTTCTAGTTTGATTTTCTTTATCATCTATGACTTCAAAAAAGGGGATGCGACGACTAACACAAAACTCTTGCGTTACAAGGGTGGCGTAACCATGGCCATCCTCATCACTGGAGTCATCTATCACATCCTCTTGGCTCCTATTACAGAACCTGAGAAATTCTGGACCCTCCGCAATTTCTTGGTTCACTATATTGTCCCTTGGGGATTGGTGCTTGATACCCTCATTTTCGATGCTAAGAAAGCCTACCGTCTCCGTGAACCAATTTACTGGTCAGTGGTCCCTCTGTCTTACTTTGCCTTTGCCCTTCTAAATGGCTTGGCTCTAAAACTCCCAATCCCAGGTGCCAAAGATAGCCCCTTCGCCTACTTCTTTATCAATGTCAATAAATTTGGTTGGAACAAGGTCTTGGTAAATGTCCTAGTCATCAGTGCCGGGTATATCGCTGTTGGCTATCTCTTGTTCCTCTTGAAAAAAATTATCGGTCGTAAACCAGCATAAAACACAAGCTGAGCTCCCAAACGGAACTCAGTTTTTTCTATTGCAATAAACCCAATTTTTCAAAAGCCTTGTAGAGGCCATCAGCTTCAACATCGTCTGTTACAAAGTCTGCCATAGCCAAGATTTCTGGCCCACCATTCCCATGGCAACACCAACCTCACAGTATTCCAACATAGGGATATCAATCTTGGCATCGCCAAAAGCAATAGTATCCGAACGCTCAGCCCCCAAATGTTCCAAAAGGACATCGATGGCATGGGCCTTGTTAATATCCTTAACACCTAGATCACCAAACAAGGCTGTTTCACCTCGACCTCCCCAAGTATGGGCTTCAAGCTGTGGAAAAGCTTCTTTTGAATCTAGGTGATCCTGATAGGATTCTAAAACGAAACTGACCTTGTTTAGGTCATCACGGTAGAGTTCCCCACCATACTGAAGGCCATGAAGAAAATCTTCTGGTTCCTTACCAGCGACAGACTCTTCTGACTGCCCCTTTTGAATGGCATAAGTCTTAAGTGTCTCACGTGCCCGCTCCCGAAAATCAGGACTGGCAAAGAGACCGTTATTGCTCTCCAGATAAAAAGCCAGATGGCGTTCTGTTAGCCAATCCACAATCTTAGCCGCATCTTCCTTAGAAATCAGCTCATGCATGAGGACTTGGCCATGATGCTCTACATAAGAGCCATTACCACCAATCATCCCATCCAAGCCAATTTCCCATAATTCTGGTTGCATTTCTGCCTTGCTACGACCAGTACAAACATAGACCAGATGGCCATTTTTACGGGCCTGACGAACAGCCTTTACTGCTGACTCTGGAATGCGGTTATGATAATCCACCAAGGTCCCATCAACATCTAGAAAAATAAGTTTTGACATGTTTTCACCTCGAGTCTTCTTTTACTTTATTATACCCTGATACTGCTACAAGAGATACTACTATCCTTGGACAAACTGATACTATCCTACGATAGTATTGTCTCCAATCCAATGCATTGCCATTTTGCATGAAAGAAGCTATGATGAAAGTATGAATGATTTAAAAACACTACTGAATCACCTGCCCTATAAATTAGCAGCCTATGATGCCCAAGGAAACTTTCTCTATGACAATGGTGGCGCTGACGGTAGTTTCTTCCTCCGTGAGTCTGAAAATCTGCCTGATTGGATCATGTCTGAAGTGCTAGCCTCTCCTACCAAAGAAAGAAGTTATCAGATTCCAACAGACAGTTTTGATCAAGTCCTCATCCAAACCTACCAAGCTGCTATCGACAACGAAGGAAAGGTACTAGGATTTTGGGAAACCATTTATGATTTGAAGCAACCTCTCAAGACCTATCTGGATAACTCTGCTCAAGCTCTTGTCGCCTGGTCTGATGCCACTAGTGGCGCTAGTTTCAAGGAGGAAACTGACTTTTAAGCTAAATTTCTTGCTTTAATAAATGAAAAATTCACTTAATTCAAGACTAGCTCAAAACACCCTTATTCATAAAATGTGCCTAAGTCAGCACTACAAAGGCTTTTTGGAAATCAGTCACTTTAATATCTCTCACAGAATTTATAAACACTCTATTTTGCATTTTTGCACTATTTAAGGTAAAATGGGAGTAATGAGAAAAAGAATAAAACCGATCGTTGTTTACGTGGTTCTAGCTCTTTTAGGATTAGCATTAGTTATTGCAAATATTCACAATACGTCCAAACAACAGGCGCATCTTCAAAACGTGAAATCTGCTATTCCTTATGCTACTACACCAAAAACAACAACCAGTAGTACATCTAGCAGTTCCGACGAGGAGCTGATACTCAATCCCATTATCGACCTTTCAGGGTGGCAACTACCTCAGGATATCGATTACGATGTCTTGTCAAATCATATTTCTGGTGCTATCGTCCGCGTCTTCGGTGGATCACTGATTAGTAAGGATAGCAATGCCGCTAGTTCGAATGGGGTCGACAAATCTTTTAAAACACATATTAAAGAACTCAAAAAACGTGACGTTCCAGTTGCCGTCTATTCCTACGCTCAAGGTACTTCTGTCAAGGAGATGAAGGAAGAAGCTCGTATTTTCTACAAAAATGCTTCTCCATACAAACCGACTTATTACTGGATTGACGTCGAAGAGGAAACCATGTCTAACATGGAGCAAGGTGTCCAAGCCTTTCTCGCTGAGCTCAAACGACTTGGAGCTGAAAATGTTGGTCTCTATATTGGTGCTTATTTCATGCTCGAGCAAGAAGTTTCAACTAAAAACTTCGACGCTGTTTGGATTCCAGCCTACGGTACCGATTCTGGTTATTACGAGGCTTTACCAAACACTGAAATCGACTATGACCTTCACCAGTATACGTCTCAAGGAAGCCTTCCAGGTTTCGACAACATCCTAGATCTTAACCAAATCAATCCAGAGAAAAACAAACGTAAAACCTTTGAAAAACTCTTTGGTAAGATTAAGCAAAAACCAACTAAAAATAAGAAGACTACTTCGACAAGTTCATCTAGTAGTCAGTAAAAACCAGTGTCTAAGGCACTGGTTTTCTTCTTGTCAAATTGGTTTAGGCGTGTTCGGACGAATGTGTTATAATGGATGGTAGAAATGTATAACTTTAAAAGGAGATATGACAATGGCTAAGAAAGGCAAAGTCAAGAAAACCTTGGTTGACCAAATTCTTGATAAAGCTAAAATTGACCATGATAGCTTATCCTTCAATGGTTTAGAAGGAGAGCTTCCAGAAGATGTGGCACGTGAGAGCATTTATAAAACCCTCGCCCTTAAGGGAGATAAGACAGGACCAGTCATCGGCATCGTCCCTATCACCGAGCACCTGTCTGAAAAGAAATTAGCTAAAATTTCAGGGAACAAGAAAGTTCAAATGATTCCACAAAAGGATCTCCAAAAAACGACTGGCTATGTTCACGGAGCCAACAACCCAGTGGGAATTCGCCAAAAACACAATTTCCCTATTTACATCGATCAGTCTGCCCAAGAAGCTGGTTTCCTTATTGTCTCAGCGGGAGAAATTGGGCGCTCTATCCGTATCAATAGTCAAGAACTTGCTGATTTTGTTAATGCTGAATTTGCTGATATTAAGGAGTAATCATGAAACTGTATTTTGTACGTCACGGTAAAACCGAGTGGAACTTGGAAGGCCGACTTCAAGGCGCCAAGGGAGACTCGCCTTTGCTTAAAGAATCTATCGAACAAGTACGTGAGTTAGGTCACTATCTCAGTGACACACATTTTGACTTGATCTTCTCAAGTGACCTACCACGTGCTAAAAAAACAACTGAACTCATCATGGAGTCTCAAAAGCCGAAAGCTAAAGTTACCTACACTAAAGCTCTGCGTGAATGGCAACTTGGTAAACTGGAAGGGCAAAAAATTGCACTCGTTCAGGCCATCTATCCAAAAGAAATGGATGCCTTCCGTCATAACCTAGCCAACTTCCGTGCTAATGACTTCCAAGCTGAGTCTGTCTATCAGACAACCAAACGTGTGGCCGAATTTGTTAAAACACTTAAAGATAGTGATGCTAAAAATGTCCTCATCGTCGGTCACGGAGCTAACTTAACGGCTTCTATCCGTACACTCCTTGGTTTTGAACCTGGTCTTCTTCGTAAGGCAGGCGGTCTTGACAATGCTTCTGTAACTATTCTCGAAACCAATGATTTTGAGCACTTCACTCTTAAATGTTGGAATGATACGTCCTATATGGATGAACAAAACAAGATCAGCTAAATCAGCGACTGACTTCATAAGACAAGCGATCCTTAACAAGGGTCGCTTTTTAGCAGTCAAAAAGCCCTTAAATCTATTACTTTAAGAGCTTCACTTCCATTATTTCCACTTCGGTTCATCTGGCAAACGATTTAATTCGACACCAAAGTCTCGGGCCAAGTCCTCTAGTTCATTTTCAAAATCGTCTAGTTCCTGTGAGACAAGATCATACTGTCCTTCAGACAATAAACGCTTAAAACGAAGACCACGACTCAAGATAAATTCCACGTCTATTTTGGCAGTTCTATGGACATGTTCCCAATAGTTGTTAGCAAACCCTCTTTGCTTTTCCTCAGCATTAAGATGGTCTACTAATGCATAATAGGAATCCCAAGCAACGCCCTTCATCTGCTCTGCATCTCTAATACCTTCGAAGAGATCGTCACGTTTGGCTTCGAGTGCTTCTACCTCTTTTCTCAATGCATCACGTTCAGCACTCAGTGCTTCAATATCATGTTTTAAGTTGTTGATTTCTACCATTTTCAAACTCCTTATCTCACGTTCTAGACAATAAAACGGCCATACGAGGCCGCTCTATTATCTTCCATATTTCATACGAAGGATTTTTTCCTGGTTCGCATTCAAACGAAGAAGGATAACCACTTTATCAATACTCATATTGCTCTCAAGAAGACGTTCAGCCGCCATCATAAGACCATTATTGATACCTAGTTGAAGGACTGGATTTTCATTATCATTGATATCAAAGATATATTTGTTATTTGGAAGATCGAAAAGGACTTTTACCGCTCCAAAGAGTTGCTCAAAATTGTCGATTTCCAAGTCGAAGACTGGCTTAGTACCTGGTTTGAGGCTACGTCCACGGTGGTTAAACCACATAGAATGCCAGCCACCATTGAAGGCACCCATGACATCATTGTCATAAGAATCTCCAACGTAGAGCGTCGTCGATGGATTCATATCAAATTGCTCAGCTGCGAGGTTGAAGATTTCCTTCTCAGGCTTTTGGAAACCTGTCGCCTGACTGACGATAACACGCTTAGGGTCCACATAATCATAAAGTCCCAACTTCTTGACCTTCTTAAGTTGGTGCTCTGTTGGTCCGTTGGTAATAATACCCATAGGAACATTTTTTTCCTTGAGGAAATCAAGGGTCATGCGCATCTCATCAAGCATGGTGATATTTTCCAACTCATGCTCGTAAACCTCTTGGAAATGGTTACCCGTTTCTTCATCAATTTCACGGTAGCCAAACTCCAAAAGGGTCTCTTTACATCGCCAAAAACGGAAATACTCAGTTGTCCACTCACCGGCCATTACACGTGGAAAACCAACATCAGAATAGTGGCGGAAACGAATGTAGGCTTGATTCATGTGACTCATATCAAAGTCAGGGAAACATTTTTCCATGGCAACACGATAAGGTGCCTGTTGGTCATAAATAGTATCGTCAACGTCAAAAACAATAGAAGTAATCATCTGTCCGTTCTTTCTTATATCATTCTCTTGTCAGAGACTTAAATAAATTAGGAAACTAACAACTAAACTACTACATGAGTCAGCTCTTAATTTAATCTTCAGTCTTGCAAAAGTAAGCTTTTAGTCAACTGTCTAGGGCAATCTTACTCGTCTGTTTTTTAACTAAGATGCAATTGCCCAAACAGTCTTATTATACCGTTTTTACCCTTTCTTTTCAATTTTCGACCCCACTTAAGGAAAGATTATTCGTGTTTTGAAGATAGAAAAAGGTTTGGAACATTTTGTCCCAAACCTAATGCATCTTGTCATATTTAGACGCTTATTTAATTTCTTTAAAGGTCATTTTTTGTTTGACTTCACCCTGACCACCTTTGGCAATCTGGTAATAGAAATCTTTTGATGTAAAGTGGTCACCATAAGCAAAGACCTTGTTGTACTGCCATTGTGACAATTGATCGTCCTCTTTTTTACCAAGAGTCAAAGTAGTTTTTGTCACACTGTATTCCCACTTAGCTGTTTGGTCATTATAGGCCTTGTCAAAATCAGTCTGACTCTTAGCAGCATTAACCACTGTCGTACGATCTTGACTCACAAGCGCCTTGTTCCCACCTTCTTGGAAGGCTACATACATGACACGATTATTGACCTCACCGTTTAGAGTACTTGAGTATTGGTAAACCTTACCAGGTACAACACTATCTAAATGGTGTGTTCCCCAGTAATAGAAAGCACCAAATCCAGCTCCCGTAACCAAGAGACAAGCAAGAACAACACTAATAATGATATTTCTCTTTGACATGTCTTGCCCCTCTCTATTCGTCACCAGTTAGGTCAGAGAAAGTTGCCTCTGAGTCTGTTTCAGTGTGGCTTGAAGAACTTGATGATGAGCGTTCAAGGCTTGATGAGCTTGAACTCATGCGTGTTTCTGTTTGAGAATCATCACTTGATGACGCCTTAGATTCAGATGATTTTTCAGTGCTTGATGATGAACTTTCTTTTTCCTTGTAAACATCAACATTGAAAGCCCACTTATCACCTTTATAACTTACCTGAATTTGAGCATATTTTGACTTGATAAGATCTGAGATCTTACTATCCCTGTTAAGAGCGTCATAAATCTTTTCAGCGAGGGCTTTGGCATTGGCTTCTGTTTTAGCACCATCTTTAGGTCCGTTTTCAATGTCTTTAGCCTTTGGCGTTTCACCTTGAAGGTAGAGAGCTGTGCTTTCAGTGTCCTTCTTAGCTGTAGCATTTACACCAGTCTTATCATCTGCATGTAAGAAGAAAGTCCATGCAGGACTACCTGAGTGGTTTTGTTGATATACTTGTTTGAATTCACTTTGAACCTTGTCTTGGAAAGCATCATCAGTCAATTCTTTTTCTTTAGAACTTTCTGTACTTGCCTTACTTTCACTACTGCTTGCTGTTGAGCTTGATGAAGAAGAAGATGATGAAGATCCACTTGTTGAACTTGATGAAGCATCTTTAGATTCTGATGATGACGAAGATGAATCCTTGCCATCTTTAGACTCTTTAGTATCTTTGTCTTTATCGTTATTATTGTTAGTCGTGTTATTTGAGAATGAAACGCTATTGTCAGAATTATCTGGAGCGTAGATCACTGTATTCTTAGAATGGTCATCAGAGACAAAAGTGCTGTTATTGATAATCACTCGGTTGTTATCACCGTAGTAGTTGTTGATAACAATCTTAGAATGTGCACAACGGTAACCATTACCAGTCACATGGTAACCTGCTGGGACATCACCATCACGTTTCAAGATGAGGACATCACCTGCAAAGATAAGATCAATATTCTGAATATTGTTATCGTAGGCTAATTTTTCAATAGAAATTCCAGTTGCTTGAGAGATTCCCCACAAGGTATCTCCCCATTGAATCACGTACTGTTGACCATCTAACTGCTGTGGATTGATGTTCTGAGTTGTCAAATTATTTGTAATTTGTTCAGGTGTGCTGGCAATCCAGTTTGTAATATCAGCAGCGTGAGCACTCGTTTGATTTTGATAAAAGCTATCTGCTAACACAGATACCGTAGGCATCCCAATAGGTGCTAGTAAAGCGCCAAGCATCACGGCTTTACTAACATAATTTTTCTTTTTCATCGTATTTCCTCCTTATATCATACGAAACTTACTTTGCTATTGTACACCCTTTTTATTATATTTGTCAATAAATTCTATAACTTTCTAATCAAAGATTAATGCTAGTTAACGATTTGTCCTAAAAATAGACAAATCCTAGCTTTATTTATCTGACATTTAATCATTTGTCCTATCTTTAGAGGGTGATTTATGATACAATAATTACGACTATTTTATGGAGGACTAACATGTCAAATCAACACATGGAAGAATTGAACGATCAACAGATTGTCCGTCGTGAAAAAATGGCGGCCTTGGCTGAACAAGGAATCGATCCTTTTGGTAAGCGATTCGAACGCACAGCTACATCTGGTCAATTAAAAGAAAAATACGCTGACAAAACAAAAGAAGAATTGCACGAAATCAACGAAACTGCTACAATCGCAGGTCGTTTGATGACTAAACGTGGTAAAGGTAAAGTTGGCTTCGCACACATCCAAGACCGCGATGGTCAAATCCAAATCTACGTACGTAAAGATGCTGTCGGTGAAGAAAACTACGACATCTTCAAGAAAGCTGACCTTGGTGACTTCCTCGGCGTCGAAGGTGAAGTTATGCGTACAGATATGGGAGAACTTTCTATCAAGGCTACTCATATCACGCACTTGTCTAAAGCCCTTCGCCCATTGCCTGAGAAATTCCACGGACTTTCAGACGTTGAAACCATCTACCGTAAACGTTACCTCGATTTGATTTCTAACCGTGAAAGCTTTGACCGCTTTGTCACACGTTCAAAAATCATTTCTGAAATCCGTCGCTACCTCGATGCTCAAGGTTTCCTTGAAGTCGAAACACCTGTTCTTCACAATGAAGCTGGTGGTGCTGCTGCTAAGCCTTTCATCACTCACCACAATGCACAAAACATCGACATGGTACTTCGTATCGCGACTGAGCTCCACCTCAAACGTCTCATTGTTGGTGGTATGGAGCGTGTTTACGAAATCGGACGTATCTTCCGTAACGAAGGTATGGATGCCACTCACAACCCTGAGTTCACATCTATCGAAGTTTACCAAGCTTACGCTGACTTCCACGATATCATGAACTTGACTGAAGGTATCATCCAACACGCTGCTAAAGCGGTTAAAGGTGATGGACCTATCAACTACCAAGGAACTGAAATCAAGATCAACGAACCATTCAAACGCATCCACATGGTTGATGCAATCAAGGAAATCACTGGCGTTGACTTCTGGCAAGACATGACTTTGAATGAAGCCAAAGCAATCGCTGCTGAAAAGAATGTTCCAGTTGAAAAACACTACACTGAAGTTGGTCACATCATCAACGCCTTCTTCGAAGAATTCGTTGAAGAAACATTGATTCAACCAACTTTCATTTACGGTCACCCAGTTGCTGTGTCTCCATTGGCTAAGAAAAACCCAGAAGATCCACGCTTCACTGACCGTTTCGAGCTCTTCATCATGACAAAAGAGTACGGAAATGCCTTCACCGAATTGAACGACCCAATCGATCAATTGTCACGTTTCGAAGCACAAGCTGCTGCTAAAGAACTCGGTGACGACGAAGCAACAGGCATCGACTACGACTACGTTGAAGCCCTCGAATACGGTATGCCACCAACAGGTGGACTCGGAATCGGTATCGACCGTCTCTGCATGCTTCTCACTGACACAACAACCATCCGTGATGTCTTGTTGTTCCCAACGATGAAATAAAAAGTGATATCCCATTAGTCAAATAATGGGATATTTTTATATGAGGTATAAACGTGTTCACAAAATTGAAGTCCCTATTTAAGAAAAAATCAAGTGTGCTTGAACAGGCTGATACAAAAATAGAAGAAAGTCAAGTAAACTTTCCCATAGACCGCGCAGATTATTTTTTCGATCATGCACTTGTATTTTATTGTGAAGAAAATAATATACCTTCAGAAAAACTAAGCCAATCAGACATGCTAGAGATTAGTAAAAGAGCTGCTTTTCATCTCAGTATCTTCGTCGCCTGGCTAGCAAAACATGATTTTCTGAATCCCCAAAGTGATGGATTTAACCTTGAGGATGTACAAAAACTCAAGAATGAAACGATTACGGGTACAGACTATCTCTTTAAACATCTTGATGAAAAACTCTATTCAACTGATATCAGTAACACACTCCTTCCCTTCATCTCTTATTTTTATGAAGATTACATGGATTTCTGTTATACAGTCTTGGTTGATGATGTTGCTAGAACTGAATTTGACTGGAAAATCTATCACTTGGTTGAAGATGATATTGACGAGATGTTCAGCCAATATAAAACTCACATCAGATAATATTAAAAACGCTTCCCTCAATCGAGAGAAGCATTTTCTTATTTCCAAAATTTTGCCTTTGATGCTGCGACCCAAGCTGACAAACAAGCAAGGGCTACTACTGCATAGATAGCGTATTGTTTAGCAGGATAAATCCATGCTTTATTTTCTTCATGCCAGCGAGACTTCCAGAGGCCGATGTAATCTCCGGTCATTCCAGGATTTTTAAGGCGCTCCATGTAATTGGCAGGTAGGTTATCAGGCTGATTCATCTGCACGTTAATGATAAAGATAAGCAAAGCAACCACGATGACAACTACGAGTGCCAGGGTAATCTTTTTCTTAGCTGTTAGCTGAAATGTTTTCAATTATTTTTTCTCCCTCATCTATGAAATCATCTACTCTTATAGTTTAGTATAAAAAGTCAATTCTGAAAAGACCTCTATGATATCAATGTAGGATAAGTCAATACCTTTAAAAACCTTGCACATCTTCTTCATAGTGTTATAATATAATTGTCTGTCTAGAAATAATACACTTTTAGGCAGATATGACTTAGAAAGAGGTGCTTATGACATCTTCAAAGAAGGTTTCCCTTTCTGAGGTAAACCAATCCATAGATACACCAAATAATAATCGTTTTTGGCAAAATCTTAAGGCTTTCTTGGGACCTGGGGCTCTTGTGGCCGTGGGTTACATGGATCCAGGGAACTGGATTACCAGTGTCGTCGGTGGGGCGACCTACAAGTATAGTCTGCTTTTTGTCATCTTAATTTCATCTTTAATCGCTATGCAGTTGCAACAAATGGCTGGGAAATTAGGGATTGTGACCCAAATGGACCTAGCTCAAGCGACTGCCTATCACTCGCCCAAATGGTTGCGATACACGCTTTGGGTGATTCTGGAGCTGGCCTTAATGGCGACGGATTTAGCTGAGGTGCTTGGTTCTGCCATTGCTCTTAACCTGCTCTTTGGTATTCCAATTATGGTTGCCATTCTGGTGACAATCCTAGACGTCTTCCTGCTACTGCTCATCATGAAGCTAGGATTCAAAAAAATCGAGGCTATTGTTTCAACCTTGATTTTGACCATCTTGGTTATCTTTGTCTATCTGGTAGCTTTGTCTGAGCCTAGTATTACGGGAATCCTAGAGGGTTATCTCCCTACGCCAGCGCTCTTCGAGCCACATGCTGCTGGACATACCAACCAGTTGACCTTGGCGCTTGGGATTGTGGGTGCGACCGTTATGCCACATAACCTCTACTTGCACTCATCCTTGTCACAGACTCGTAAGGTTGACTATTCTGATGGCAAAGACGTGACTAAGGCTGTACGTTTCATGACCTGGGATTCTAACATCCAGTTGACTTTGGCTTTTGTGGTTAACTCCCTCCTCTTGATTTTGGGGGCAGCTCTCTTCTTTGGTCATGCTTCTGATATTTCAGCTTTCTCACAGATGTACAATGCTCTTCAGGACTCTAAGATTGCTGGTGCGGTAGCTAGTTCGACACTTTCAACACTCTTTGCCTTGGCGCTCTTGGCTAGTGGTCAAAACTCTACCATTACTGGTACTTTGACTGGTCAGATTGTCATGGAAGGCTTCCTCCACATGAGGTTACCACAGTGGGTGATTCGTTTGTTCACACGTCTCTTCGCCCTACTACCGGTTATCATTGTAGCCATTCTCTACGGCGATCAAGAAAAGACACTGGATCAACTCTTGGTTTATTCACAAGTATTCCTTTCACTTGCCTTGCCATTCTCTATTTTCCCTTTGATTTACTACACTTCTAAAAAATCACTCATGGGAAAACACGTCAATGCCAAGTGGAATACTTTCCTTGGTTATGCCATCGCTATTGTCCTAACCATTCTCAATCTCAAACTTATCATTGATACGTTTTAAACAAAAATAAGGCCAGCGAAATGCTGACCTTGTTTTAGTTTTTGAAGGCGTCAACGAGAACTTGGAATTCTTCATTGCTAAGGGTAATCCCCTTACCCATCTTGGTATGGTCTGGACTCCATGTACGGATGTCATACTTAGCCGGTGCGCCATTAAAGCTCACACGATTGAGTTCCTTAGTCCAGCCCTTGTCATTCTCAGACAAGACCAAGAGTTTTTCTTCAATTTCAAATGAAAATTCTGCCATTTGCTTACCTCCACTAGCTTTATTCGTTTTTTCTGTGAAAATTGTTTGTTTTAGAAAGAAGTTATCCACAAAATTTCACCTTTCATGCTATAATTATTTTATCAAGAAACGAGGGAAATGACCATGATAAACTTTTTAGAAGCAGTAAAGCATCAGCTTCATCAGTTTGTGGAAACAGGTCACAGCAAACCTGTCCACCTAATGCAAAATCAGCTTATTAACGATATCTATCATGCTATTGATCATAACCAAATGGTCATGCTGACATCCAATCAGAAGACCTACAAGGGCTACATCAACCGTTATGACAGAGAGAGACAAGCCATCTTTATCGAGCAAGATAAGATCATCAGCATGATTGAACTAAAAGAAATCAAACGTCTAAAAATCATATCACAACGAGGTTAAGTTTATCAGTTAACCTCGTTTTATTATGGAGTTGACTATTTCAGAAGTGCTTGTTATAATAAGTTAACTATTAATTTACGAAAGGTTAACTAAAAAATGACGCAAAATCGTACATTGTCACTCATACTTCCTGCCTTCGGTGCTGCTATCATTGCCGCACTGGCTCAAATTGTTATTCCTATCGGTGCAGTTCCAATCACACTACAGACTTTTGCTGTCGGACTTGTTGCTGCAATTCTTAAACCAAGAGAGGCGACACTTGCTGCTACCCTCTACCTGATTCTAGGTGCCATTGGTCTTCCCGTTTTTGCAGGTGGAGGCGGTGGGCTCCAAGCCTTCTTTGGTCCTTCAGCTGGCTATCTGCTTGCCTACCCATTTTTTGCACTTGTCACATCTGCACTGGCTCATGCTAAGACTCCTATCTGGAAGATCTTTTTGGCTTTTGTTTTGGGAGATGCACTTGTCTTTGTCGGTGGTATCCTTAGCCTGCACTTTCTTGGAAAGATGGGATGGTCTGCAGCTGTAGCAGTCGGCTTGACACCCTTTATCGTCCCAGACCTTTTAAAAGGTCTGATTGTCGCTTTGGTGACTAAGCCAGTTTTAAAAGCACTAAAAAATCATAGCTACTTTAACTAAAAAAGATTGAAGACTTTGTTCGTGTGAACAGAATCTTCAATCTTTTTATTTTTCAAAATAAATATCATAGTGCTTTGAACAAGCTGGGTTGAAGGCATTATGACAATTGGGACAGGCTACTGCCTCTTGATATTCCTCAATAGTCATCTCATGCCGACAAACGCCACAAATAAGGACCTTGTCCTGTTTCAACTGACAGGGATAAGCTCGAAATCTATGTTCCTCCAAGCTATCATGACACTGATAACAGGCATAATACTTCTGGCACTCAAAGCATTTTAAGGCAACAATATCTAGTGTGGAATGGTAGTGCTGGCACCTACTCTGGTCATCTACCAGGAGGCCATTGATTTGTCTTGTCATTAGGCACGAACAGTTTTACTTGAACCGTCTTTTTGGTAGAGGTTAATCAAACCTTCTTTAGTTGAACGAATCATGTCGCCAGGTTTAACTTCTTGTGGCACGGTAATTGTAAGAAGTTCCATTGGGTTTGGTGCACGGTCAATTTTGTTACCATTAGCATCGTGAAGGTCTTTGATATCACATTCAAAATGACGGAAGCCTGGTCCGTAGAATTCAACGTGGTCACCTTCGAGAATAACGTTACGTTGACGGATTGTAGCTGTCATAGTGGCTGGATCAAAGTCTACTACTTCACCAACGAATTTGTATTGTGGAATCTTACGACGGGCACCAAAGAGTTGCTCGTTTTCTGTTGGTGTCTTGTAGTAGAAACCTGTTGCCAATTCACGTTGGGCAACTTTCCAGAGTTCGTTAATCAAATCATCTTTGATGGCGTAGAAGGCTTCTGCACTTTCCATGTAAGCGTCACAAGCAGCCTTGTAGCAGTTAGCAACTGTTGATACATAGTGGACAGATTTCATACGACCTTCGATTTTAAGGCTGTCAACGCCATTATCGATAAGATCTGGGATATTTTCAATCATACACATGTCAACGGCTGACATTGAGTATTCTTCAGGAACTTCACCGTGGATACTCTTTCGCTCTTGGCCGAATGGCATGTCGTAAAGATCATATTTCCAACGGCATGACTGTGAGCAACCACCACGGTTGGCATCACGGTCTGACATGTGGTTAGAAAGGGTACAGCGACCTGAGTATGAGATACACATAGCGCCATGGACAAAGGCCTCAATTTCAAGATCCGTACGCTTACGGATTTCAGCCAACTCTTCCATGGTAACCTCACGTGCCAAAACGACACGGGTCAAACCATACTCTTTCCAAAAATGGAAGGTTTCAACGTTTGTCGCAGATGCTTGTGTAGACAAGTGGATGTTAAGTCCTGGTGCGTAGGTTGAACAGATTTCAATCAAGGCTGGGTCAGATACGATAACAGCATCGAGTCCCATGTCACGCAATTCACGGAACCACTCACCAGCACCTTTTTCATTTCCTTCATGGGTAACCATGTTTGAAGCAACGTGCACATCAACACCACGAGCGTGAGCATATTCGATACCTTCTCGAAGCTCATCCATGGTAAAGTTTCCGGCACGGCTACGCAAACCATAGGCTTGTCCACCAACGAAAACAGCATCTGCGCCGTAATTTACAGCGACTTTCAATTTTTCCAAAGTTCCAGCAGGTACAAGTACCTCTGGGCGTTTTTTAGTTGTAGTCATAATTTCTCCAATTTGCAAGATTGTCGATTTTAAGTTTTGAACAACTCCTTCGTTCCCTGAAAATGGAAAACTCTCAAACGAAGGAGCATAAGATTTTTTATTTTACACGATCAGGTTCGTAATCATAGAAACCTGTGTCCAAGCCACGGTTGGCTGGGTGTAATTTGTGAATAGCCTCATCAAAGAGGAAGGCTTGGTCTTGTGAAAATTCGCCAGCCTCGATGAGGTCACGAGCCTTCACAAAGTACTCAGTGATTTTTACAAAGTTTTCACCTGGGCAATAAACACCGTCCAACTTCCAGTGGTCAAAACCATGTTCAACGAGTTCTGAAAGTTTAGTCATCATATCCAAGTCATTATTGGCAAAGATATGTGTCCCGTGCATGTCTTCATAAACTGAGTAGTGAGAATCTGGGTCCCCTGGCTCAGAAAGGAAGAGGTCACGTTCTTTGGTTACAGCTTCATCCGTTTTGATAAAGTTGTAATAGTTTTGAAGAAGTGGACGCTTTGAGTGGTGAATGATACTTGCACCATAAACCAAAACCTCAGCTGGAATCTGAAGATTTTCAGCCATGATGAATAGTTCCGCAGATGGAATCTCACGAGCCAAAACCGCTTCAGATGCTCCTGCCTGTTTGCCCCAGAAATTAATCTGACGGCTAGAGGTTACCATAGTTGAAGCATCATAAATCATTTTGAAGGGACGTTTGTCACGGTTACAGATGTAGAAAACTCCTGCATCACCAACCGTGATATAATCAGCCTTGATTTCTTCAAGAAAATCAAGATAGTCTGGAAGAGCATCCATCATACCTTGGTGCATGAGGGCGTTAACGGCAACAGTCAATTCCTTGCCTGACTCATGTACCAGCTCTGCAATCTTTCGCATTTCTGCGAATGAAAAAGGCTTAGGCAAACGAAGGCCAAAGGCTTTTTCGCCGATATAAATACGATCTACGCCAAGTTCTAGGAGCTCACGTGCTTGCTCGTAGCTCTCAGCAGTCGCTGTAATTACAATTTTTTCCATAACTCACATTATAGCACAAATGATTTGATTTTTTTAGAATTTTTAGGTTCAAAATTATGTATCTCAATATTTTAAATTAGTTTTCAAATACTATATTTTTCACAAAAATCAAAAAAAACTTTGCAATATAAAATTTTTATGGTATTATTAATGAGATTCTAAATAGTGAAATACTGACTAAGTATTTTAACCTACACGAAAATGTGATTTAGATATTTTACATAGAAAGGAGGCAGACATGGCTGACAACTTACACCGTCAATTTGACCACATTGAAGATTTCGAGACTGAGCGTCCTCAAACGACGAATTATCAAGATTATCAAGCTTTAAATAATAATAGTATTAAGCTACAAGATATGATTTTCTTTGGACGTATCTCAAGCTTCTGTGTGTCAACAGTCCTAGTTGCCTTCCTTTTCTTGGTAGCACAGGTGGCTACCTTCTGGGCCTTCTTCTGGGCAATTACCATTAGCGTCATTGGTCAGATTGGCATTTATGTCCTAATCGAATATTATAAAGCACAAAAACGTTGACTGTTTGGTCAACGTTTTTGCGTACTAAAAAAAGCCCCATGGGCTTTCTTTTTTTATTTTGCTTCTGCTGCTTCTTCAGAGATATCTTTGATATCAATGACGATATCATCAACGATAGCTTTTGTTTCTGCTTCAACATCTGCTTGCTCAGGAGTTACTTGAGCAGTTTTCTCTTTGATAAGTTCAAAGCTCTCTTTTGCAAAATCAGCAACTTGAGCTTTTTTTTCTTGAACGGCTTTTGTCAAATCATCTGCAGTGATGTCGCCATTTTCAAATTTTGTTTTATAGTCTTGGAAAGTATCGACTGCCAAATCTTTGTAGTCGCTAGCTTTTTCCACCACTTGATTTTGATATGCTTTAGGATCTTCTTTGAATGAAGCGATTTCTTCATCAATACGTGTTTTAACAGCTTTACCTTTTTCAGTTGTAAAGAAGTAAGCTGCTGCAGCCCCAGAAGCTGCACCAATGATTAGGGTGTTTAAAAATTTACTCATGAAAAGACCTCCTTATTTTTTCTTGTCTTTTTTACCAAATAGTTTTGAAGCAACCTTACCGATAGCAAAGGCTGAACCTGCCTTACCGACACTTGCTCCTGCTGCACTTGCTTTCGCACCGAGATAACGAGCTTCAGTATTCAAGTCAGAGACACTTTCTGAAAGCTCAGCTACTGCTACGAAGAGAGGATCGATTGTTTGAACTTTTTCATTAACATCTTCAACCAAGACGTTTGCCTTAGCCAAGATTTCATTTGTTTGATGAAGGGTTACATTGATATCTGTACGAAGCACAGCAACTGTTTCTTCAACTTCTTTAACCACATGACGGGTACGAAGTAGAGTAGGGATTAATGCAATGAGGAACGCAGCAAGTGCGATTGCGATAATAAGAAATGCAATTTCTGCCATAGTTTAGGACTCCTTTGACCTTTTTAAAAGGTCGCTACAAGAAAACTGAAGTAGAACCTCCAGTTTCCAGTGACCTTTGTTATGATAATTTTCATTATATTATAACAAAGTCTGAGCTATATGACTAGTTTTTCATTTTATAATCTGCCTCTGGGCGTTGCTTTCGTAAATAGAGCAAGGTAGCACCTAAGATGATAATGACGATGCTGACCCATTGAGAAACACGCAAGCCAGCAAACATGAGGCTATCTGTACGCATGCCTTCAATGACAAAACGTCCAAGACCATACCAGATAAGGTAAAATGAGGTCACATCTCCTTGACGCAGTTTCTTATTAAAGCGTCTTAGTCCTAGGATAATGATAAATCCGACCAAGTTCCAGAGACTTTCGTAAAGAAAGGTCGGTACACGATAACTACCATCAATATACATCTGCTGGCGAATAAATTCTGGAACATAATTCAGATGACTAACTGCTCTTCCGTAAGCCTCTTGGTTAACAAAGTTTCCCCAGCGACCGATACTCTGAGCAAGCATAACACCAGGTGCTGCAATATCAAGAAAATCCAAGACAGCAATGGCATGACGTTTCGAAAACCAATAGAGGACAGTTGCACCAGCAATCAAGCCACCATAAATGGCAATTCCGCCATTCCAAATCGCAAAAATTTCTGAAGGATTCTGACTGTAGTAAGACCACTGGAAGATCACATAGTAGAGCCTTGCACCAACAATGGCTATAGGAAAGGCAAGAAGAATAAAATCTAGGATGTTTTCAGGGTCAATTCCCTTTTCGGGAGCCCAACGCTGAGCCAGATAAACTGCAAGTAAGAGACCAGATACAATACAGATGGCATACCAATGAATACTGATTGGACCAAGTCTTAGGGCAATTGGATCAATGGTAGCTAACATCAGTCTTCACCATTCTTACTAATGAGGTTGGTCAAACGGTCCTCAAAGGTTTTGGTTGCATCAAATCCCATTTGCTTAGCACGATAGTTCATTGCTGCAGCTTCGATAACGACTGAAACGTTACGTCCTGTCTTAACAGGAATGCGGATACGTGGAATCTTAACGCCCTGCAATTCAATTTCTTCATTGCCATTTCCAAGACGGTCAAAGATCTTGCCATTTTCAAAATTATCAAGATAAATAGCCAACTGAACTTGAGAGGAATTACGGACAGCACTAGCTCCGTAAAGGCTCATAACGTCAATGATCCCAACCCCACGAATTTCAAGAAGATGGCGGAGGATTTCCGCGGGCTCACCCCAGAGAGTCTCCTCATCCTTAGCATAAACATCCACACGGTCGTCAGCGACAAGACGGTGACCACGTTTCACCAACTCAAGCCCTGTCTCACTCTTACCGATGCCAGAGTCTCCTTGAATAAGAACTCCCATCCCGTAGATATCTACCAAAACACCATGGACACTAGTTCGTTCAGCTAATTGCGAGTTAAGATACCAAGACATGTCACCTGAAAGCGACGATGTGCCGTTTCGTCCTTGAAGAACTGCTACACCATTTTCCTTAGCAGCTCGAAGCATCTCTTCCGGAATCTCAAGACCACGCGCCACGATAACAGCTGGAGTTTCCGCTTTAAACATATTCGCAAAAACAGAATAACGGTTGTAATCAGTCATGGTTTTAAGGTAGGACCACTCCTTCATCCCAACCAACTGAAGTCGTTCAGGTGAATAATAGTCAAAATACCCCGTCATTTCTAAACCAGGACGAGAGATATCAGCTGTTGTTATCGCTTTTGCCAAAAGCTCCTTATTTCCATAGACAACCTTGAGTTTAAGCCTATCAACCAGCATTTTAACAGTTACTGTCATGTTATTTCCTCCGATTATTTACTAGTTTCATTGTATCATAAAAAGGTTTTCAATGCGGTTCTCAAAGCAAAAAAGACCTATGACTAGCACTAAGGCCAATCATAGATCTTTTCTATTATAATTTACTCACCAATTCCACTCGTCTTCGACAGGTTCAGCGTTTTTACGTTTACGTCCATCCTTGAGTTTGATTTCGGGATAAATATCTTCTTTGTAAGGAAGGAGAAATGCTAAAACCAAGTATAGAAAGATTCCAAACTGTGTTGAAACCATGAGAATGATAGCCAAGATACGAGCCAAAGCTAGGTCCCAACCAAACTTATCTGCCAAACCTGCAACAACACCGGCGACGAGTCTATTTTTTCGTGTCTTATAAAAACGATTTGACATGGTCTTCTTCTCCCATCATTTCTTTGATTTAATTATATGATTTTTTTAAATTTAAAAAATCAGCCCTAGGACTGATTTAGAAAAATGAGCTTGCCTCGACACAGACCGCATCCAAACTTCTGTGTATTGACACGGCGTTTGCGACGGTAGATATGACCACAAGATTGGCACTGATAAAGGTAGTACTTCTCCTTTTGACCTTGCATCTTTGGAGCGTATCTAAGGCCTTCAACCTTGGCTAGTAAGTCCTTAAAATCTCTATCAACATGCTTGTAGCCCTTACCTTGAAAATAAAGGTGATAATGACAGAGCTCGTGGCGGACGATTTTTCGAAAGGTCTCAAGACCATGTTCCTCATAGAGTTTTGGGTTGAAATCTAAGTGTCCATCATTGGGAAAGAACCGCCCTCCAGTGGTCCGGAGACGCTTGTTCCACAAGGCTTGATGCTTAAATTCCCAGCCAAAATCTTCTATAGAAACAGTCTTAACATAATCAGTTAGATTCACGTGGATTCACCAAGGAGAGGTTGAGTTTTTCATGCTCCAAATCAACTTTTGATACCCACACGGTAACCAAATCCCCAACAGAAACGACCTGACTTGGGTGGTTAACGAAGCTCTTGCTCATCTCAGAGATATGGATAAGGCCATCCTCATGGACACCGATATCCACAAAGGCACCAAAGTCCACAACATTTCGGACTGTCCCTTCAAGTTTTTGTCCTACTGACAAGTCTTTGAGTTCAAGAACATCCTGACGAAGCACTGGTGCTTCAAAATCATCACGGAGGTCACGACCTGGTTTCAAAAGGTCAGCGATGATATCTTTAAGGGTTTCCTGACCAAGCCCTAGCTCTTCTGCTGTTTCTTTAAGATTAAGAGCCTTCAATTTCTCTTTGGCAGAGTCGTCCAAATCTGTGATATCCAACTGCTCGAAGAGGTCTTTTACCGCTGGATAAGACTCTGGGTGGACTCCCGTATTATCCAAGATATTCTTGGCATTTGGAATACGAAGGAAACCAGCTGCTTGTTCGAAGGCCTTGGCACCGAGACGTGGAACCTTTTTGATTTCAGCACGTGATGCAATCTCACCATTTTCCTCACGGTAGGCGACGATATTTTCAGAGATGGTCTTGTTGAGTCCTGACACGTGTGACAAGAGGGTACTACTTGCCGTATTGACATTGACACCGACTTGGTTAACCACGGTATCAACGACGAAATCAAGATTTTCAGACAGTTTCTTCTGACTAACATCATGCTGGTATTGGCCTACTCCGATTGATTTAGGGTCAATCTTAACCAACTCGGCCAACGGGTCTTGGAGACGACGGGCAATAGAAATGGCAGAGCGTTTTTCAACCGTCAAATCTGGAAACTCATGGCGAGCCAACTCTGATGCAGAATAGACAGAGGCACCACTTTCATTAACAATGACATAAGAAGTTTCTGGGAAATCCTTGAGGACTTCTGCCACAAAAGCTTCACTTTCACGGCTTGCTGTTCCATTACCAATCGCAATAATCTCAATGGCATACTTTTTGATGAGGTCAGCCAAGTCTTTTTTAGCCTGTGCGATTTTAGCCTGACTTGCTGGGGCTACTGGATAGATAACTTGCGTTGTAATGAGCTTACCAGTTTGGTCAACCACGGCCAACTTAGCCCCTGTACGAAAGGCTGGGTCAAAACCAAGTACCATCTTGCCTTTAAGTGGCGATACTAGAAGGAGATTTCGAAGATTTTGAGAGAACAGTTGAATAGCACCATCTTCTGCTGCTTCAGTCAATTCGCTTCGGATACGACGCTCCATAGCTGGAATGATTTTCTTCTTGAGAGATTGATTGATAACTTCCTCGATATAGTCATTTTTTTGTTTGAAACGAGCACTGTAGAAACGGTGCATTTTCTCAAGATTGTGCTTAAAGCTTACCTTGATAACGCCTAGTTTCTCACCACGGTTAAGGGCTAACGTACGGTAACCTTGAAGTTTAGACACCTTATCCTCAAAATCATAGTAAATCTTGAAAGTTTCTTTTTCATCCAGCGATTGATCCTTGAGGGTTGAAGTGATGTCACTGTTGTTCCAGATTTCGTTGTAGGTCCAAGAGCGCAAGCTATTGTCCTCAGAAAAGGCCTCAATCAAAATGTCCACAGCACCCGCAAGAGCCTTATCAAATGTTGGAAAGACTTCAGATGTCAGCTTTTCAGCTTCAGCCTTGAGGTTGGGACTATTTTGCAAGATAAGACGAGCCAAGGGGAAAAGACCTGCTTCACGGGCAATAGTCGCTTTGGTGCGGCGTTTTTCCTTATAGGGAAGGTAGAGTTCTTCCACGTCTGCCAACTTTTCAGCCGCTTCAATGGCTGCTTTGAGTTGGTCAGTCAATTTGCCCTGTGCCTCGATCTTAGCCAAAACCGTTTCCTTGCGGTCTTGAAGAGTAGTCAAGGACTTGTCCATATCAATGATAGCCTTGATTTGCGTTTCATCCAGATTGCCTGTTTTTTCCTTACGGTAACGGGCAATGAAAGGAATGGTATTGCCTTCTGCGGTCAATTCCAAAACTGTTTCAACTTGTTGTTTTTTTAGGCCCAATTCCTGAGCCAATGTCTCTAAATTACGATTTTCCATAAGTTCTATTATACCACGATAGGAGATTTGCTTGGGTAGAAAACCTTGTAGCTGAAGCGAGAATTTTTAAGCAAGAGGTAGTATAATAGAAAGGTAGACCTATTGTTAGGGGCTATTTCTTTCGGAAAATAGATGCATCTTCCTAGAAGCAGAGCTTCTTCGGTCGATGCCCTAATTTTCTGTCAGAAATGACGCCCTTAGTATCTTATTGCAACTGAACTCGGGCTATTTCTTTCGGAAAATAGATGCATCTTCCTAGAAGCAGAGCTTCTTCGTCTGATGCCCTAATTTTCTCTTAGAAATGACGCCCTTAGTATCTTATTTAAACTCGGAGGCTTTTTATGGCGGTTATTCAGAAAAAAACAAATGAACTTGAAAGCATGATGGCATCTTTTGCGGCTATCCCTGATTTTGAAAAGGCGGGAACTGATCCTAAGAAGGACAAACGTCTTCAAGAAGATAAGAAGAAATAATAGTTATGGCTATTTTTCATCAACTACCAGATAGCGTTTTGCAGCTTCTGGCAGTTTTTCTATCTATTATTATCGAAGCCCTGCCCTTCGTTTTACTGGGAAGCATCTTGTCTGGCTTTATCGAAGTCTTTGTGACTCCTGAAAAGGTCCAAAACTTCCTGCCGAAAAACAAGGTCCTGGCTATTCTCTTTGGAACTCTAATTGGTTTTATTTTCCCTTCTTGTGAGTGTGGGATTGTTCCAATTATCACGCGCTTTTTAGAGAAAAAAGTGCCTAGCTACACGGCTATTCCTTTCATGGCAACAGCTCCTATCATTAATCCAGTCGTTCTTTTTGCGACCTATACGGCCTTTGGGAACTCTTGGTACTACGTGATTTTACGTTTTCTCGGAGCTTTCTTGATTGCCATGATTTTGGGAATTTTGCTCGGCTTTGTGGTGGACGACCAGATTCTTAAGGACAATCGTAAGGTCAGTCATGTGCACGACTATAGTGGTTTGTCAGCTAGTAAGAAAATTTTTCAGGCCTTGGTTCATGCGGTAGATGAATTTTTCGACACTGGGCGTTACCTGATTTTCGGGAGCCTGGTGGCCGCAGGTATGCAGACCTACCTACCGACCCGTATTCTCACGACCATCGGTCATAATTCGGTGACAGCCATCCTCATCATGATGCTCCTGGCCTTTATACTCTCGCTTTGTTCTGAGGCAGATGCCTTTATCGGGGCTTCCTTGCTCTCTAGTTTTGGAGTGGCACCAACAGTGGCCTTTCTCATCATCGGTCCTATGGTTGATATCAAGAACCTAATCATGATGAAACACCAGTTTAAGACACGCTTTGTTGGTCTCTTCGTAGGAACCGCAAGTCTGGTGACAATCATTTACTGTCTGGTATTGGGGGTGATTTAATGTTACGTTTTCTCATCTTATCTGGGTATTTTGAGCTGGTCATGTACTTGCAAGTTTCTGGCAAGCTCAACCAGTACATTAATATCCACTACTCCTACCTGGCTTACATTTCCATGGTGCTTTCCTTTATCCTTGCTGTGGTTCAACTCATTGTTTGGATGAAGCAGATGAAGGTTCACTCGCATTTGTCAGGTCGAGTAGCCAAGGTAGCCAGCATCGTTCTCTTGGCCTTTCCAGTCCTTACGGGGCTCTTGGTGCCAACAGTAACCTTGGATGCCAATACCGTATCAGCTAAGGGCTATCATTTTCCACTGGCGGCAGGGAGCGATCCTAACCAGGCCGACCAAGAGGGAACGACTATCCAGTATTTGAAGCCAGACACCAGCTCCTACTTCACCTCCTCTGCTTATGAGAAGGAGATGACCAAGGAGCTAGCCAAGTACAAGGGACGTGAGACCATCCAGATTACCACGGAAAATTACATGGAAGTTATGGAGCTCATCTACCTCTATCCTAACGATTTTGTGGGCAAGAAGGTCACCTATACCGGCTTTGTTTACAATGACCCACAGACCAAGGGTTATCAGTTCATCTTCCGTTTCGGTATTATCCACTGTATCGCCGATTCAGGTGTTTACGGACTGGCGACGAGAGGAAGTGACCAAACCTTCAAGGATAATACCTGGGTAAAAGTCACTGGTACCATCACTGTGGATTATTATCAAAATCTTAAACAGAGCCTCCCTATCCTCAATTTGACTGAGGTTAAAGAGGTCGGTCAACCTGACAATCCCTATGTTTATCGCGTATTTTAAAAAGCCAAGTTCAGTTGAACTGGCTTTTTCTTCTTGTGCAAAATGGATTTGTCTAGCCTTCTTTTGCTAGGGCTACTGCTTTTTCAAGGGCTTGGTCCGTCGACTCGCAGATATTATCTGGACCGATAGTCTGGATGAAGCCTGATTTTTCGAGAACTCGGTAGGGTTGGGCGTTAACGTGAGAAAGAAGCAAGGTCATTCCACGTTTTTGGCAGATAGCAAGCGTTTCCTCAAGGGCATCCAGGCCTGATATATCCATGGCTGGAACGTTGCGCATGCGTAGGATAAGGACATTCTTACCGTCGTCATTGATAACATTCAAGAAATTATTGGCTGCACCAAAGAAGAGGGCACCGAAGATTTCATATACGACTGCATTTTTAGGGACTTGTTTCAAGTCGCTGTCCTCAGATAATATAGGATCGTCCAGATTTTCCTTGTCCACCCACTGACGAATTTGAGCCACGTCTGACATGCGTTTGAGGAAGAGGAAGGCTGCCAGAACCATACCAAATTCGATGGCAACCACTAGGTCAAAGAAAACGGTTAAGATAAAGGTTACGATAAGGACTGCTACGTCACTCTTAGGGGCACGTTGAATCATACGAACGACAGTACGCCAACCGCTCATGTTATAACCGACAATCATTAGGATTGAGGCCAAACAGGTCATAGGAATCAATGAGGCATAAGGCATGAGAAAGAGTAAAATCAGAAGCAAGGTAAGGGCATGAACCATCCCCGCTACTGGTGTCCGTCCTCCATTTTTGACATTGGCTGCGGTACGGGCGATGGCACCCGTTGCAGGAATCCCGCCAAAGAGGGCTGACATGATATTCCCCACACCTTGGCCAATCAATTCAGCATTAGAGCGATGATTACCACCAATCATCCCGTCTGAAACAACGCAAGAAAGTAGGGATTCGATGGCTGCTAGTATGGCAATGGTGAAGGCTGGCGACATCATTTGACGAATCAAAGAAAATGATAGGTTAGGAACTGTGAAACTTGGAAGTCCTGCTTTGATGGTGTAAAGATTACCAATGGTTTTGACTGGCAGATGACCAGAAGCTACGATGGCTGTAGTCACAATAATTGCAACCAAAGACCCCGGAATTTTCTGAGAAAGGCGTGGCCAAAAGATTTGAATAACTAGGGCCAAGATACCAATGGCTAGGGTCGCCCAGCTAATACTTGAAAGATGCTTCCCATAAGCTAGAAGTTTTTCTAAGAACTCAGCTGGCACGGACTTCATCTCAAGGCCTAAAAAATCCTTAATCTGTCCAGCCACAATCCCAACAGCTATCCCCAAGGTAAAACCAAGTGTGATGGTTTTGGGAATGAACTTGATCAGGTCACCAAAACGCAGGAGCCCCATGATAATAAGCATGAGTCCCGCCATGAGCGTGGCAAGGGTCAAACCAGCCATACCATACTGAGCAATGATGCCATAGATAATAACAACGAATGCTGCGGTGGGTCCACCAATCTGAACCCGACTACCTCCCAAAAAAGAAATAAAAAAGCCTGCAACAACTGCTGTGTAAAGACCTTGTTCGGGATTAACACCAGAGGCAATGGCAAGGGCAATCGACAAGGGCAGGGCAATGATAGCCACGATAACTCCTGCAATTAAGTCCTTGAGAAACTGGCCCTTAGAATAATTCCTGATGGTGGTAAAAAATTTGGGTGTGATATATTTTAAAGCGTCCATTTTTTCCTCCTAACTACTATCCTAAAACTCTTTAACTCAGTGAAATAACTCTTTTTCAATGAGTGTCAGACGCTTATCAATTTTACAATCTTATGATAGCATAGGAAAAGCTCATTTTCTAGGGGATTGAGGGATTTAAAGCTATTATTTCAAGAATTTTTTAACTTTCTTAGTTTAGAAGTGAAGGTATCAAAAAACAAGTCCAGACTATGGACTTGTTTTGAAAGATTTATTATGGATTACCAACTTGTTGGCAAGGAAATCGGAATGTTAAGTTTAACCTTCATCTTGCTATTGGTCACAGAGGCTTGCTCAATTTCATAGCCGATTTCTGGAAGCTTGAGCTGAATTTGGTCGTTAACCATGCGAACACCACTGCTCGACTGGGCAATGCTCTTCTTGAGGTAAGGCAGAACCAGTGATTTTGGAACTGGAAGGCGACCCAGGTGGGCACCTGCCAAATCTAGTAGGATGACTTCCTTGTTAGTGCTGACCGTAAAATCAAGGCTAAATGTTGATTCGATAGGTCCAAGAGATACGGGAACCTTAGCTGTTAGATAGGAATCATTCAACTCTACGCTACTGTTTTGCAAGGTCTCGTCATTAGAATCAGCCATGCTTGCTTTTAGGATTTGACGAAACTGATTACTGTCAAGATTAATCTCAGTTGAAACCCCGCCTGATGAAAGGGACGCCCCACCAATACCAGCCTGGGCTAAATCAGCAAGGGATGTTTGTGTTGATACATTTTTTAATTGGTCCTGACTGTCGATCTTGTCCGGAATAAGTAGAGCCGCCACTGCAAAAAAGAGCACAATGACGAGGACAATGAGTCGTTTAAACCATTTCCACATAGGGATACCTCATTTCAATTTTTCACTTTTGACGTCTATTGTACTGTAATCAAGGGAAAAAAGCGAGTAAGAACTGGAAATTCTCTCATATTTTCTTAATGCAGGAGATATGGCTCCAGAACTTCAAAAACTTTTAAGTAAGCATTGGTATAAAGGTGGACGCCGTCATAGGTGTGCTCAGCCTTCTGCTCTTTCCTATCATTGACCAGCTCAGCATTACAATTAATAAAGTGGCAGCCATAGGTTTTGGCGATTTCCTCAAGAGCCTGGTTACAGCGGTCAAGATTTTCAGGAGTCCGCAGTTTCATCCACTGGATAGATGCCGGTGTCTGCCAAGGCAGATGTAGATTGGCTGGGTAAAAAGCCATCAGGTAAATCTTAGTATGGGGCAAAATAGCTAGTGTTTGCTCCAGAATTTGGCTGATATTTGCCGTCATATGTTGGAACCACTGATCTCCATAAGGCTCCTCGGTCATGTCATTGGTACCGAGATTGATGAAAACCTTACTCGGTTGCAGATCCAAAAGCAGGGGATGGAGATGCTGGAGAAATTCATCCGTATTCAAACCACTGATGCCCCGATTGTAGATGATATCGTCGATACCTCTACTCCTAGCGATTTCACAAATGGGAAAAAGCTCCATAAGAGAGGAGCCCGTGAAAAGCGTTTCCCCCTTGATAGCAACCTCATTTAGGTACTGATAGTTTTTAAGTTTGATATCTTTTAATTCATCCATGATAACTTTCTTCTATATTTATCTAAATAAGGGAAAAGGCAAAGAGAAGGCCTACAATCGTATTGGCCAAGGCGTGGATAAAGACACTTGGAAGAATGGAGCCGTTTGCTTTCTTCTCATTGATAGTACCCAAAACGTAAGCTATGAGACTAATAAAGGCAAAAATAGCCATAGCTTTTAGGTCGCCGATTAGTTGGATAAACATATACCCATGGATGAGCCCAAATAAGAGAGACTGAACCAGATTTGCTCCTAGAAATCCTAGTTTTCCTTGCATCCTTTTTAATAGAAAACCTCTAAAGAAGATTTCTTCTGGCAAGGCAGTCCCTAAGATAGCGTAGGCTAGAATAGCAGGAAGAGCTACAATTCCCTTTCCAGAAAAATCTGCTGTGGCCGTTTTGCTAGAGTCAAACCAACTAAAGACTACAATCGAAAAAAGAAGAAAAAGTAGACTAATACCCAAAATGGTCAGTAGTAATCGCCTCTTCTGCTGGGTTTGAACTTTCTTCAACCCAATCCAGTCAAAGAAACCGACCTTTTTCCTGCTCCAAATTAACCAAGTGATAAAAGGAATGACAGAGACTATGAGCAGTTCCATAATACCGCTCATCAGTTTAGACATAAATAGGGTCATAAGTTTGTCCTCCATTTCTAATCAAAAGACAGCTTCGTTCTTTTGAAAACGATTACCTTTACACCTTGATTATACTACTTTTAGGGGAAGAAAAAGCCCATTTTCACCAGTCTTGCCAGGTTTCTTTGGCACGAATCACACGGTTTTGCTTATAGTCAATATGGTAAACACGCCAACCACCAATCCAATCGTCCTTCAGCTTGTACTCAACACTTCCTTGAAGATTACTCCCCTTGCCCAAGAGTTTCTCAACTTCTTTTCTCGTCATGCCCTCAAGCTGATACTGACGGTGAAAGCTCCACATGAGTTTTTGTCGCATAGGAGCTGGTGTTTGAGCCCATTTTTCAGGAGTAAAAATCCGGTCTCGCGGGACAATGATTGCAAAATGAACCGGACAAATGATTTCAATGATTAAGCAAAAGGCTTTTCGTCGTTTTCGTCTGGTTTCTGGGGTGAGGTAGGCCATAGGATTACCTTACTTTCTCTTGTTTCCAATGGTCATCCAAAATCACTGTGTGCTCTTTAGAAAAGAGAATAAGGATGTCTCTGGCAACTTGTTGGGATACACGTGCTACATTTGTCAATTCTAATCCTAGCTCAGGTGTGTCGTGTTCCAAGCGATACTTGTCATCCTCGGATTCAACAAAGATAAAACTCATTGACCCTTTTTCGCTATAAGTGAGATAGAGACTATCGTAGGATACTGGAAGTTGCACCAAGGCATCCCAGATATCACTGTCACTTGGGTTTGTCATCGTCGCATAGTCTACCTGATCAGCTGTCGAAATACGCATGACAAGGCCTTCTGCTGCTTTCTTTTTAGGTGCTAACCACTTAAATAAATGCATCGTTTTCCTCCTTTAGATGATGATTCCTTTTTGCTTGAGATTGTCCAGACATTCCTGTAAATAGGCAGTATCATGCTCTGGGTAAATGATGACTGGTAGCTTCTCCACTTCAAGCTTATCGTAGGCTGGCATCTGCTTGCCTCGATACTCCTTGTCCAACCACTCTGGGCTGACACGATAGCCACGTTCCGTCATTTCTTGCATAATGAGCTCATGGTATTTAAACAAGCGGTACGGTGAATAATCAAAAACATAGTTAACCGTAGCATGTTTGCGTTGCCATCCCTTACCACGAAGGGCGCAACATTCTCGGTGCTGCCCTAATAATTGCTGACGAGGTAGTTTTGCAATCAAGGCTTGATGCCACAGTCTCATTTTGAACCCCCATTAATTAAGGTTGACTCCTCCAGATAGCGATTTGGGTACTTGATGAGGAGCTCTTTGACGGAAGCCACTAAACCATGCTGAGGAATTTGACCTGCTGCATAGCTATCCAGTTGGGCCATAAACATTTCCTTCTCGCTGGCAGTCGCCTTTTTCTTAAAATACCCCCAGATATGTTGGAAGGCGTTGACGACCTGACCAGGATTTTCAGGAAGGTCCAGGGCTTGATCAATGTAGGCCTGAACCTGATCCAAACTAACCTCATCATTCTTGAGATAGTTACGGATTTCTAAGTAAATCTTGTTTGAATGGCTGAGCACCAGATACTTATTGGCTGCCCAAAGTCGCTCGCACTTGCGACGTGGATTGGTAGTTGTCATTAGGAACCTTCCTTGATTGCTTTTTATCAGTATAGCATAGTTTAAATAGGGATAATAGATTATGCCTTTGAGAATTTGAAGAGTGATTTTTAACTATTTTCAGAAAAAGGATTTTGCTTGGTTTGTTTGTAAGCGTTTGCTATACTTAAGGTATCAAAGAAAGGAGACAAAGCCTATGACATTGTCCAAAAAACTCACACTTTCTCTTGCCTCTATGGCAGTTCTTGGTCTTTTAGCAGCCTGCTCAAACCAGAAAGCTCAAACACCTGAAAGCTCTGCTAGCACCCAACAAAGTTCAAGTAAGGTTTCATCTTCACAAAGTTCTGAAGTTTCTAAACAGACTGAAGGGCTAGATGGCACCTATAAAGGAACTGATGAAAATGATCGCATTACCCTAACCATCTCTGGAAATACTGGAACTTGGGAAGAGGACGAAGCAGATGGCGAGAAGGAAAGCAAGTCTGTAACAGTTAACCCTGACAATCAAAGTCTAACGATTGGTGATGATACCAAATTCTACAAACTCGACGGTAATCAGCTGACTATTGAAGATGATGACCATGATCCAAACGATACGGTTGTCTTGACGAAATAAAATGAAAAACCTTAGCCAATCCACTCTCTGGAATTTAGCTAAGGTTTTTTATGTTATACTATAGGCAGAAAGAAAACGAATACAAACAGGAGGTTTACGATGACTCAAAGAAGATTATGGGTGACGCTATTTGTTGTGTCGATTATTGTAACTCTTATTGGACTGGGATTTTCTGTCTATAACTATTATGTCTTTGATAAACCTTTTATGACTCCCACTACAAAAGGTTTACTCTCAGCATTTTTCCTGTGTGCGACTATGGTTGCCATTAGTCTATCCAAATCAAATAGGAAGTAAAGATAAGAAAGAGGTATAAGTTTGTAGACTTATACCTCTTTTGATACAACATTATTTAATCTTGTGTTTGTTCATCTTTTCTTCAAAGATGTCTGTCATGATTTTACGGAGCTCTTCTCTCTCTTTTTCAGCCTTTTGATGATGGAATGTATCCTTGGCCAAACGAATCACCTCCTAAAAATGAAACTGTGTCATTATATCAACAGATAGGAAAGAAAAGCTCCCACCGAAATTCAGTGGGAGGTTCAACTCTAATTCTATGATTTTCGTACCGCCACCAGCCAAGAGGCTAGTAGGATTTCGAAAATAACCAGAAGGATAATCTGAGTAAGAGAACTCTGAACTAGCATAAGGACAGCCAGACTATCGATCAGCATATGGGCAAGGATACAAGGAGCAGCTCCTTTCGAATACTCTTTGAGAGCTCCAAATAGAAAAGTATTTCCTAAAATCATCAGGTAAAAAATGAGATAGTTGGAGGAACCTGCTGTAATCCAAGGGAGTTGATAGATAGGGATATGCCAGAGGAACCAGACAATGGAAAGAACCATCATTTTAGTTATAAAGTGCTTGCTAAAGTAAAGATGTTCTTGTAAAAACCAACGCCAACCTACTTCTTCCAGCCCCCCATATAAAAAGGTCCAGGGAAAATATAGTAAGAAGGCCAAGAAGGTGTTCCCAGTAAAGCTAACATTCCTGAGAAAGAATGAGATTCCATAGTAGATGACTGGAATGAAGAGAGCTAGAATCCAGGACAGGGGACTTTCTTTTTGAAGAAAGACCTTTTTGAAGAATTCACCCAAGGATTTGACTTCACTCAACACAAGAGAAAAGACAGCCGCCATAATCAGGGGAACACAGTTCATTAGGATAAACAGTAGTGAGGCACCCAGACTAGTCCTGTCTGGGAAACACCATAGGATAACTTGCCCTACTATATATGTAGTAAATAGGGCAGACAGTACATACCAGATAGCGACTGATTGTTTTGAAATAAATTTGCTCATTTTTTCTCCGTAACGGGATGGTAAAATTGACAGTATCTCTTTTTTATGGAAGGTTGATTCGTAATTGTAGAAATAAACACATTGTCTTTAAAAATCTTATTTAATCTTGTGTTTGTTCATCTTTTCTTCAAAGATGTCTGTCATAATCTTACGTAACTCTTCTCTCTCTTTTTCAGGAAGGTCTCCTTGACGTTTCGCCACGGCATAGAGTTCAGGGTATTGCTTAGCTACACGCTCAACTGTCTTAGTCGTCGCATGCCCTCTGACAAAGAAAGGAATGCGTTTAATCCATTCTTGTGGTACGAGAGCGAGCAACTTCTTAGCCGCTTCTTTATCAGAAATCTCAGCCGTACTCAAACCTTTCTCGATTTGCTCCTGTTCTTTTTCTGTAAAATCTTTTAATTCCATAACTTGCTCCTCTTTATCTTTATATAGTAAATTTTACACCCATGCATGAGAATATACAAGAGATGGGATGTTGTTAGCTGTGAACAATAATAGAATTAGGAAAATCATGATTTCTTTTTTCCTAAAATACCGTACAAAAAGATCTGATGAATTTGCTCAACCTCTGTCTCTAAATTGTCACTATGGGCTAATTGATTTCCCATACCATTAAGAGCATCCATGACAGTTAAGATAAGCTCTGTCGATAGGTCTTCAGCAATAAGGTCCTCTGCTTTTCCGAGATGAATATAAGCACGATAGATGTCACGTTTTTTTGCAGTGATTGCTTTCGTTAAGAGAGTTGAGAAAACAGAATCTTCCACCATTTTATCTTGAAAATAGTCCGAGATTTGCTGACTCATTTTCTCCTGACATAGGTCTAAAGCCTGGTCTAATTTTGTTTTAAAATCTAGATTGCTATTTAAAATGTCCTCGGCTTGTTGGGTTATTTCTTCAAACAAGTCATTAACACAGAGAGCCACCAAATTATCTTTGCTCCCGAAATAATTGTAGATAGAAACAGGAGATACTTCTGCTGCCTCTGCAATAGATTTTATACTCGTTTCCTTAAAACCTTTTTCTTTGAATAGACGCAAAGCTGCTTGAATAATCGCTTGCTTCTTTTTCTCAGTCGTCTTTTGATATTGATTCATGTAAATACCTCTGTTATTACCAATTGTAGCATAAGTTTGAAATATATGTGTATATATTTCATTTTTCCTTGCTATTCTTACTAGCTTTCTCTATAATAAAGTTTGAATTTAAACCATCTATATTTCAAACTTTATTTTCAAAAATGGGAGGGAACATGCTCATTCAATATCTTATAAACCAATCTAGAAATCCGAGTGGTCTTGTTGGCCGAGTGATTACCAACATCTGGTCGTCCTACTTTAAGGAACTCAGCCTTTGGGCAATAAAACAAATCACTATCCCTAACAATAGTCGTATTTTAGAAGTCGGTTATGGCGGTGGTAGAACTATCAAAAACCTACTTGCTTTAGATAAAAATCTTGACATTCATGGCATTGATATTTCCAAGGAGTCTTATCAAACTGCTAAACGGATGCTTTTAAAGTCAATAGAAAATGATAGTGTCCAGCTGATGGTTGGCAATGTCGAAAACCTCCCCTACCAAAATCATTATTTTGATCTTGTCTTTGCCATTCAGACCCATATTTTCTGGAAAGATTTAAAACAAAGCTTTCAGGAAATCTATCGAGTCATGTCCAATCCTTCCACTCTGATTATTGCTTCCGAAAAAGAAAAAATTAAGTATCATATGACAGATTATGGAACAAGTTCTGAATTGAGTCAGCTATTAACAAGTATTGGCTTTTCAAAGATTGAAGAAAGACAAAATCACAAATGGGTTTTGTATATTGTTATTAAAAGACATTAGGAAATTGATAGACAAATTCCCACTTGACTTAAGAAAAGCTCTCCCCCTTAGCAACACGAAAAGAGAAGACTAATTTTGTCTTCTCTTTGTGTAAGCTTTACGCTAGCTATTGAGCTAGACAAGGTTAGCAAAAAACTTTATATTTTAACTTATAATATGTCTATTAGTTGATAATCTTAACCTTGCAAAATTTAAATCCACTAGAAAATAAGGAGATACGGGTCTTCCAGATAAGATATAACTTGTGCTAAAAATTCAGCTGCTGGAAGGCCATCGATGATTTGATGGTCGAAGCTCAGACTCAATGGAAGATAGTCTTTTTGAACAACCTCTCCCTCCTCATTAAATGCCAAAGCTTGTTGAGTTGCTCCTACTCCAAGAATTGCCACCTCTGGGGAGTTAAGGATTGGTGTGAAGTATTCTACACCTGGCCCCCCTAGGTTCGTAATTGAGAAAGTAGAACCACTATATAGGTCAGATGGAAGTGTACCTTTTCGAGCTTGATTAGCCAGAGTCTTAATGCTTTGACCAAGATCTGCTAAAGTCATACGGTCTGCGTCTCGAATCACAGGGACAACCAAACCATCATCCAAAGCTGTTGCCATACCAATATGAATGCGTTCGTGAATCTGATGAATGCCGCCGCCATACCAAGCATTCAAAGCTGGAAAATCTCTCAAAGCTTTGGTTACTGCTTTAGTTAATAGAGTTGTGATACCTAGTTCACCATTTTCAAGTGGAGTATGGACCTTGGCCTTAAGTTCTTTACGGAATTTCAAAAGCTCAGTCAAATCAGCCTTACGATGGAGTGTCACTTGAGCAGAAGAATGAAGACTGTTCATCATACGTTCGGCAATAATCTTACGCATGCCTTGGAGTCCCTCACCGTATTGACCTGAGGTCATATCTTGTGGTAGAGGTTCAACGACCTTATCAACAACAAGACTTGGTTGGTAAGCTTCTACATCACGTCTTGTAATACGACCATTTCCACCTGTCCCTTTAATAAGGGAGATATCATAGCCTTTCTCAGCAGCCATCTTACGAGCCACCGGTGTAATGAAAATGCGTTCCCCACCAGTACGAGCTATAGGTGCTGTAGTAGATTTAGGACTAGACGGTGTTGAATCTTTAGCGACTTCAGTTGGAGCTTCCTCTTGTGCAGGAGCCTCTTGGGTTCCTACATCCTCTCCTTCCTGACCAATCCATCCAACGACTTCCTTACATTTAACTGTAACACCTTCACCATGCACAATGTCTAGAACAACCCCAGAAGCAGGGGATTCGACTTCACTAGTCAATTTTTCAGAACTAATTTCCAATAAAGGCTGACCACTTGTTACTGTATCACCAACTTGGACCAACCACTTTTGAATGAGTCCTTCAGTCATGGTTAGGCCGAGCTTGGGCATTAAAATTTCTGTTGCCATAAGTGCCCTCCTATCCTTTCAAGTCCTGAATCAATTCATCAGCTACTTTCAAAACCTTATCCGCATCAGGGATATAGGCTTGTTCTAAGTTTGTCGCAAATGGAACAGGAGTATTTGGTGCACAAACACATTTTACTGGTCCATCAAGATAATCAAAAGCTTTATCTGAAACTACAGATGCAATGTCAGTTGCAGTATTGTTATGTGGGTTGGCCTCATCCACAATAATTAAACGACCAGTTTTCTTCACGGAATTTAATACTGTTTCTTCATCCCATGGAGCAACTGTACGAAGATCAATCACTTCTACAGAAATGTTGTCTTTTGCCAAGCGGTCTGCGACCTCATAAGCTACATACAACATCTTACCAATTGTCACAATTGTTAAATCCTTACCTTCTCTACGAACGGCAGCCTTACCAATTGGTACAGTATAGTATTCTTCTGGCACTTCCCCTTTTAATCCATATAAAGTCTTGTCTTCAGAAAAAATAACAACATTATCATCCTCAATTGACGCCAGTAGTAAACCTTTAGCATCATAAGGGGTAGCAGGAACGACCACCTTAATACCAGGGATCGATCCAAATAAACCGTAATAGGATCCAGAGTGTTGCGCAGCAGCTGAGGCACCTGCCCCGTGCATAGTACGAACAACCATCGGAACTTTAGCTTTACCGCCAAACATGTAACGCATCTTAGAAGCCTGTCCTAATAGGGCATCAAAACAGAATCCAATAAAATCATTAAACATCAACTCTGGTACAGGTCTTAGTCCCGTAAGCGCCATCCCCACCGAAGCTGATAAATAGCCGTGCTCAGAAATCGGAGTATCAATAACACGTTCCCTGCCATATTTCGGCATCAGTCCTCGTGTAATCCCCATGACACCGCCCCAGGCATCCTCGTTATTATTTTCTAAGTGTTCAACATTAACACCACCTGAGATATCCTCCCCTAGGAGAACAACTCGCTCGTCTCTTTCCATGGCTTGATCGAGCCCTTCATTGATGGCTTTCATAAATAATGTTTCTCTAGTCATTATGAATCCTCCTCAATCAGTCTGCAAATACGTCTTCGTAGAGAGCTTCTTCTTTTGGAATTGGGCTCTCTTGAGCAAAGTGGATTGCATCTTCAACATCTTTTTGTGATTGGGCAACAATCTCATCCAATTCATCTTGGCTAAGGATACCCTTTTCAGTTACCAGGTCACGAAATACTTCCAAGGCATCCACATCTGCCCATTCTTTTTCGATTCCATCTGGTGCTTTGTATTTTTGCTCATCTCCTTCGAAATGGCCATGGTTACGATAAGTAATAGCTTCAATTAACGTTGGACCATCTCCACGACGCGCACGTTCAATGGCCTCTTTAGCCACTTGATAAACAGCAAATAAGTCCTTACCATTAACGCGAACGCCAGGCATATTGTAAGCTTGTGCACGTTCAGCAATTGTTGGAGAACCTGATGAATACCATTGTGGTGTTGATTCTGCAAAAAGGTTGTTTTCATTTACAAATACCACAGGTAGATTCCAAATAGAGGCCATGTTTAAGCACTCATGAAAATTACCTTCATTGGCAGCACCATCACCAAAGAAACATACAGCAACATCATCAGTCTTTAGATATTTGTTGCGCATAGCAGCCCCAGTCGCAAGACCAAAGCCTCCGCCTACCATACCATTAGCACCAAGGATTCCTTTATCCAAGTCAGCGATATGCATAGAGCCACCCTTACCTTTACCAAGCCCAGTAGACTTACCAAAGATTTCAGCCATCATTTTTTTAAGGTCTCCACCTTTAGCCACACAGTGTCCATGTCCTCGATGTGTGCTAGTAATGTAGTCTTTATCAGTCAAGTTAGCACATACCCCAGTCGCAATAGCTTCCTCACCTGAGTAAAGGTGAACAAATCCTGGAATTTGACCGATTGAAAAGAAATGTCGTGCATTTTCTTCAAAATTTCGAATATCCCACATAGTCTTATACATGGATTTAGCCTCTTCTTTTGAAACATTTTCCACACCAAGATCATGGGCAGTTTGAACCTTAACTTCTTCCTTGGTTAAGGTTTGTCCCTGATGTTTTTCTTTCATTAGGGCTTGTGGCAATTCTTGATAATGTGTCATATTGTTTCCTCCTTCTATAGAGAGCTTTATAAAAAACAAATATTATTGACAGATATATAGATTTGAAAAAATGAGAATGGCTGTGCTAAACCTATCCATCGACCTTAGGACCTTAAAATCAGTCTTACAACTTCCTGAACCAATTCAGAAATTGTTGGATGTGCAAAAATTGTCTTATCAAGCTGATCAAGTGTTCCTTCAGCATCTTTCAAGACAATCAAGGATTGTAGAATATCAGTTGCATGTGGACCAACGATAACGGCACCTAATAGTAGGTGATAGCGTTTTTCGGAGACAATTTTAACAAAACCTTTTGCTGAATTAGACGCAATGGCTCGACCATTATAAACATAAGGAAGTTGACCAACTGATATATCATATCCTTGTTGTACCGCCTCCTCTTCTGACAAGCCAAAGGAAGCAATCTCTGGCGTTGTAAAGAGAGACCGTGGAACACTTGAATTATCAACCGGTTCCTCAGCCTGACGACAAATGGCTCGAACAGCTTTGATTCCCTCGCTACTAGCAACATGAGCTAACATATATCCAGGAATCAAATCCCCAATCGCATAAACACCTGATTGAGATGACTCGTAATAACTATCTACCTTAATAAAGCCTTTTTCGGTCAGCTCCAAGCCCATCATTTGGGCTAACTCAATATTTGGCTTACGCCCTGTTGCTACAAGTAAGTTATCATAAGAGTAGGACTTGCCATCTGCTAAAATTACAGCATTTTCTTTAACCCTATCTATGCTAACTCCCTCCAGAATAGTAATTCCAAGTTGTTCCATCTTTTCTCTAATAATGGAACGTGCTTCGTCATCTTCAGTTGCTAAAATTGTTGGTGCAACCTCTATCATTGTCACATCCACACCAAGTGGAGCCATGGCAAAAGCTAACTCAACGGAAATAATACCCCCACCAATGATAACCAAACGTTGAGGAAGTTCCTTTAAGTTGAAAAAGCTATCTGTTGTCAAGTAGTCAACATCGTTAATACCAGCAATAGGAGGAATAAATGGATGACTCCCCGTCGCCAAAATAACAGACTTACCTGAGACTCTTTCACCATTAACTTGGAAGGTTTTATCAGAAATATAAGCTGCCTCACCTTCAATATAGGTGATCCCTAATTGTTTAAAACTTGATTGAATACCAGACTGTAGTGTTGCTACGACTTGATCTTTGCGAGCAACAAGTTTTTGAAAATCAAGATTATCATTTAAAACTGTTACTCCATACTGAGAGGCTTCTTTAGCAGCTAATAACCAATGAGCATGTTCAAGATAGGCTTTGGATGGGATACAGCCAACGTTCAAACAAGTGCCACCTATGGAGTTTTTCTCAATGACAGTTACCTTTTTACCTAAACGGGCAGCTTCTTCAGCAGCAACATAACCACCAGGACCTGCCCCTATAATGAGAATATCACATTGACTCAAAACAATACTCCTTTCTAGAATGGAAGTCGGCTGTTAGCCGAACCACTTCAAGTAGGACAAAAACTCGGAGATGTTTTTGAAAGCGTTTTCTATACTTTGATTATAAAACTAATACTTATGAAAATCAAGTAATTCACTGAAAATGTGATGCTTTGGTAGTGAAAATATTCACAAGTAATGCAAACGTTTGCCATTCCCTATTCGGGATGATGTTAGCGCTTATATTTTGCTGATTTGTATAAAAACTAGAAAAATACAAACCTCCCCCAATCATTAAATAATTCTTCAAAATGTTATAAAAAACACTCTAGCGTCTATAGCTTGGATAAAACTATAGAAATTAGAGTGCTTTTACTATTAGAAAGAATATATATGGATTTAAAAAGGAATTTAAATTAATCTAAAGAAAGTTGATTTTTCAACTGAATAATATTATAAGAATATCGATTTGTAGTTATTTTGAAAGTAATCTTATAAGTGAGTAATTAGGAGTAGAATATGACAACTCTATTTTTTTGTAGAGTAACTTTTGTAGCTTTTATGTGAAAAATCAATTGACTATTTAATTATTTATCGTCCTTTTTAATCATATTTTTCACACCTTCGATAGCTCCTTCAACAGCATCTTTGGCATCTTCGGCAACTTCTTTCACTTTTGAGACTGCTTTTTCAGCAGCACCCTCTTTTTCTGTTTTTTTATCACCAGTTACTTTTCCGAAACCTTCTTTAATAGCGCCTTTAGCTTGGTTAAGTTTTTCTTCTACTGACATAATTTTATCCTCCTTTGGACATAAAGATTTTTAAATATGAACGCTCTTAAACAATACATTCAAATTTTTAAGTATAACAAGATAAGTTAAATTATAGCTTTTGTGTTGAAGTCGAGTCATAAACAGCTTGAACACCCTCACTAACGTTATCTTTATTTGCTGATAAACCATTAGCTAGTCCATGTTTACCACTTTTTTAATTTATCGGCACTAAGTTTGCTAGTTGATTGGAGTCTTCCTGTCGAAATATTGAAAATTATTCTTTTTTTCCTAAGAAAAATGATACTACTGCAACAACAATAACTGCCCCTAAAATTGATGGAACTAAGGCCATTCCAGCTAGTCTAGGTCCCCAAGAACCGAAGAGTGACTGTCCAACAGATGAACCAATTAAACCTGCAAAGATATTGGCAATTATTCCCATGGAACCTCCCTTTTTAGTGATTCCACCAGCAATAAAACCTATAAAGCCTCCGACAATAATAGCCCAAAGCATAATGTCTCCCCCTTTCTACATAGAGGAAAGTTAGATTGTTTGGAAAATCAAACCATCTAAAGAGTTACATTTTAGCTAAAACATTTTTTATATTAATCTTAACAATCATAAGATTAATGTTAGTATATACCTGTTAATAACAGTATAAGTTAATCAAATTGATAAGTCAATGAAAATGTTTGCGCTTACAAAGAAAGTATGGAAACTATCGGTGGTTTTTGCAACCGTTTGCGTAAGTTTGTAATTTCGCTTAGCTCATAATTTTTTTGTGTACACGAGAAGCTTTGAATAAATTACACCTAGCTATACAATTATAAGAGCATTTCCTAAATGGAAAAATTTAGGAATAAAAAGATTGATTAAACTGGTGCATCCATGTGATTAATCAGGTTTTAGATACAAAAGAAAATAGTCCTAAGAAGTTAGAGTGACTAAAACATAAATAAAATGTATAATTGAATTATGGAAACCCTTACATGATTTTTCTTTAAAAAGTAACCATCTAATAAAGAAGTATAAATAATATACCAGACACTGTGGTATTTTCAGTAGGAGTTTAACATTAATAAGGAGTAATGAATTGATTACAAATTGAAAGTAGAATATAAAACACGCCCACGTAAAGAAGTTACAATAATAATGGCCAATGATTTAGATACGTCGTCAAAGAGTGAGCTTAAAAAGTTGTTCCCTCAAGATATTCTTTCCTTTCAGAAGAGGTCAAACAGTATTGAGTAACTTCTTAAAAAGTGACTATACTAACAAAGAGGGAGTACTGTTATGGAAAAAGTTTTGAAGGATGGTAAACTTTATTCTCTAATAGAATTTAGGGACAAAATCTATGAGGATTTAGATTTATCAAAAAGTGACTTAACCACTTTATTGTGTGCGATATTGATTGCATCTATTGGTTTGAATATGAATTCTATTCCAACAATCATAGGGGCAATGTTGATTTCTCCATTGATGACACCTATCCTTGGAGTAGGTTTTGCGTTAGCAATATTAGATACAAAACTTCTCAAAAAATCGTTTAAAGTTCTTTTTATTCAAGTTGCAGTAAGCCTTTTAGCCTCTACACTTTATTTTTTACTTTCGCCCATTTCTTACGCAAGTACGGAAATTATTGCTAGAACTTCGCCCACAATTTGGGACGTTGTAATAGCATTCGTCGGTGGATTAGCCGGCATTATTGGAGCACGAAAGAAAGAAGCTAATAACATTGTTCCTGGTGTCGCCATTGCAACTGCTCTTATGCCACCCGTTTGTACCGTGGGGTATTCTATTGCCACAGGAAATCTTGAGTATATGATAGGGGCGTCATATTTGTTCTCCATTAACTGCAGTTTTATTATGATTGCTACATATATTGGCACTAATGTGATGATGGTTAATAATCCTTATGTTAAACATAATCGTAAAGCCTCTAAAATGCGAAAAATATTAATTCTAGTCTCGCTTGTTCTTATTATTCCAAGTTTAGCTTCTGCAACTACCTTAGTTAGAGATACGCTAATCAATGAGTCTATCAATAATTATCTATCTGATCAATTTGAAAACCATACTATTTTGAAAAAGAAATATAGTAAAGAAAATAATACACTAAAGCTAACCATTTCAGGTAAATATCTTTCAGAAGCTGAGTTACAAAGTATCGTTAACAAACAAAATGAATATGGTTTGAAAAATATCTCGATTCAGGTTTCACAAATAACAAATGATAGATTAACTGAAAAAGAAATAGTCGACTACATCATTCAATATAAAAACGATGATGATCTTCAACAAATAGAAAAGGATAAGTAAAAAGAATCCCCAAATAACAACAAGTAATGTGAGATATTAATTTGATAAGCATAAGAAACCGTTGAAAAGTATCGTCACTAGTAGTCCATAGGAGAAAATATCAATGAAAAAAGTAATGATAATTATTAATCCAACTTCTGGAGGAGAAACAGCATTAGATTATAAAGAGAGCTTGGAGAATAAGGCTAAAGAGTATTTTGATTATGTTGAAACTAAGATTACGCAAAAAGCCAAAGATGCAACTCAATTTGCTGAAAAAGCCTCTAAAGAAAAATATGATGCAGTAATTGTTTTTGGTGGAGACGGTACTGTAAATGAGGTTATTTCGGGGATTGCTGAAAAAAATCACATTCCAAAACTTGGGATTATTCCTGGTGGAACTGGTAATTTAATCACTAAGCTATTAGAAATCAACCAAAATATTGATCAAGCGATTGAAGAACTTGATTTCAATTTTACTAAAACCATTGATGTTGGAAAAGCTAATCAAAATTATTTTGGCTATATTTTAAGTGTTGGATCTTTACCAGAAGCTATTCATAACGTTGATATTGAAGATAAAACAAAGTACGGTATCTTTGCATATGCAATCAATACGATGAAGTCCGTTGTGGAAGACGATGTATTTAATGTTCGTATTGAAAGCGAAAATGGCAATTATGAAGGTGAAGCTAGTCAGGTCTTAGTTCTTCTATCTAATTACTATGCAGACAAAAAACTATTTGATGAAAATACAGATGGATATGGAAATATCTTGATTTTAAAAGATGCATCCATCATTTCTAAATTATCGACTATCCCAGATTTGTTAAAAGGGGATCTAGTAGGTAACGATAATATCGAATATATCAAAGCGCGTAATATTAGGATTTCTTCAGAGGTTGAGTTAGAGTCAGATGTTGATGGAGACAAATCGGATAATCTTCCAGTAGATATAAAAATACTAGGGAACCATATCGAAGTATTCTCAGGCACCAAAGTATAGTTTTTTCCCTTCTACTTCTCCAACAAAAAAGTTTTAAATTATATAAGTTACTGCATCAACAACAATAATAGTCTTGTCCTTTTTGAAGTTAGGATATAAGTCAAAGGTAAGTCAATTACTTTTAATATACGGAGTTAAGGCGTTTTTTGATTCATGTCTAAAAACTTTTCGGAAGCATCAACTGTGATGGTCATAACAAAAAGTAGTGAAGAGATTCCATCGTCGGAATTTTCTTCACTACTTTTCTTCTCTCTTTTCTACTCAATCACCAATAGCAGCATTTCAGAGTTTCCACTCTTCAATCAACCAGTCCGAAAAAGCATCATATCTTTCTTGGAGATTATCATGATGACCGTAGGGGTCAAGTGCTGAATAAGTGGATAAGCACTGTTTTTTGATGCATTCATGTACTTCTTTGGCAAAGCTAGGAGCCTTGGCCAGTCTATTCTTATGATTAGACCCTTCGGTCAAACCGTTACGTAAATAGACCGAGCAAGACTTATTAAGAAGCTGATGGGATTGGCAGTAATCTACAAAATCTGAATACCAAAAGGATCCACAAATGGAAAAGATAAAAGGCATCTTATCACTGCTATAAAGACTGTGGATAGCAGCCAAACCACCCAGCGAGTAGCCTCCGTAAGCCATGCGACTGTCATCCAGTCTAAACTCCTCTTGGATGCTATTTAAAATATGGCCAAATAGTTGGTCATGATAGCTGGCTAGCTTGCCACCAAAATCAGGACTTCCAGGTCTCAAAGCCTGAGCATACCAAGGTGTAAAATCATCCAAGCGATTCTTGGGCTCAAGGCCTACCAGGATAACAGAATCCGCTAGTTTTCCCAGATAATCCAGTTGTCCATCGTTCAGAAAAACAGCTGGATAAGTCTTAGTAGCATCATAAGACTCAGGAAGGGCAATCGTCACTCGAATGCCATGGCAGACAAAGTCTTTATTTATTAACAAAGTCATTAACCTTCTCAAGAGAATCAATCACAGATGGACCGTAATCCATAAGCTCATCATAAGAAATAGTCATGATTTTCTTGTTTTTAACGGCTGGTACATTTTCAAGAACAGCGTTCTTTTCCATCTTGTCTGTAGCATCCTTGTCCATGGCCTTATTACGGTCACTAGTTACATAGATAATCAATTCTGGTTCCATAGACACGAGATTTTCCAGAGTCAAATCTGATGTTCCTGTCGCAACATTGGTATAGCCAAGCTGATTAAGCATACTTTCTTGAAGGGCAGATTTGTAAGTTCCAAAGGTCTCATCGTTGTAGGCACACATGATCAGAGCCTTCTTCAAGTCTTTGTCAGAAGACTTGTTTTTCTTTTTAACGGCGTCGATACGCTTTTGGAGTTGTCCTGCATACTTGTCTGCCTTGTCTTGAACGTTGAAAATGTCACCAATATTTTTAACATCTTCGATAATATTATTCAAATCTTGTTTGGTTGTTGAAACAGAAGCTTTTTGCGTATAGACGGGAATGTCGTTGCTGTTCCACGTGCTGATGGTTCCCATTGATTTGTCTGAGAACATCATGTTACGACCAATAAGGGCATCAGGTCCGTAAGCCAAGATGGCTTCTTGAGAGATGGTCTTCTTATCACCGATATGCGGGATTGAGGCAATGTCTTCCTTATATTTATCGGTTACTTCATTGTCAGGGTTAAGCATACCGACAATCTTGTCTTTTAAACCAAGCTCAATCAAGATTTCAGTTGATGAAAGGTTATTTGTAATAACCTTTTCTGGTGCCTTTTTGAAGACTTGATCTAACTCAGTTCCTTTATCGTCATAAGTTTTGACGGTCAAAGGATACTGGGTTTCTGAGTTGGTCTTTTTTACCGTTTCTTTTGCTGTTGATGACGATGATGTGCTGTTTTTATATGTAGAACTGCATGCTGTCAATGTAAGGACAGCTGCAGCGATTAATGCGATACGAAACGTTTTCTTGTTCATAAGGCCTTCCTTTCCTAGGCTTATAAATACTGAATCATTGCCTGCTGGTCATCCGTCCATGTAATACGACTGTGAACATCATAAACCGCCTGCAAGGATTGGGGGGTGACGGCATCCCTTGGGACGCCTTGGGCAACAATCTCACCTCCTTTCAATAGGTATATATAATCTGAAAAGCGACAGGCCAATTGAATATCATGAAGAACTGCAAGGACATTAATACCCAATGCCTTGACCAAAGTCAACATCTCCAACTGATACTTAATGTCCAAATGATTGGTAGGCTCATCCAATAAAAGGAGTTTGGGTTCCTGAGCCAAAGCACGCGCTAGGATAACTCTTTGTTTTTCTCCACCTGATAAGGACGAATAATAGCGTGTCTTCTTTTCAGACATGCCAACCTTGTCTAGGGCATCCTGGACGAGCAAGTGGTCCCGCTCCGATTCTTTTTGTAGAAAGGAAAGATGGGGCGTTCGGCCAAGCATGACAATTTCTTCCACCGTGCAATCAAATTGAAGGGTGTTAAACTGTGTCACAACAGCCATTTCTTTTGCAGTTTCCTTTAGGCTTACCTGATCTAGGCTTTTCCCATCAAGTAAAATATGACCGCTATCTGGTTTCAACTGGCGATAAATGGTTTTTAGCAAGGTTGATTTCCCACTCCCATTTGGTCCAAGTATGGTCTGGAATTGCCCACCTTCAACCTCTAGAGAGACACCGTTTAGGATTTTTTTCTCTCCAATCGAATAATGAATATCCTTACACTTTACATCCATAAGTCTAAACCACCTTCCTACGATTTTTAGTCACAATATAAATAAAGAAAGGTGCGCCAACCAAGGCTGTAAAGATACCGATAGGTAACTCTGCATTTTTGACGAGGATTCTAGCCAAGACGTCTGCCCAAACCACAAACAAGGAACCTAAGAGAGTTGCCACTGGAAAAAGCTTACGATAGTTAGTCCCGACTATACTTCTAGCGATATGAGGGGTAATCAAGCCCACAAAGCCAATAATACCACAACTAGCAACCAAGACGGCCGTTATGATCGCAACGATAGCGATATAAAGATACCAATAGAGTTTAAGTGGAATCCCTAAAGTCAAAGCTGCTTCATCTCCCATCATCATGGCATTGAAGACACGATACTGAGTTGAGAAAAAGAGAAAGGCCAAACCAACCACTACTGCTGGAAGCATCAAATCTGACCAAGATGTTCCTGTCAATGAACCCATGGTCCAAAACTTAATGGTCATGACACTATCTGCTGTCGCTCCAATAGAGATTATAAAATTGGCAAAGGCAATAAAGAGGGCATTAACAACCGTTCCAGATAAAATCAAGCCAGATGTGGTCACTCTTCCCTGCATAGAGGCAATAATGAGGACAAGAACCGTCGCTAGGATAGCCCCCACAAAGGCACCCAAGCCTACCACAGCTTTAAGGCCTAAAATGATGGCCAAGGTTGCTCCAAAAGTTGCTCCTGCCGAGATGCCTAAAATGTAGGGTTCGGCAATCGGATTATTAACGGTTGACTGCATGACACTCCCTGACATAGAAAGGCCTGCACCGACTACTAGCCCTAGGAGAACCCTCGGAACTCGCATATTCCAGATAATAGCTTCAAGTGGTTTGGCTATGCTTTGACTGGCAATAGGAAACCCCAATTTTCTGAGGATGACACCATAGGTATCACCTATATCTATAGTGACCGCTCCTAAGGACACTGCAACAAAAACTGACGTTACTACTAAAAATAGAAGCAAACAGAGCAGGCTTAGGTAGCTGGAAAAAACAAGGTGTTTTGTTTTTTTTAAAGGCATTAGCACCTCCTTTCCACCTGTAATGTCAGAAAATTTTGACAATACATTTTCTAGTATAACATGCCTCAAAAAGAAGGGCAAGGTCATTTGAGTATTACATAGAAAAAAAGAGTAGTCTTGAACTACTCTTAAGATTTATAAATAATTGAAGCAAAGTGAGAAAAAAGTCGGTTTATCATTTAACTTTCTCCACACTGCTACTAGCAATTCTCATGGCAAGAAGGATTATCAGCACCTTAATCACAAGGGATAACCAAATGTTCTCAACTGATGACAGTTGCGATAAAGCATTGATCAACGCATGTGTCATCACACAAAGCCAAAGGCTTCTGGTCTTTGTATAAATAGCGGATAAGATGAAACAATTGCTTAATAAGCCTAGCAAAAATAACAGCAAATGAATCCTTGCCAGAGAACCGTCAATGTAAAAATAGAGGATATGCCACAGTGACCAAGCTACAAAGGTACAAAGCGTGGACACTAGATAGGTCAACTTTTCTTGCAAAGTAGGCTGGAAAAAATAACGCCAACCAATTTCTTCTATACCACCAAAGACGAGGGCTTTTACAAATAAAATTATGGGGAGATACCAAGTTGGAATAATCATTTCCCCACTAAAGACATATGGTAAAAAATCCAAACATAGAAAAATGAGGACTAAGAGATAGTTAAGAGGAGCTTGTTTGACTTGGAAAAAATCTCTGACAAGCTGTTTAAAACTGGAGTGATGATAGCGGATGCTAATAATTGCTCCCCAAATGGCTGATGACAAGCCACCTAACATAAGGGTAAAGAGGCCAATTGGAGTCCCATAATCAACCCTAACTTCTCCTGCTCTTAAAATCAAGACAATGAGACTAACTAATAAAATTTGTCCAAGGGTCCCCGCCAGATAAAGCGACAAGGCTTGTTTTCTTTTCATTTCTTCATTCCTTTTTCTTCCCTATTAAAACTTCCGCTTCACGTTAAGCTAGTCCATATCCACCCATTTGTCATTATCCATGATAAAGGGTTTGGCTAGGCCTGGTCCGGTATAGTCCTTGTACTTGGTTGTGAGATACTTATAGCAATCTTTTTTGCTGGCAAATTTAATGGCTTGGTAGGGCTCTTCAAAGGTCAACTTTTCAACAAATAAGTAGCCATCCGTCGTAGGCACCAAGACTCCGACGTGACCGACAAAAAGGGAATCACCATCCAGATTATCGTGGACAACAACCGACAGCATGCGTGCCTTGTCATCAAAGGTGAACTGTTTGTAGTAATCCTCCATATGCTTGGCGTGAACCTTGACATCTTGGGTAGCTTCAGTCTTGACCCTTGAAAAAAGAATGTCAAAGTTTGCCTGGTCCTTGGCATTAAAGAGCTTGCCCTTGTCAATGGCGTCCTTGTCTTGGAAAAGGAGCTCAGTATCACTTTTGACTTGAGGAATCTTGATTTTGCCTTTCAGTAGCGTGTAGGTGTTGATACGACAGTTGGTACCGATAAAGTCACCATACTTGGCTGTCCACAGGCTACTGATTTTTTCCACATCATAGTCTGTTTTGGTAAATGGCGCAAAACTCCCAGAAAGACCTACAGAACCCACGGTGTCATTGTAATCAGTGACGAGATTGATAAAGTTATCCACACTCTCCTCGTTCAAATGTTTCGAGAGTATGGCTCGCACCTCACTAATACTAGCCTTACTATTAAGATTGGAGTAATTTGCTTGTTCCTCTTTTTTGTGGAGATGTGCAAAAACTGCTAAACCGACAAGTAGCAGGCTAGAGATAGATAAAAGAATTAGCGTCTGTTTTTTCAAAGTTTTCATAGGCGCCTCCTTGGCTTCATTATACCAGATTTTGACATCTACTTATTCTCAGAATACTTTTCCACAAGAAAAAGCCTTGTTGCCAAGGCTTTAGATTGAAGATAAAGGCTTTTACTTGAGACTTTCCTTAGGTGATAGCGGACGCCAGCGAACTTCTTCGAAGTTCCATGGCTAATTTTTGAGCCTAAAATCTCAAAAATTCCGAACGCCTGAAATACCAATTCTTCAGGCGTTTTTATCACGGCGTAAAGTCTCAGTATAGGCTCACACCGTTTGAAGACTATGGATTTTTATCATTTTTTCTATATTTTTTATTATTTCCAAAATAGCTGTTCAATTTTAATGATATTATCTACAACTTTTTCGGGACTTTCCGATAAATCATTATCAATCCAGGATGAGATAATGGTTTCAAAAGATGTAGAGAAGGCTTTTATCACAATTTCATCTGAAATCTTCGTTTTTTTCTTGATCTTTTCTCTAATAGCTGAGTTGTTATTTATAAGATCACAAATAAGTTGTTGAACCTTATCTTTAAATTGAACGTGAGGTGCTTTTGAAATTGCTTTAAAATGTTTATAGTCATTTTTTATTAATAGTAGAGCCTTTAAAAGCATGTCCTCTTTATCTAAATTTCCTTGAGCTAAAATCTCCCAAAATCTTTGCATCGTCTCTGTTCCGATAGAGTATGCTAAATCATCCTTATCAAGAAAATGTTGATAAAATGTTCCCCTACTAACATTTGCTCTCTGAGTTATATTTCCAATGGTTATTTTTGAGTACTCCATTTCAAGTAGAAGGTCTATCAAAGCAGACTTGAGGTTAGTAACGCTATTAGTCTTTCTTTTCTTTGTCATTTTTTCCTTAATTAAACATATTGTTTGATGTTGTCATGGTCAATATATGGGTATTATTATATTCTTTTTATGTGAATTATAAAAGTTAAAAAAGACTGTTTTATGTTCACGAAGATAATTGATGCATCATTAATCATTTAACAAAATAATTAATGAAGGGAATAGAATTTAATGACAAAATCAAGAAAAATTCTAGGATTTATAGGTCTAGTTTTAGCACTCTTTATGGGAGCTTTAGATGCCACGATTGTTAATATCGCCCTACCAAATATTATGGAAGACTTACATACAGGATTGACTGATACAAGTTGGGTAGCAACAATCTATGTTTTAGCAATGTCTGTATTTATTATTACTGTTTCAAAACTCGCTGATATCTACGGTAGAAAATTGGTTATGCTAATTGGTGTAGTCATATTTGGCATCTTCTCATTCGCATGTATGGTGGCTGATTCTTTATTACTCTTAATTATTTTTCGGTTCTTCCAAGGAATTGGAGGTGCCATATTAACTCCAATTGTTCTCCCCATGGGAATTGAACTACTTGGAAAAGAGAATACCAGCCGTATTACTGCTATTATGGGGACCTTCAGTGCCTTAGCTGCAGCGGGGGGACCGGTAATTGGTGGTTTAATTGTCCATTGGACAACATATCATTGGATTTTTGGTATTAATGTTCCAATCGCTATCTTTGCATTCTTGATGATCCTAGTAGGGACAAAAGAATCATATGATTTAAAAATTTTAAAGAATATTGACTGGCTAGGTATTATTTTTCTTACTTGTACTTTAGGTGGACTTATATTTGGTTTATTAGAAGGTCACGAGTATGGTTGGGCATCACAAACCATCATAGCTAGTTTTATTATTAGTGTTGTAGGCCTATTTTTCTTTTTTTTAACCGAAAGAAGAGTAAAATCACCTATCATTGACTTAAATTTATTCAAGGAAAGTACATTTACATCTTCAAGTATTATTTATATGATTTTTGGATTTGCGATTATCGTACCTTCATTGATCTTAAACTATTTCTTGCAAAATGTTCGCAACTATTCTGCTTTGCATTCAGCATATCTTATTATTCCCACATCTTTAGCTATCGTAGTAGGTATGCTGTTAGCAACTAAGATGTACCAAAAAATTAGTGCAAGATTGCTCATTAGTACCGGTTTGGTTATTACAGCAGGTGGATTATTTATGCTTAGTCTTATTCAGTATAATACCTCACAAAGCCTCATTGTTTGTTGTAATGTAATTATTGGTTTAGGACTAGGATTTATGGCAATGTCCTTAACATCATCAGTAAAATATTTACCAATTAATAAGGCTGGAATTGGGTCAGGTATCGTTAATGCTTCTAGATATATTGGACAGGCCATTGGTATGGCTCTTCTCGTTACCATTTTAAATAGTAATGTCAATATTGCTAAAACACAAATTAAGGAAACAGCGTATAACCAAATTGAAAAATGGGTTTTATCAACAGACGTAAAAAAAGTTGCTAAGAAGGAAATTTCAAAAACTTTCGACACGACTAAGAAAAGTAATAGTATTTCAACCAAACAAAGTAATATGGTTGAGGCAATCAAAATAGCTGCTCAAAAAACAGATAATCTTCCAGAACCTAAAAAGGGGAGTAATTATAGAAAGATTTATGATGCAAATCAGTTATTAATCAATGGAGTTGAAACTGTTAGTTCAAGTGTCCCACAGTTATCAACTAGTTTGAAAACTATCTCTGGAGGACAAGCTAAAGTTGGTACAGCTATTAAATTATTAGCTCAAAAGGATGAATTAGCATCTGCTCTTAAAGTCATTGTTAAAGAAAAAAATGAGCAGTTAAGCAGGGCATTTGATAATGTATTTATTGTAGGAGCAACCATTGTATTGATATGTACTCCATTAGCTCTGATGACAGAAAAGCGAAAAGATGAATAACTAAGTTATTTTATAATAGGAAAAGCCAGTCTAAACTTTAGGCTGGCCCTTTTATATAATTTAAATAGTAAGTAAACAGATTTGGAACATAGAAAATCTTTTGTTCACTTATATTGTATTTTTAAGATGTAAAATTTTTCTTTCAAACCTCTCAAACCATCACTTGTCATTCACAATATTGGCAAAGGCTTCTTGGATGTCCTTATTATTGGTAGGGTACATGTAATACATGTTCTCAGTATTCCCCTGATTTTGCATGGAAACTAGGACCACCGGTTGACCTTTATGGATGGTGAAATGGTAGAGAATCATGGCAGAACCTGAATACCCGTAGCTGTCTACAATGATATAGTCGGCTGTCCCTGTACCATCGTCAGAAAAGGCAACGTCTACCTTTTGTTGGTTGGTCATTGGAGCATTTTGTTCAGTCTTTTCACCTACAATAATGCGGTTATTTTTAGCAAAAGACATGGCACCAAAGAAATCGTCACTTCCGTTAGGTGTTAGCCTTCTATAACTTTCTTGATTCATCTTGTGCCCAAACTCCACCATGTAACTTGCGAGCTTGGCAGCCTTGTCACTATTCCAAAGGGCTGTCGTATTGGTTGGGCTAGTCTGGCTGGACTGGCTCTTACTTTTCACTCTGTAATAAGACGTGTAAACCACCCCTGGCCCCGCAGACTCTGGAATTTGAACCAAACGATCTGTGTCCTTGACAGAATTGTCCGGAGACGGTGCTGCTTGATTGGCTGGCACAGGCACAAAAGGATTGACCCCATGCCCTGGACCATTGTCCGCAAAATAAAACATAGGCTGACCGTTGAAATCTTTAACGACAGTCTTGCCATCAGTACTTCCTGTCTCTTCAGACTTTGTGAGCCCTGACTTGGTAATGGTCACAACATGACCACCGTCAGAAACCCAGTCACCTTCGATGCTTGAAAAATCACCATTTCGAATAGCATCTACATCCATGGCAGGCGTTTTGGCTTCTGATGAGGCATTCTGACTTTGAGAACTAGAGTTTGAAGACGAGTCAGAAGCTCTGGAACTCGATTGTTTAGACTTGTCTGAGGAAGACGTTTGACCAGTCTGACTGCTTGACGAAGAGACCGCAAGGGATGACGTCTGTTGCGCTTGTGAATGATGAGAATGCCAAGCAAAAATGGCACCACCACCAAGAAGCGTCATACAAGAAACTGCAAGAACTGACGCTGCGACCTTATGAGTCACAACATACTGACTTAAGGTTTGCCAAAAGCTCTTCTTAGATGCTAACAATAAGCTCTCTACTTCTGCTCGATTGGCCAAGAGACTACCATTTTGTATCGCCTCGTCGACCTCTGTCATCTTTGGGCGACGTCCATAAATCTTTATAAAATAGGTTAACCATTCTTCTGCTTTCATCTCATCTCCTTTTTGAAGCGTAATAATTCCATTTTAGCATAAATTAGGGATTCTAGTTGACTTGTAGAAAAGAAAAAACTGCAAGCAAGTAGCCGCAGTTAGTGTATAAACTTGGTTCTTATTTCTGAGTATTGCCAAGTTTTTTAAAGTAAGTATAGCCCAGATAGAAAAAGAAAAGCGCTAAAAGAATAAAGAACCCCATGACGAGTTTGGTCCCACCTAATTGATAGGCAATGTAAACAAAAGTATTAACCTTGATCTGACCACCCGTTTTTTCCAATAGCGAAAGGCTCTGTGAGTAATAGTGACCAAGCCAAATAGCTCCTAGCCCTAATAACGGATAAATAATGACACCCAAGACAGGGTTCTTTTTTAACAAATTATCTAACATACATCCCCCAATTTTTTTAATGCTATAGTAATAGCTTACCAAAGAATGACTAGAAAAGCAAAGTGCCTCGCATTACACAAAAATCAAAAGAAACCGAGCCAAGAAGCTGGTTCCATTGTAAATCTAAAAGACGACACGTGTTCCATGAACTTGCTTAAGACCAGGTATGGCAAGAAATTGGTCACGATTAGCCACGGAGATACCACCTCCTGCTAAAATATCTAACTGACCGTCTGCTAGCTGAACCAATTCTGTATAGGCTTGCAAGCGTGAGTCTAGAGCAGTCTCAGGAGTTCCAGCACGGGTGAGAAGACGCGTCACACCGTGGTCCTTAAGCCACTGAATAGCACTAGGCTGAGCTGCTTTAGGGATTTGGTCAAAGGCCATATGCATGGTGACCTCTAAGCCTCGACCAGCATCTAGCAAGGTCTTTAGAGCTTCTGTATCGAGTTGGTTTTCTGAAGTCAGGGCACCTAGTGCAAAGCCGTCAACACCCAACTCACGCGCACACTTGATATCTTCTAGCATGATAGCTAATTCCTGCTGGCTATAGACAAAGTCGCCCCCTCGTGGACGAATCATCACAATCACCTTAGCCTGATAATCCTTGGCCAACTCAACAGCCGCCTTTATGACACCATAAGAAGGTGTCGTGCCTCCAACAGCCAGATTATCACACAACTCCACGCGTTGAGCACCGGCTTGAAAAGCTTTTTCTAAGTAAGTCACATTCTCTGCACAAAATTCATATATTGGCATACTGAACCTCCAATTAGTTGTAGTAGCAAGGGGATTGACTTTCAGTTTTTCTTTTGATAACCCCATAACACTATAGCAAATGATAGCAATTGCCATAGAAGGATTCTCACAATCTGCAAACTATCTGCTTCAGAATTTGAAACCACATGAACTAGATTCGAAGCAAGATTGTTGAAAAAATGATCTCCTAACCCAAACCATAAGGAACCTGTCATTTTGTAGAGTAAGGACCATTTAATGCTCATCATTCCCGCTAGGATGACATAACCAATTCCCATAACAATAAGATTTGTGAGGGAAGATTCTCCTTGAAGAAAATCTCTAAACGGCATTACCAAATGCCATATTCCAAATAGGAAGGCTATAAAGAATAGACTCTTGCGGTAAGAAAGCCCTTCAAGAATTTTTGTGAAAAGGCCACGAAAAACTCCTTCTTCCATCCATACGTTTATCAGGTTAAACAACACACTTGAGAGAATAAGTAAGATTCCTGCTTGAGATACTTTTTCGTTTGTTAAGGAAAAACCACTGGCCTGGCGTAAAACGATAAGTGAACATTGCCATGAAGAAACAAGAGAACAATGCACTCAACTGTATATGCAAAGACGGAACACACTAAGCCAAAGAGTAGCCCCTTCCCTATACCACTCACTATTCCGTCAGAACTGAAACCAATATCTTTCCATCTTAATTTACAAATTGAAAGGACTCCCCACAGTAGAAGAATTCCAAAAAGCTTATGTAGAAAATTCTCAGATAAGAAGGTCTCATCCGTCCTCATATAGAAGTATTCGATTAGCCTTGCTACTGAGCAGATAACAAATATCATTGAACAACTTAAAATAGGTTTCTTTATTAGTTGATTTAGCATATCTTCCTTTCAAATAAGTCTTTTATAAAAGTTAATTTCAATATTTCACTCAGTCCAATTCCTTCTCTAGTTCTTTTAGAAAGGTGATTAAAAATTGATGGCGACTTTCTGCCATTTGTTTGGCAGTCTCCGTGTTCATTTCATCTTTTAAGAGGAGCAACTTATCGTGGAAATGTTGGACGGTATCAGTAAGGGGTCTCCCTTTGTGGCCACCATAGGAAAAAGTTCGCGCAATTCCTACAGCTCCTATCGCATCCAGGCGGTCTGCATCCTGGACAATCTTGCCTTCTAACGATTCTGGATGTTTACCGCGATTTTTGCTGAAAGAAACAGCATTGATAACCCGACAAATCTGGTCGATTTGCTTTTTAGGAGCACCAATCTCTTCTAGAAACATGCGAGCATTCGCATTATTCTCTGTTTGAAACAATTTATAATCATCAGCATCGTGAAGAAGAGCTGACAAGCCCACTATCTCCAGATCACATAGACCTTCTGCTTGTGCGATTTTCATAGCATTGGTATAGACGCGAAGGGTATGCGCCACATCATGGCCATCCGCTCGATCAGCAAATAAGGTTTTAACATACTGCTTAGCAGCAAGAATTCGTTCTTCGATCATCGTTCTTGTCCTTTGTATAATCTGTGCACAGTTCTATCTATTCATTTGAACTAGTAATAGAAAGGTGCAGTTTACTTAAAAACCGCCTCTCAGCGATTACTACTTCTTCTTTTGTGGAAAAAGCGGGAGACCAAGTTTGGCAATCTTTTCAGCTGGGGTCTTCATACCATCCTTGACCCATTTGGAAATCACTGAAACAATAGCCGAGCTCCAGAAGGAATTGAAGTAGCTACCAGCACCATTTGATGAGCTACCATTTCGTTTTTCCAAAAAATCATAAACTGCCTTGGTCAATACCTGCTCAAAATTATAATCAATGGCAAGACTGATGATTTTGGCTTCTTTTTTGACTTCCTTAAGGAGATAAACCCAGACTTGGTAAAGATCCGTCTTGAGATTATAGCCGTCCAAGGACTTAGTAATCTTTGCAATGCTAGACTCAAAAATAGATTTCAAAATTTCTTCCTTAGAACCATAATTGCGATAAAAGGCAGCACGAGATACACCCGCACGTTCAACAAGTTCCGATATGGTAATCTTTTTAAAGTCTTTTTTCTCCAACAATTGCAGGAGAGAAATTTCGATGGATTCTCGTGTAATTGCTTTGTTTTCTTGGTTAAATCGTTTGAGATTTTCCAAGGATTTCTCTGAGATTTTTCTTTCTGCCATAACATTCACTTTCTATCTGTCACACCTGATGAGATCTGCTTTGATAGCAATGCACTTCATGATAAAATTGTAAAAGAAGACAAATAACTTGTCAATGTACATTATGCAGATATGAGGTGTAACCTATGAAATGGAAAATTATTGCGGATTCAGGCTGTGACTACCGTTCTTTGGATAATCTGGCACCAGATACGGAGTTTGTCAGTGTTCCTTTGACTATCCAAGTGGGCGAGACCATTTACAGGGATGATGCCCAACTCAATATTGATCAAATGATGGAGGAAATGTATGCGACTACGACTGCTTCTAAGTCTGCCTGTCCGAGTCCTGATGATTATATGAAATCCTTTGAAGGAGCGAACAATATCGTCGTCGTGACGATTACTGGAACCCTTTCTGGTAGCTACAATAGTGCTGAAATCGCTAAGAAAATTTATCTGGAAGAGCATCCTGATACTAAGATTCACGTGATTGATAGCCTGTCAGCTGGTGGCGAGGTCGACCTTATCGTTCGTAAACTCAATCACTTAGTCGCTGAAGGCCTTGATTTTGACCAAGTCGTTGATGGCATCACAGCTTATCAAGCCAAGACTAAGTTGCTCTTTGTTTTAGCCAAAGTTGATAATTTGGTGAAGAATGGTCGTCTAAGTAAACTAGTTGGCACCGTTGTTGGACTCCTCAATATCCGTATGGTCGGTGAAGCTAGTAAGACAGGTACTCTTGAATTGCTTCAAAAAGCCAGAGGTCAAAAGAAAGCCATCAAAGCTGCCTTTGATGAACTCCTCAAGGCTGGTTATGCTGGAGGCCACATTACGATTGCCCACCGCAACAATGAAAAATTTATCGAGCAATTCTCTGAATTGGTTCGTGAAAAATTTGCCCAAGCAAGCATCGAAGTCCTTCCTACTTCTGGACTCTGTAGCTTTTATGCTGAAGAAGGCGGACTCCTTATGGGGTATGAAATTTAAGACGACATTGAAAAGAGGCTGGACTACATGTTCGGTCTTTTAAAAATCAGATTATGCTATTTGATAATCAGCAGAATAGGATTATAAAACTAAAAATTCTTTCTTGACAATCCAACGTAATCGCTTTCATCACCCCCTTCATTTATGGTAAGATGGAAGTGACGCATTAGTGTCATATTCTTAAAAATTAAAATACCCTTATTAAACATGGAGACGCTTTATGAAACAGAAACATTCACATTTTCTAATCCCTGGAATCCTTCTTCTAGGGATCGTTTTGCGGGCCCCGTTCACAACCTTGTCTACGGTCTTATCAGACATTGCTTCTGGTCTAGGCGTTGAGGTCAGTTCTCTCGGTCTCTTGACAAGTCTCCCTCTCTTGACCTTTGCGATATTCTCACCTTTTGCGGCTAGCTGGGCCAAACGCTTTGGTATAGAAAGACTCTTCCTCGGTGTTTTAATTGTGATGACACTTGGTTCTGCTTTGCGTACCCTTAATCTCCCTCTTCTTTATGTGGGAACGCTGTTAGTCGGAGCTGGAATTGCCTTTATCAACGTCCTTCTCCCAAGCCTAATTCAGGCTAACGAGCCAAATCAGTTAGGATTCTTAACCACACTCTACATTACAGCCATGGGATTATCCACAGCCGTAGCTTCATCAGTTGCCGTTCCAATCACTAAGGCAACCTCATGGCAAGGTTTGGTCTGGGTATTGACCGCGGTCTGTGCCTTAGCTCTTGTAGTTTGGCTTCCTAATGTCCGTCACAATCATTACTTAGAACAAGAAACGTCTACCAGCGAAAATTCAGGCAGTTGGTATAAGAGTGGCAAGGTCTGGGCTATCATGATTTTCGGTGGATTACAATCACTCTTCTTCTATACCACTATCACTTGGCTCCCAACCATGGCTACACAAGCCGGTGTTGGTGATGCCAATGCCGGAATTCTAGCTTCCGTTTTCACACTGACGAGTATTCCATTCTCTATGATCGTTCCTAGCCTAATCACTAAACTTTCTGATCGTAACCGCCATTTGATGCTAGTGGCTACCGTCCTAGCAGGACTCATCGGAGTTTCCATGCTTCTAATCAATACAGACAGCTTTGTGTATTGGTTAGTCCTTAACCTCTTAATCGGAAGTTCTGCTAGTGTCCTATTCCCTTACATGATGGTTGCCTTTTCAATGAAGGCTAGCACGCCTGAAAAAACAGCCCAACTATCAGGTTTAGCCCAAACCGGAGGCTATATCTTTGCTGCCCTTGGTCCAGTTTTGTTCGGTTCAAGCAAACAACTCTTTAACTCTTGGACCCCTGCTGTTTTAATTCTTCTTGTCTTGACCCTAATCATGGGAATTGCCCTCTATAAAGTTGAAAAAACAGACGTTATTTTGTAAGTGAAGAACTAATATAAGAAAATGCCCCACAAGTTGTAGCTTGTGGGGTGATTTTTTGTGTAGCGAATGAATGCAACTTTTAAATACAAAGGTCGAAGTATTCGTATTTGTCTTTCGACAAGTTCCCTTAACCACAGAACCCTATTTCTCTAGCCAAAAGAACGCTTGGTTTAACATCTCTTTTGCTTGTCCAATCATACACGGTCCATGAGAAATAATAATATTCTTAGGTTCCCATTTCTTTATTTTGTGATAACTCCTCAAAGCTTGTTTTTTACCAAATAAGAAACTTATTCTTAAATCTCTTGGTGTTTTACCATTTGGATAGTGATTATCGCCTATTTTAAACAGTACCTTTTCAAAAATCGATACACTCTCAGTTTCTATGTTTTCAATAAGATCCGTTAAAATCAGAGTTGAACTTTCATTATGGAAAAAAACAACCTCTTTTACATAAAAACTTCCCTCAAATGTTGTAAAAAGAATTTCTTCGTTCCAATTGGCCTTGCTTAATTCCTGGCCATAATCTAAATTCATTCCCGATTTTCTGGCACGCTTTTGAACACCACTAGCTAGCCAGACTTTTGCTTCAGGAAATAGTTGATGCCACTCATTTATATAACTATAATGTAAGACATTGGGAGCAATAAGGTGTTTTACCTCACCCAATTGCTTAATTTCAAAAAGCAAATTGTCACTAGGCTTAATCGGTGAATGCACCCAAATATCACCATTCTGTAGACGGATAACTGTCATTCTAGTTGAAAAAGGCACTTTGAAGAATTTGAAATCCATCAGTACTTCTTCCCCATCCACAATCCATAGGTTATCTGCTATCTTTTTTAAGGAATTGAGGGGATTATATTCTTTGACTTCCATGAAACTCTGCTTTCTAAATTAATAAAGTGTAATCAATCGTTATTCTCCAAAAATGGAACAACCAACTTAATCCACTCTTGAGGTAGATAGGCTGATAAATAGCCGTGGTTATAGCCCTTTGCTTCATACAAGATAGTATCGGGGTGCAACTGTTGAAATAATCTAGCTGATTCCTTAACACATTTCAATTCTTTTTTACCATAAATATAGAGAACCTGCGCCTTACTTTTAGAAATCCTACTATTCAACTTATAATGCCCCATATAAGTTTTATAGATGGTCACTAATGTCTTGATAGGTGTCCTTGGCAGATCCTCCATATAATAATTTTTTATCTCGTCTGGGTAAGCTAATTGGGGATAGAATTTATTCATTAAGCTTAACTGAAATTTACAAGAGGATTTACTAAACATCAGTTTACCAAATAGAGACACTAGAAAGATGCTGATTTTAGCTAACCTTGGTTGAGGAATACAGAGGCTTCCGTCTATGATGGCCTTCTCAGCAATTTCACTGTCTAAAGACAAAAGCTCCATGGCAATTTGACCACCAAGTGAAACACCACCGATTGCTAACAATTTCCCACCACAGTTTGCTTTGATATAGTCTAGAATCTCCAAAGCAGAATCTTCAGTAGAAACATAATCAAGTTGATATTCCTCGCCGTGGCCATTCAAAGTGGGTAGAATAACACGGTATTCTTCTGACAAGATTCGTGCTTGACGAAGATAATTCCACCAAGAACTGCCACCACCATGTATCAGTAAGATAGAAGGCAAATTCTTATCCCCAAATTCATGGAATTTCATGTTTAGACTCCTTACTTTAGGACTTTCACTTGCTAAATCCTTGTTTAATCAGCTCGTAGAAGCAAAGCTACACACTCCACGTGTCCTGCTTCATGTAATTGAACACTAGTTTCCTTGAACTCTTTGGTATATTTTTGGCTCATTTGGACATCTCCTTTGGTTAGATACTATTCTACCAAAACGTGTCCATAAAATCATACTAACATCAGTTCACTTACTTTGACAAAGTGGAGGTATCTATCCTCAAGACCCTCAATGCATTCCATACTGCTAGTAGCGTTACACCAACATCTGCAAAGATGGCCTCCCACATATTAGAAATTCCCAATCCACTTAGAACCAAGAAAATTAGTTTAACTACAATAGCCAAGGTCATGTTTTGTTGGGCTATTCTGACTGTCTTTTTTGCCAGTCGAATGACTTGAGGAAGTTTTCCAAGGTCATCATCCATCAGTACAACATCTGCTGATTCAATGGCTGCGTCCGAACCTAGCCCTCCCATAGCAATACCAACATCTGCCCTAGCAAGAACCGGTGCATCATTCACCCCATCTCCAACAAAGGCAACAGCCTGCTGAGACTGAGTCAGAATTTCCTCAAATGTACTCACCTTATCCTGAGGCAAGCAATCTCCAAATGCATCATTAAAGGCAAATTGCTGTGCAAATTCATCAACCACTGCCTGACGATCGCCTGAAAGGAGAACCGTCTTTTTAATTCCGACTGCCTGTAAATCCTTCAAGGCCTCGATGCTCGTCTCCTTCACTTGGTCTGTGATAAGGAAATAGCCTAGAAAATGACTGTCCTCTGCCAAATAGAGAACTGTTCCTGTGCTGTCAATAGCTGGATAAGCAATCCCTTGAACTTCCATTAATCTAGCATTCCCAAGATAGAGCTGTCTGCCATCTACCCTACCGGACATGCCCTGCCCTGGTAGCTCGGTAATCTGACTCACCCTATTCTCGTCCACTTCCTGTCCATAGGCTGTTCGAATAGAGTTTGCGATTGGATGATTGGAATAGCTTTCCAGATGGGCAGCGAGGTACAGAATATCATCCTCGACACCTTCTGCGTTGACAACGGTATCCACCGCAAAGATACCTTTTGTAATTGTCCCCGTCTTATCAAATACGACCGTATCCAACTTGGCAAGAGCCTCTAAATAATTCCCACCTTTCACTAAGACACCTAATTTAGATGCTCCCCCTAGCCCGCCAAAGAAACTCATTGGTACCGAAACCGCAAGAGCACAAGGGCAAGAAATGACTAAAAAGGTAAGTGCCCGATAAAGCCAAGTCGACCACTCCCCTAAACCAAGCAAGGGAGGCAGGCTTGCAAGCAGAAAAGCGATTCCGACAACCACTGGTGTATACACACGCGAAAAACGTGTGATCATCCGTTCCGTCTCCGCTTTTTTATTGCTTGCATTTTCAACTAATTCCAAAATTTTGTTGACCGTTGATTGCGAAAAAGTCTTGCTCACTTCAATTACCAATGGACTAGTCAAATTGATCACACCACTTGTAATGTCCTCACCAACGCCAATTTCCCTAGGCAGTGATTCTCCTGTCAAGGCTGACGTATCCAGAATAGAACGACCTTCTCTGACCAGACCATCTAGGGGCACCTTCTCCCCAGGCTTAACTAAAATATGGTCCGCAACCCTTACTGTTTCAGGGTCTACTTGAACGGTTTCTCCCCCCTCTAGTCTCCAAGCCTTATCCGACCGAATATCCATCAATCGTGCAATGGACTGACGAGATTGAGAGGTGGCCTTATCTTGGAAATACTCCCCAATCTGATAAAAAAGCATGACGGCTACTGCCTCTGGAAATTCTCCCAAGAGAAAGGCTCCTAAGGTCGCGATACTCATCAAAAAGTTTTCATCAAAAAGATTACCACGTTGAATATTTTGAACCATCTTGATAAGAACCTTATGGCCGATAATGATATATAGGGTCAGATAATAGACCAGACGAATCCAGAAATACTCCTCTGGCAGGAAAAAGCCGAAGGCAAATAGAATCATAACAGCAAGTAGCAGCTCTTTCGCCCAATCTCGTTTTTCTGGAAGTGCCTCTTCCTTTTTCTCACTGATAACTTCGATTCCAGGTTCAATAGCATCCACCAAGTCAATAATTTCCTTATCTATCCCATCTTCGCTTTTTGTTTCCAAAATCAGCTTTTGAGCTATCAGATTGACAGTGGCAGATTCTACCTGCTCCAATTGATTGACAGCACGTTCAATCTTAGCAGCACAATTGCCACAGTCAATTCCTCGAAGTTCATACTCTTTCTTCATGTTTTTCCTCTTTCAAATGTTTCAGTGTCAAAGACAAGACTGCTGCGACATGATCGTCCGCAAGTTCATAATAGGTCATCCTTCCTTTTTTCTCCCCCTTGACCAATTGGCAGTCCCGCAGATAGCGTAGTTGGTGAGAAATAGCAGACTTGGTCATCTGTAACGCAATCGCTAAGTCTCCGACACAAATTGGATTTTGCCGTACTGCTTGTAAAATCCGCAAACGAGTTGGGTCAGAAATCGCCTTAAAAAAATTGGACATATTTAGCAATGTAACGGTATCAAACTCCGTCTCATGGACCCCTTGAATTAAATCTGGATTACAAGCTGTTAAACACTGTGACATATTTTCTATTCCTCCTATACTAAAGTTGTATCAAGTAACATCATGATTAGAAATCCGGCCATAACCCCACCTGTCGCAATATCGGTATTCTTGTGCTCTTGAGCACCTGGCACAAGTTCTTCCACTGCAACATAAATCATGGCTCCCGCCGCAAATAAGAGAGCATAAGGTAGTAGCTGGGTCATAGACATAACAGCATAGGCCCCTAAAACAGCTGCAATCGACTCAACAATCGCTGACATGGCGCCATAGTAGAAAGCTGATTTCCTACTTCGCCCTTCTACCCGTAGTGGCAAGGACAAGGCAGAGCCTTCTCGAATATTTTGGATGCCAATTCCCAAGGCCAATCCAAGGGCACTCATTCACGTAAAGGAAAGTCTAGTTGCGAGATTTGCCACACTAGCAAATGCCACACCAACTGCTAAGCCCTCTGGTATATTATGAAACACTACCGCCAGATAAAGCAGCATGGTCTTTGATAAGGGTCTTTTGGGATTCAAAATCCCTTCCTTATCACTCATCTGATGATTCAAATGTAGGTCGGGAACCAAATAATTAATAAAGCGGATAAATAAGCCCCCGACAATAGAACCAACAGCCGTCGTCAACCAGTAAAATCTGTTCGTAGCTATTGACTGGCTATAGTCCAAAGAAGGGACAAGCAAAGGCCAGACTGCCACTGCCGTCATAATGCCCGCTGCCAAGCCCATCATCATATCCATGAATTTTTGATGAATGGTTTTGACAAAAAAGACCAAACTAGCACCGATAAGGGTACAAAACCAGTTGAATAAGCCAGCTAATAAAGCTTGCATTACTGGTGATAGAGAAGAAAAATTACATCTCATACCTCAATAATCGATGATTCAGTTGAACAACCACTCAACTATTATCATTATAGTTGAACACTTGCTCAATTGTCAAGGAAGAAAGTAAAAAAGCTATGAGAAATCCACATAACTTTGTAAATTATTGAAGCAATCTCGTATTCTTAGAGAATATCACAATGCCATAAAAAGCCCAAAGGACTATTTGGAATTATCATATCATATAACGCTTTGACACAATTTAACGATTACTATATTGAGAAACAAACTTTACTCCTCAAGAAAGTTAGATGTTCCCAATGCTATCCGTAAGAGTACTTAAAACCTTGAAACATACTGATTTCAAGGTTTTTATAACGTGTTGAAGATTATGTACTATTTTTGGTTCAGTTTACTATAAATGAATCACTCTTTAAAAATGGTATCACCAAATCAACCCACTCTTGAGGCAGGTAAGCTGATAAATAGCCGTGATTATAGCCCTTTACTTCATACAAAATCGTATTTGGATGTAGCTGCTGAAATAATTTCGCCGATACTTTCACACAGTTTAATTCTTTTTCACCATAGATATACAAAACCTGAGCTTTGCTAGCAGAAATCGTATCCTTCAGCTTGTAACGCCCCATATAGTTTTTGTAAATGGTCACCATTGTTTTGACAAGCGTCCTTGGCAGATCCTCCAAATAATAAGCTTTTATTTCCTCTGGATAAGCCAGTTTAGGATAGAGTTTGTTCATCATGCTTAACTGAAGTTTGCAAGAGAATTTATTGAACATCAGTTTACCAAATAGAGACACTAGAAAGATGCTGATTTTAGCTAACCTTGGTTGAGGAATACAGAGGCTTCCATCTATGATGGCCTTCTCAGCAATTTCACTGTCTAAAGACAAAAGCTCCATGGAAATTTGACCACCAAGTGAAACACCACCAATCGCAAACAATTTCCCACCACAGTTTGATTTGATATAGTCTAGAATCTCCAAAGCAGAATCTTCAGTAGAAACATAATCAAGTTTGTATTCTTCACCATGACCATTGAGTGTTGGTAAAATGACATGGTAATTATGAGACAGGAGACGAGCTTGTCTAAGATAATTCCACCATGAACTTCCGCCACCGTGTATCAATAAAATGGGAGGCAAATTTTTATCACCAAATTCATGAAATTTCATATTTGATACCCTTCCAAATGTCTCATATTGCCAATACCATACTTGTCTTGAAAGTCTATGTCCATCCGACTCTTAAATCTACTTATAGAAAATCTTCACCCAATCTTGTTTTGCACTTAGAATACGAGCAACAAATACTGTATGATTCTCAATATAATAAAATGCGAGATAGTTCTCTATTGGCATATAACGATAGGTTTTCCCATCGTCAGTCATTTCACCGTAACCTCTACTAGACACAAGTGGACATGCTTCTGGAAATATTTCTAAGGTTTCAAGAGCAGTCAATATCAAATCGACTTTCCCATCCGCAGATTGTTGGCTATAAAAATTCATAACGATATAGTCGTGAATTTCTCGTATATCCTGCTTAGCTCGATCCGCAAGAAAAACCTGATAGCGTTTCAACTTAGTCAAGACCAAATTCCTTTCTCACATCTGCTACAGAAGTGACTTTACCTTGCGCAATTTCCTGATGCCCGATTAAAATTTCCTTCTTTAAATCCTCAAAAGCCACTTGATACTGCGTATCCTGCACATCACTAGAAACAAATTCTCTTGCATCAACTGTCCTATTGGCAATTTTTCTAAGTGCTGCATTGAGAACATCTGATACCGTAATTTTTTCGTCTGCTAAGATGTCTTTCGTTTTTTGGTAAAATACCGAATCTGCTCGAAAATTTACCGCTTGTGTCTTTGCCATACTAAAAACTCCTTTTGTAAATACATTTTGTATATACATTCTAACATATAAAAGAAAAAGTATTCAACTAAAAATAAAAATGACTTACAATAAAAAGCCCTGCAATCAAGGCTTTTCCCTCTACATATTTTCTAGGCTCGTACAAGCAGTGATACCGTCTCCACATGTTGTACTAGAAAATATCTATATTATAGAACAAAATTTTTGTTCTTTACTCAATTAGATAACAATTTCAGTTCAGTACAATTTTGGTAAGGTATATTCTATTGATTTATAGGACGAATCGATACATCTCCGAGTCCAAAAGAAAAAGAGTCAAAGATATCCTGATAGTCGAATGGAACTAGTTGCCCTGTTTGTCTCATAACAGCAAAGTCAACGCCTACCTAATTCACGAATGAGACAAGGGCACAATGTAAAGTCGTTTTTCTCAATGATAAGAGCCAGAGTCCAAAAAAGGGAATTCGCTCCTCCTTTGTGAAGGACTGCTTATACAAGTTGCTGATGATTTCCCAGTGTTTAAAAGGATTAAATTTAATTTGTTTTAAGGTCATAAATTTCTCCTTAATTCCACCATCTAGCAAAATAGAAGTCTTTTTAAATATAACTCACGCCACGCCTTCGCAACGTTCTTTAGTTTAACGGTTGAATCTCTTCTTTGACATATCCTTCTACATCTTCAATCTCTACAAACAGCGGGTCTAAGTGACACAAGAAGTGCCAATCTTCAGCGCCACGTTTTCTGTAGAGAATCGCTTCGCCGTCTTCGCTTCCGAAAAAGCTTCTGTCGGCTTCATATCCACAGCGTTCTAAGAAGTCTTTTGCCTTGCGATAGTTCGCTTCTCTTGCTTCGACATAGGCTTTCACTTCATCGTTGTTAACGACATACGCGTCGATTTTTGAATATCCTTCGATCACTTTATCGTTTTTAACGGATAGATTCGAAATTTCTTTCCAAATAATGTCCACATTTTCTTCAGAATTAAACAAAAATCTAGATAAAGGGACAATATTTCCATTAAAGACAATTTCCATATAATCCGACAAGTATTTTGGGTTCACATACTCCACTTCAAACCCATCTTCTGTTTCTAAAGTATACCCAGGGATTTGAGCTACAAACGCTCTCCCCTCTTCTAAAGAGTCAAACGTGACTAAATCCTTTTGATAATCACCTTGATAAAATTCCAATATAACCATCGATAACCCTCCATTTAAACTTTACAGCGAGCGCTACACAAATTTATTTTTCAGATCTTACAAGCAGTGATACTGCCTCGACATGAAACGACTGATCGCTGAGTCTATCAAGTGAAGCTGTCTGTATGTGGAAACATGTCTATAAAGCTTTTAACAATATCATAAGGTAATCGTTAAAAGGTATTACCTCGCACAAACAGTGATTTACTTAAACGAAATCCACTCTTCCTTTGAGAGACAGGTTACGTGTTCTGTACGAAGAACACCTTCCCATGCACACGGAACGTTCTCTTTTGTATGACGATAACGGAACCCGCATTTTTCCTGAACTCTCTGCGACTTTGTATTGCCGTCAAAATAACCGCACCATAATTTCTCCAGATTCAGGTCATCAAATCCATGTCTCATCATCTCACGAACTGCTTCTGGTATCAGGCCTTGACCCCAATAGGGAACTCCTATCCAGTAACCAATCTCCGCCTCAGTATCCGGAATCCCTTTATCACTTGCAGAGCCAATCATCAGTCCTATGCTACCCACTGGCTGCATCGTTTCTTTTAAAACAATGGCGTATGTCTCAGGTGCTGAAAGATAACTTTTTATAATCTCCCTACTATTTTCAACGCTTGTATGTACTGGCCAACCTGCAATCGGACCCACCTCGGGATTACTGGCATATTGAAATAAATCATTGGCGTCTTTTTCTTCCCATGGGCGAAGAATCAATCTTTCCGTTTCTAAAATCATTTTTCTCTCCTTAAATTCCAACTGTTTATACAATCATTTCAAATGAAGGATTTTTCATGATTTGACTCTTTGTATCAACGCTATACACTCCACATGTGCTGAGAGCTTTCTTCTATACTAATAGACGAAAGGGTGTGAAAATGATTTTTAAATGATACTGTGGAACGGAACAGTAGCCCTAGTATTGACTACTGTCGTTTCTATTCATATTGGCTATTCTAGGACTGAGATGAAAAAATCTATAAATGCTCAGAATAAAATTGAACCCGCAAATCTCCCCAAAACAATGGTGAGTCATGTACTTGTATTATTCCGAAAAAATACACCTCTGGTGCAGTGAGACAAATTGGTGTATCTTATAGTGGCTTCGTAGATGAAAGCTATACTCTACTATCACTCTTTGATGATGTAGAACAAATTGAAAAAGATAATAGACTTCAGACAGCTATTGATGTTGTCAGAGAACAGTTTGGTTTTTTAGCCATACAAAAAGGAACCGTCCTAACTGAAGGTTCCAGAAATATTGAACGCAGTAAACTTATCGGTGGTCATTCCGCGGGTGGATTGGAGGGATTAAAATGAAACAAGAAAAAAATACAGTACAATTTTCAGAAATCCGTAGCAAAGGATGTAATGATATTGAAATGCTTGAAAGATTTTTACATGGAATCGTTGAAACAGCAACTTCAAAACTTCGTCAGAGAAAACTCAAAACAACTGAAATATCGATACGACTAGTACATGCTAAATCTGAAAACCGATTACCATTGGAATTTACATTTAGCATTAAGCCAACAAGCTCATCTGTGATAATCTATACTGAGGTAATCAATCGCTTTAAAGAATGTTACACAGGTGGGGGAATTCAAGGTTTTACGATTCAATTTGATAAAAATACCCTTGCCTCTGCATAGAAAGGATTTGATATGATTGACCGTTCATATTTACCATTTCAATCAGCAAGAGAGTACCAGGATACAAAGATGCAAAAATGGATGGGCTTTTTCCTATCTGAACATGCATCAGCACTCTCTGATGATACAAACAAAGTAACGTACATGTCTGACTTATCACTAGAGAAGAAATTATTACTCCTCAGTCAAGTATACGCCGGGCAGCTACGCACACGCATTCAAGTGATTGAAAAAAACAAGCGTGTTTCCTACACTGGAACAATACCAAGTCTGACCAAAGATTTCATTTTGATAAAAACTACAACAGGTCACATCAATTTGAAATTAAAAGACATTATTAGTATTGAACTTGTCGAGGAGGTGCTCTATGAATCAGCTTGAGTTTCAGCGTAATCACCTACAAATGGACTATTATAGCGAGAGCTACCAAGATTTTGAACGTGACTTCTACCGCTACTCTAACATGAATATTCCATTGACCTTCCTAACTGATGATATCCTAAAAACAATGGCGACTTCACGTAAGAATTACTTTGTCCTCAATAAGGAAAAGTCCAGAGATAACCGCGATCACTTCTTCATATTTGAAGTAAGTACCGTAGATGAGAATCCGCTAATCTATCATTATACATATAAGAAAACTACAATATATTTAGCAGAAAAATAGGAGCAGTTCAATTGACTGTTCCTATTTTTAATATTCATAAAATCTAAAGTCTTTATACTCTTTAACAATGGAGTCGCCAACCAGAACAGACTATACTGACCAGCGACTACCTTAAATTTAATGTTTCAGATTTATTTTCTTATCTCTAATTTCATAAACTACATCTGCTACATTTTCGAGTAATCGTTTATCGTGGGTGATAAACACGATAGTTCCGGTGTACTCCTTCATTAGTATTTCCAAAGCCTCTAAACTTGGTATGTCAAGGAAGTTACTGGGTTCATCCATTATTAGGATGTTATATCTACCCATGAGCATTTTAGCAAGCAACAATTTTATAATTTCTCCACCGCTTAAAACAGATAAACTTTTTCCAATATCGTTCTGTTTGAACCCCATAGATGCTAGCACTGAACGAATTTCTGATATATTGTAGTCACAATCCTTCTGCATAAACTCCATAACATTCTGATTACTGTTGTACTTGTAACCATTCTGTGCAAAGTAACCTATTTTTGCCTTAGGCGAAATAGAAATTCCTTCTTCATGGTTTAAGATCATTTGGATTAAAGTTGTTTTTCCGATTCCATTACCACCAGTTAACGCCACTTTTGCTCCTAACGGAATTTGAAAAGATGCATTTTCAAACAGAGCCTTATCCCCAAATACTTTATTAATTTCTGCACCGACTATAGGGTATGGATTATGGAGCTCCAATGCTTTACTTTGCCTGAAACGAATTCTGCGAATGCCTTCCGGAGCTTCTACTTTTCCTAAGGCCGCAATCCTGTGCTCTAGGGTTTTAGCAGCATTATACATCTTTTTTTCCTTACTTCCTATTGATTTTTGATGAGCTAAACGCCCTCCGTCTTCAGTACTTTTTTTCTTTGAAGAACCTTTTGCCTTCTGTTCTATTTTACGAGCCTGTTTTCGCTTTTCCTCCGCAGCCCTTTCCAATCGGGCACGTTCCGCAATAAATTGTTCGTATTCTGCAGCTTGGCTCTTACGTTCTTCCTCTTTCTGACGAAGATAATCAGAATAGTTTCCCCAATACTCAGTGATTTTGCCATCTTTCAGTTCCCATATTTTATCTACTATTTCATCAAGAAAATAGCGGTCATGGCTAATAACTAACAGTGCACCTGTAAAATATTTTAGCTGTCCTATTAGAAAATCAATTCCTTCACGGTCTAAATGGCTCGTAGGTTCATCCGCTAAAATACCATGAACCTGTGCCGATAAGGCCTGTGCTATTTTAAGCCTTGTTTCTTCACCACCGCTCATAGTCTGTATATTTAATTGCTCAACACCTAGCTTGCCTACAAGTGCAAAATCTTTTTCCTCCTGCAGAGTTACTTCGTCCAACTGGGGAATATAGGCAAGTTCACCCAGACGATTCATTTTACATCCTGGGGGAGTTAATTCTCCTAAAAGTACCCTGAGTAAAGTGCTTTTTCCAGCACCATTTGCTCCTACTAAACCAATACGGTCATAATCATATACTTCTAATTCATTTATATCTAAAACATCGCGTCCTTTGAATTCCACACGAATGTCTTTTGCTTTTAATATTAATTCCATAACATTTCCTCCTGTCTATAATCGCATGCTTTCATTTGCTTGTATGCAGGGAAAACCCTGCGATTTTAGCAGGAAGAGTTACATGAAAATAAGATACATAAATATTCCTCCAATATTGTTTATTTTAAATCTAATTTTCTAACCTCAGTTATCATTTGGCAAACTATAGCAATGCCAATAATTAAAATACCTGATAGTAAAAACCAATGATTTACACCGATTTTATCAGCAAAGAATCCAGAAAGAATTAACCCAATTGGCATAGCAAGTGACATGATACTTCCGATCAAAGAAAATACACGTCCTAAATATTCAGGCTTAATTTTCTCCTGAAAAAGAGCTGTTTGCACACCGCTATAAAATGGCACCGAAAGCCCCATTATTGCACAGCAAACTACGAATATTACAAATCCATTTGGAGGAAGTATTCCCGAAACGGCTAAACTGGTCCCCATTATAAAAAATGAACTTGTTATTAGTAATACATGCTTTTCGAAGCCCCCTAATCTTCCTAATAATAAGCCTCCTGCTAGCATCCCAAATGCAAAGGAAATTTCCGTAATAGAAATATGCACAGGCGTTCCATTAAAGTGTTCCATGCTTATTAAAGGAAATAGTGCATTGATTGGCATATAAACAAAAGTATATAGTGTTCCTAAGAGTAATAAGGCAAACAATCCTTTGTTTTGTCTCAGAACCACAACTCCTTCTTTCATCTCCCTTATGAAATTTGGTTCTAAACTTTGCACTTGATTACCCAGCTTAGGTATACGTACAATTGCTACCGTAATAGATGCAATCACAGCACCCAATACGTCGATGGCAATAATAGCATTTAAATCCCAAACGGAGTATAAGAGTGCTGCAACTGCCGGACTAACAATATAGCTTATAGACTGCAAAGACTGACTATAGCCTGCGCATTTCGTTAGCTGTTCTTCTGGTACTAAAAGTGGTGTAACCGCATTGAGTGCTGGGGTATGAAAAGCTGTTCCAATGCTACGGATAAACAATACTATCATAATCATCCAGACAGGTAGCTCCATACAGAATGCAACAATAGCAAGCACTGCACCAGCTGCTGCGATAATTAAATCGGCACCAATCATTATCTTCTTCCTATCATGACGATCCACTAGCACACCAATGGCAGGTCCCAAAATCGCATAGGGTAAAAAACCTACTAATGAAGCCATAGACAAGACCATCGCAGATCCTGTTTTTTCTGTAAGGTAAAAAATAATCGCCATTTGCAGGATGGCACTAGTGATTAATGATACTGCTTGCCCTGCCCATATTGCATAAAATTTTCGTTTCCAATTGTTGTATTTTTCCATTTATATTATCTCCTGCATATTATTTTGCTTGAATTTCTATTTTGAATAGCATTCTAGGCAATAAAAAATGCAGGCCAAACCCCACAATGTGGCTTTTGGTCTGCATACATACAATTTGGAAACATTCATATTAAAGACATAGTTAAATAAAGGTATAGTTAAATAACCAATATCCTCACCGTAACTAATGAATGCTCAATATCGTATAAATAAGCACAACAAAAAAGCCTATCATCGGGTATAGATTCTGCTTTTTTTATTGCCAGCTTATCTTAAACGCATTGAGGCTGTCATAGTTTCGGTTCCTCCTACATCTTTGTTTATATCAATTTATAGTATAACACAACAAGATGATATGTTCAATATAAAAGTTATGGAATGAGACTCATACTTCCAATTCGATGCCAGATTTAAAGGATATGACGAAGTTTTCTTCATAGACTGTAACGCTCTGGATTATCTTCCTTAGTAGCAAGCGATTAGCTTTCACAAAATCTTCTGTTTGTAGTTTTAAAAATTCATCAGGATTTTCTAACTCAACCTCAAAATATTTCATTTTACATTCCCTCATTTCATTTATTGATAAATTGAGTTTGCAAAAAAGAGTGGACAATTTTTGTCTACTCTTAACCTTTAAAATAGTTTTTTTTAATCGATTTGAAGTTGCCTAAATTATTACTTATTCGGTAAAATGAAGTATTGCTTTCAACAGATTTCCTTCAACTACACTTCACTTGATTCAAACAAGGTGGGTACATTTCTATTCCCACAAACTCCTTGTCAATGGAAACAAACACGTACCCACAGGGTAAATGGAAATAGAATCTGATAATTTCTAGCTATCACTTCTACTCATTCCAAAAATTTTCTCACTCTGATACTTACCCACCATAAAGCAAAAAGCCTTGCAATCAAGGCTTTCATTATCCCTTTCGTTCAAAGGTTTCTAAGCTTTTACGAGCAGAGCGACACACTCAGCGGTTCGCTATCTCCGTTCTGTCTGCGTGCTAGCACTTGTCAATCACGGACAGCTATCGCATGGGCGGAAGTAAATGCTAATCTTCGTCGTTTTACTCCTTGACTAGCAAACTTACCGCCTCAACATGCGCAGTCATTGGAAACATATCCACATCCTTAGCATTTCCCGTCTTCGAAATAAGTAAGTGTCTTAAACAGTTTAATATTCAGTTAGACAAACTGGGATTTAGAAAGATCTCCGCAAATAAACCATGTCTACCAACTGAATGCCACCTTCATATATTGGATGGTCATAATTGTCTGTAAAGAAGTTCGGGGCGATATGTGATCGCACAAACCCACACTTTTCATAAAACGGAATCGTCATTGGACTATCGCCCGTTCCTACCTGCAGAGTAGAATACTCTTCTCTGTATTTCGTGATAATAAAATCAATCATGGCTTTCGCGTAACCTTTGCCTTGATATTCCGGCACTGTCGCAATATTCTTAATTTCAAGTACGCCATTTCCCACATCGATTACAACACACTCACATTTAATACCATTATCATCAAGTACATACATTTTACCCTTATCAATATAACGGTCTATCATATCCTCCTGCTCATCTGCCAATAATAGCAACTCAATATAATTTTTCCTGTTTTCCATAACCTCTAGTATTTCCATCAACAACCCACTTCTTAAAATATTTATTGTTATTATTGTTTCGCAAATAATTTATAAACTCGATTTTAGCATCCCACGGGTTCAATGATTTGTAATCAAATCCAATGATTTCAAAGCTGTCATCAAAAATTGTTTATAGTGATTAGCTTCTTCTGCATTACCACCCTTACCATGAACATATATAACGGCATTTTTCATTCAAATCCTCTCCACAAATTCGAATTTGATTATTTCTTTTTCTTCGGTTTTGGTGCAGGTAACTCATCATAAATTGAATTGAATAAGCCGGTTAAAAATTCTTTGTTGTCAACATCATCTACCAATAGCATTTCCTTTGCTCCATCATACGGCAACTCATATTTTGCATTTGGCATATATGCTATTGCAGATTTAACAGGCTTCACTAAAAACCTATCATCATAAATCCCACCAACAATTTTCCCGCGATAATAAATAATATATTCACCCATCATTGCTTTATATGTTATTTCTTCCAACTCAGATAGTTGTTCTAAAATGAAATCTAAATACTCTTTACTTGAAGCCATAATCTATACCTCCAAAATTTGCATTTGTCTACACCGTTTTAATACTTATATTAGATTAATATGTTGGGCATTCCTTTTGCACTAGCACGCAGCTAATCACACTTCACCTTACTCGTTTTCTTGGGTGTACAATTCATGGGCCGAACATCTATTTCTACTTCGCTGATGCCTCAGCTCTCACAAGCAATGCCACACACTCAACGTGATGCGTTTGTGGACTCAAAAGGTTCGAAGAACCTTTTGAGGATTAGCTACGTTTCACTAACAAGCTTACACATTCGACGTGTGGTGCTAGCAAACTTCTATATTATAGAACGAAAGTGATTGAGTTGTTGTTTAAAATTATACTATAGAATGAAAATATTTTATAGTTAGGCATTTTTCAAACTTTATAGCTGATAATTGTCACTTAATAAATTTACTTGCTAACTTGTAAACTTTTTGAATCTCTTTACTATTAATATCCCAACCATCAAGCTCAATTTTAATCAACTCTGGAAATTTTTTGCTAATATCCCTCAAAGAATTGCCAACTGATTTTCTAACATATTCACTGGAATCATCTTTTAATGCTGCAATTCGTCTGATAGCTTCGTTTGGATTATCTTTAAAATATGGTCTGCTTGTCCATATTCTTAATCCTTCTGTTACTGCTCTCCTTGTATTAGGATTATTATTTATTAACCATTCATCAATAATTGGAAGGGATTTTTCATAGCCTGTTTGCTTACAAAATTCATCAAATGCCTTTGCTAATACTTCCTGAACTCTCCAATTATCATCTTTAGAAACTTCATCTCGCATAAATCTCAAGATTTCTTCATCTGATGATAAATAACCAAAGAGAAATACACTGAACATTCTAACTTGGTATACATTTGATTTAAAGGCTAAAAATGCTAACTCTTTATTATATGCATTGTCGTTTGATTTATAATCAACAAGTGCTCTATTCTCTTCTACTTTAAACCCATTTTCTATTAAAGAAAATTCTTTTTCCAAACTTAAAATATATTCTTTCATGCAATTTTACCCCTCAGAATATTCTAAGTTTCAAAATCTGAAACTACTAAATTCTGTACAAGTATTTATAGTGATTTAAATTCGAAATAATATTATCAAGTAATCGTAATATGCTTTTCCCCAAATTGAAATTCCAACGTTTATATTATTCAGTCTTCTTGTTCAAGTACCAACTAGGAATGATTTGCTTCATACCATCATACCATTCTAAAATTTCCTTAGCTTGATTTTGCATTACTGCTATTTCTTCGATTCCGTAAGGAACAGACCATGGCAAAGCACCAACTATATTATTTAGAATATAGATAGCGAGAAGCTTCCAAAATAAATCCGGAACCTTATAATCAAAATATCCATCTATTATACCTGACGCAAAAGAGGGAGAGACTTGAGCAGACCATACAATTCGATTGAATTCCTCCCAAGGATCTCCAAAATCAAATCTATCAAAGTCAATGACATAAATTTTACGATCTTCACCAATCATGAAATTCCCGATATGATAATCTCCATGTTGGAAAACCTGAGGTCTATCTTTTAACAATTCTCGATTTGCATTTAAAAAATCAATAAAAATCTGACCATTTTCATATTGAACGGGACATTCTTTGTATTTGGAGATTTTGTCATCAATTTTTCGATTATAAAAGACCTCCCAATCTTCACGAACTTCTGTAACAGGGAGTGAATGAATTTTTTGAAGGATTCTTCCTGCTTCTACTCCATAAGTATATTGTTGTTCTTTCGAATAAGTTAAAATGGTTTCTCGAGCATCTTTTCCGTCTATCCATTCATGTAAAGAATGTACTTCGTCATCGCAGAGTTCTATGCTAATCGGTTTACACATCGGAACTCCAAGAGAAGCTACTTTCTCCATCATATCAAATTCAAATCTTTTAGAATCTAACTTCTCCTTATCAGAAACACGCAAGAAATATTTTTGCTGATTTTGATCTGTCACATAATATTTTTTATCATCTGACCAGCCTTTATTTATGGCTATCTTACTACTAAAATTCATCAAGCACTCTCCGATTCATTTCACAACACTTTTTGCAGTTTTCACTAGTAACCTATCCAGTTCGTCTACGCTAGCTTGATTATTTAATGAGTAATATTTTTACTGCTTCTTAGTTGCTCTCGATTATAACTACCTATATTCTATCACAAAAAACAAAAAAGCCTTAAAATCAAGGCTTTTCTATACTTTCACAAATAATCCTAATATATTTCCATTCAACTTCTTCTAAGCATCTTTTCTAAAAAATAAATTGACAATCTCATCTTCTGAAAAGCCTAGCTCACCAAGTTTTTCAAACAAAATTTTCACTAGCTTGTTAGATTCTTGATATCTTAACTCCTTTATTTCTTGCTCGCTTGCTATGACAAAATATCCTAATGTTCCACAGCTAATAACCAAATTCTGTTCTTCGAGAACTTTCATTGCTTTTTGGACAGTTGCCGGATTACACTTCTCGTTTTCTGCTAATCTCCTTATTGAAGGAATTTGTTGTTCAGGTGCATAATCACCTCTTAAAATAGTCGTTCTTAATTTTGATGCAATTTGTAAATATAGATGGTGTTTCATTTAATCTTTTTACTATCACTTTCCCTAACAAACTTCCAATACGCAGAATAGGGGATGACTGTAGCTAGTAGAAGATAGTATTTATTTGCAAACATATCTGCAACACCTTTTGCATTGAAATGGATAGGAACTTCCTCTGGGAGAAAACTACAAATAACAACCATTATGACTGTCATCCCTAGCAACACCAAAATATCTTTTGTCAGTCTGTTTTTCATCTTATTTTCCTCCTTTAACTAGATAAAATTCGACTTGCTCATTGTTATATAAACAACCATTGTAATAACCAATAAAACTACTGATACTACCTGCAAAACAAATGTAATCGGAATATTTAACACCCAATTAAGCAAAATAGGCGTAATAAGTACAATCATACCAATAATTCCAGTCACAATAACAGGTAGACTTTGTTTGACGACTATCATCTCACTGTCCCAATCATAGTTAGGATATATTTTATTTAATGAAATTCCGATTACCATTATAAAAAGGGAGTAACATATAGGAACAATAACTAGATTCATAACTTGAATAGGACTCATATCAAGTTTCAGCATAAATACAGATACAGAAATCATATATCCAATCAAATGAAGTGTAAGGTTGACAGCTATCTTAGCATTTAAAATCGTTTTCACTTCAACTGGAGAACTTTTCAAAATCCAAATATTTTTACCTTCTAAAGATATAGATGAAGCTGCTGGACAACTGAGTGAAAGCATAGATGCAATAAAGACGGGAGCTAAGTTTGAAAGATACTCATTTATATTTTCAATTCCTGCTGAATTTCCTATTTGACCGACAGAATTAAACAGGAAACATATACTAAAGACACATAAAAGAATCACTCCAAGCCCAGCATTCAAGACTGCCATATAAGAACTTAAAAATCGTCCAAGCTCTTTTTGATACAAGGAAAAAAATACCGATTTTCTTTCATAAGATACTTTGTCATTAGCATAACTTGATTTTGTATTGGCAAGTGTATTAAGTAGTCCATACTTCAACGAAGCAATTTTGACAAATAGATAAAAGACGACTATTGAAAGAACTATATAAAATCCCATCCCATAGTACATTGGAAAATTGTAGTATGACATAAATAGTCTAGAAATTGGATACAGTCCAGTAATTTGCTTAGCCAGAGTAACCCCAATACTACTTTCATCACCTGATTGCAAAGCTGATAATGCAAAATATCCAATTATACCTAGCATCGCAAATGAAAAAATAAGAGAGATAACATTTTTTCTTTTAAAAAAAGATGAAGCGACAACAATAACGAGTCCCATGCATGCCGCTATACACATGGGGATCAAAGGGGCAAAAATTATAGAAGTAAAATACAATATAATCTGTAGGAGGTTTAAACTTCCGTTAAAGCCCCATATAATTCCACCCGGAAGCATAAACATCAAGCCTATTAAAAAATTCAATAAGTACATAAACATGAACTTGCTGGTGATAATATACGAACTTTTAACAGGTAAGGATTGGAGAATTTCCATATCTCGACTGCCAAATAAAATGCCATTCGAATAAAATACTGTCAAAAATAATATTGAAAAACTTGAGACAGATACCATATATGCTGGAATCAAGTTCTGCTGTCCGACGTGTACCAATGTTTTCGCTGTTATTATATTATAAACAAAGCAAAATAAGGAAAGAGTTATTATGCCAAAACTCGCAATAGCCATTGAACTTTGTTTTTTATTTCGTGAATCTCTAATCTCGTTAATAGGAAAGAAATTAATCAATTGCGCTTTAAGCAGTATCCAAATGTTACTCATTGTTCTGCACCTCCATGAAAAATGCCTCCAATGATTCATCACCTTTGACGTCTCCTGTATTGCCACTTGCAATTAACTTTCCATTTTTGATAATGGCAATCTTATTACATAATTTTTCCGCAACATCCAATACATGGGTTGAAAAGAAAATAGCACCTCCATCTGAAACACACTCATGCATAATTTTCTTTAGTAGGAAAGTTGCTTTGGGATCTAGCCCAACAAAAGGTTCATCTAAAATCAACAGTTTGGGAGAATGTACAAGTGCAGAAATAATGGCTGTTCGTTGCTTCATTCCATGTGAATATGAAGAAATAATCCCCGAAAGATGATCAGTCATATCAAATAAATCACCGTATTTTTGTATTCTCTCCTTGCGTATTTTTGTAGGAATTTCAAACAAGTCAGCAATAAAATTAATATATTGAAGTCCTGTCATATGTTCATACAAATCTGGATTATCTGGGATATACGCCATCATTTTTTTACAAATAACAGGTTCTTCTTTAATAGAATGACCGTTGATAATTATACTTCCGTCTTCAAAATCATGGATACCGACAACTGCCTTTATCGTTGTCGTTTTGCCTGCACCATTTGCTCCAATAAAACCATAAATATCTCCAGGCTGTACTGAAATAGATAGGTTATCCACAACCTTCTTGTCCCCATAACTTTTACTAAAATTCTTTATCTCTAACATATTTTCACCTCTATTGACAATTTGTCAGTTATATTTTGAAATAATACCGATAGCTTGTTTTGATTTAGCTATCGGTACATAGTTCTCTTTACAAACATTCTATTTTTTTTAATTGCTAAAGAGTCCTTTTGTATTTAGATTTTGTTCCAGCATTATCTTAAATGCATTCAAGTAATCTTTGACAGGTTCTTTCTTTGAAGTTTTTATACCTATGTTATTTGAAACAAAAACATAGGCTGTCATCAGAAATTCTGCTGTTTCTGATGGATATTTTACAGAAAATACTTTTTCTGAGATGCCTTGATTTATTATCCTCTCAAAATATATAGTCAGTTTTTCAATGAGCTTATGGGATAACTTATCTAACATATAACGATTCTCTTCAAGATCAACCGTCTTTTGTAACTCAGTTCCCTCCGCTGAAACGTTATCTGTAGAGATTATTGTGGCATCTATAAAGGCTCTTATTTTTTCAATAGCAGTTTTATCCTCATCATAGACAATCACATGAATATCTCTCAGTAATTTCTCTGAATAACGTTCAACAAGACAATATAGAATATCTTCTTTATTCTTAAAATGATAATATAACAAACCTCGTGATATATTTACTTTATCAACTATATCCTGAGTTGTTGTGTTCGTATATCCTTTCTCCATAAAGAGGAGCATAGCAGCATCCATAATCTCTGCCCGTCGAATTTCCGGATCTTTTACATCTCGCATTTTATCCCTCCTGATTATAAGTTATACTACTTTACTGACAAACTGTCAATTAAAAAATTATAGTTTTGAAACCAGTAAAAAAGCCCTGTCACCAAGGGGCACTGCACCCCAATAATGGGACAAGAGAAAAACCTCTTATGCGACTAGTTTTCTGTACTCTACAGGAGACTGGTCATTTAATTTCTGTTGAATTCTAGTTTCATTATAAAATATGATGTAATTTTTAACAATATCTGTTATACTATCTTTAGTTAGGTTTCTCCACTTATGGAGATAGAAGGGTTTCAGACTTGAGAACAGAATGGAACCATTCGATACAGGCATTATCTGCTGGTGTTCCTTTTCGGGACATGGAGCGGGTGATGCCTTTTTCTGTACAAGCCTGATAGTAGGCTTTTGAGGTGTAGACAGAGCCCTGGTCGCTGTGTAAAAGTGCTCCTTGAGGTAGCTCAAGTTGATTAAGTGTGTCGAGCACGAAGTCCGTATCTTGGCACTCGGAGATGGTATAAGCTACAATTTCACGATTATAGAGATCCATGATCGAAGATAGATAAAGTCTACAGTTTTCAAAATAGAGGTAGGTGATGTCTGTGACAAGTTTCTCCATAGGCTTGTCTGCCTGGAAATCACGATCCATCTTATTGTCTGTTACATGGTAAGGCTTCCCTAATTTAGGTCCCTTCTTGGGACGAACACGGCAAAGGCAGCCCTTTTCCTTCATGATGCGATAGACTTTCTTGCGATTAACGACGAGCTTATACACTTTTTTGAGCAAGCGAGTAATAGTTCGATAGCCGTAAATAAAGTGATTTTTCATACAGAGTTGTTCGATTTTATCTGCTATTTCATCTCTTTTCTGAGAATTCTTACACTCCTGTTTCCAGCGGTAAAAGGTTGAGCGTTTGACGCCGAAACATTCTAAAATAATCGATACAGGGAACGTTTTCTTATACTCTTCCACTAGCTTGATAAGACTTACTTTGTCGATTCTCTTACCAAGCTCTGATACTTTTTTAGTAATTCTACCTGCAAACGTAACTGTTCTACTTTGGATAACTGTTTCATCCCTTTACCATAAGTATATTGTTTCCCCACAGGTTGGTGGAAACGGTACAATTCATCATTCTGATACCATTGCCACCAAGTCTTGACCTGACTAACATTTTTGATGCCGAGGGTGTCCATGATAACTTTATTTGATTTACCTGCCTTCTTCATTTCGATACAGGCTAGCTTAGTTTCTACTGAATATGCTTTTTTGACCATAACAAAACACTCCTGTTTCTAGTTTACCAGATTTCAACAGGAGTGTTTTCTTTTGTCTCATTTTATGGGTGCAGTGCCCAATTTTCTTCAGTCTTTTTCTTTTACTAGAAAAAGAGAAAAACTCTTAAGAATAGCGCTAAAACAGCATTCCTAAGAGTTTTCGCTAAGTGGTACCCAACCGACAAAATGACAATTTTTCTATTCCTAGTAGGGTTTGTCTACGTTCTGAGACGATAGTTTTTCTATCGCCTTTGGTTACCATTTTGATGAAATTTTTTAAATCATAAGAATAGAATCTGTTAAGCCACTTTTTGAGCAATCATCACACCAATCGGTGCAAGACCTCCATGTGCCAATTTCATTTCAACTACTGAAAATCCATATTCTTTAATAAAATCTTCAAATTCCTTTTTATCCCATTCTTGATACATCTTAAATCCTAAAATAGACATCAAACTTTTTATCATTTTTCTTTGTTTTCCCTCTTTCCATAGAAAAGTGGGGGCGAACAAAGTCCCATTAGGTTTTAACACCCTATATATTTCTTTCATCGCCTCATCCGGTTTAGGCATAATATGAAGTGCATTAGCAATTAACACACAATCAAATTTTTCATGCGAATAGGATAATGCTACTGCATCGGCTGTTTCAAATGTAAGATTTTCGTATTCCCCACGCTTTTTAGCTTCCTTAATCATTTGTTCGGAAAAATCTGTGCCAATCCAACTTTTCGTATGCTTTGAAAGATTAAACGATAATTGTCCTGAGCCACAAGCAAGTTCAAGCACCTCCATGTCTTTATTCAAATGAGGACGAATGTATTCGCAAACTTTATCATATACTCCTTTGTCTTTTTTCATGAAAGGAGCATATAGCTTAGCAAATTTATCCCAAAATTTTTTATTGCTTTTATCAATCATTTCAACGCTCCTTTAAATATAAAAATGATCCTATCAATCTTTATATTGAGCCTATTTTCTCATTGATACCTTGCAAGAAAGGAATAATAGCTGTTCCTATACCAAGTAGGAATGTCATAAATGCAGAAAGTCATATGCTGTCATTCTTTTCTATTCAATCATTTTGAAGTGTCTCAAGGCATCCATGATAGCTTCTTCTTTTTCAGGTGTACACTGTGGAATAATTTGTTTCTCCTTTTTAGACTTGTTGTAATGTTCTCGTAATTCTATTCCACATTTCCTTTTTATCTGTGCAATATATAATGTCGGAACTTATAATTCAAATTTATTCCAAACATATTCTTTGATTTGAGCATATGTTGCCTTACTTTCAGCACTGGTCAAATCAAGCTCATCCAGCTCAATTTCAACGTCTATATGCTTATCGACATCGAGTTTGGACAAAAGTGATACTGCCTCAACATGATGCGTCTGTGGGAGTTCAAAGCTCCAGTGGAGCTTTGAAGCATCTCGCCTTGAAATGTAAAAGCGAGATGTTTAACTGCGTTTTACCAATAAACTCACACACTCTACATGATGCGTTTGCGGAAAAAGATCCACTGGCTGTACTTTTTTCAATTCATAGCCCAATTCTTGATAGCGTTTGATATCACGCGCCATGGTTGCTGGGTTACATGAGACGTAGGTAATCTTCTCAGATTGCATGGCGACGCTGGCTTTGATGAAGCTTTCTGTCAAGCCCTTGCGTGGTGGGTCCACAATGATAATATCTGGTTTGATGCCATCCTTGCTCCACTTGGCCATGGTATTTTCAGCTGAGTCAGCCACATAGTGGGCATTTGTAATGCCGTTGCGTTCTGCATTTTTCTTGGCATCTTCGACGGCTGTTTCGATGACTTCAACGCCGTAGACTTCCTTGACCTGTTTTGCAAATGACAAACCGATTGTCCCGATTCCTGAATAGGCATCAATTACAATGCTGTCGCTGTTTAGATCTGAGAAGTCAATGGCTGTTTGATAGAGTTTTTCAGCCATCTCGGTGTTAACCTGATAGAAAGACTGGGCAGATATCTCATAGTCATTGCCCAACATACTGTCTGTGATAGTGTCTTGGCCATAAAGGGTGCGGAACTCCTTGCCAAAGATGGCGTTAGTGTTCTTATCGTTGATGTTTTGGATGATAGAAACAACATTTGGGAAGGCTTCCGTAATCTTAGCAATGACTTGGTCAATACGGAAAATTTTTGGTCTAGTCGTTACAAAGACCAGCATCATCTGACCTGAATAGTGGCCACGACGAACCACCAAATGACGAATTAACCCTGTCTGCTCCTTCTCATCATAAGGTTTGAGGTCATAGCGGCGAAGAAGATCACGGACAAAGACAATGAGTTTATCAATTTCCTTGTCTTGGATGAGGAAATCTTCAATTGGAATCAAGTCGTGAGAATTCTTGCGGTAGAAACCTGTTTCAAGCTGACCTTTAACACGGCGAACGGGCACTTGCGCCTTATTACGGTAGGCGTAAGGCGTCTCCATCCCCAATGTTTCAGCGACCTCTACGTCTGAGATACCTGCTGTCTTATAGAGGTTGTCCACAACTTGTTTACGCTTGAACTTGAGCTGCTCCTCGTAGGTCATATGGCCAAAATCAGCAATCCCTGAACGGAGGTAGGTCGCATCAATATCCTGATTACGATTTGGTGAAAGGGTCACATAATCCTCAACCTTACCAAAGCCGATATTTTTCTTGAGCTTAAGCACGCGCATCTTGATGACTTCACCTGGAAGGGCATTATCCACGAAAAAGACAAAGCCGTCCACCTTGGCAACACCTGCTCCTTCATGTGTCAAATCGACAATTTCAACTTCTACAATAGCGTTTTTATTTAACATAATTCAACTTTCTTTACTTTTATGGGGCTTAAACATACCTTCAAAAGCCTTTTACTACCCTCCATTATAGCACATATAAATTAAATTTATGGCTGGCCATAAATAATATAGATTTTTCAGAAAAGTCATACAGTGCTATCATAGGTCCATGACAAAAAATTAAACGACTCAGCAACTTGCTAGATGTCGTTTCTATCTAAAGGAGAATAATCATGCCAGATATTACCATTCATACAATCGAAACTGCACCAGAAGAAGTCAAAGACGTCCTTCAAACAGTCAAAGATGCCAATGGGGGATACATTCCAAACTTGATTGGTCTCCTTGCTAATGCGCCAACTGCGCTTGAAACTTACCGTACTGTCGGTGAAATCAACCGTCGCAATTCATTGACACCAACTGAACGTGAGGTTGTTCAAATTACAGCTGCTGTTACTAATGGATGTGCCTTCTGTGTGGCAGGTCACACAGCCTTTTCAATCAAGCAAATCCAAATGACACCTCAACTTTTGGAAGCCCTTCGTAACCGTACACCAATCGAAGACGATCCAAAACTTGATACCCTTGCGAAATTCACTATTGCCGTGATTAATACCAAAGGTGCTGTTGGTGACGAAGCCTACAATGACTTCTTGGAAGCTGGTTATACTGCTCAAAATGCCCTTGACGTTATCTTGGGTGTCAGCCTTGCTAGCTTGTGTAACTACGCTAACAATCTCGCACAAACACCGATTAACCCTGAACTTCAAGAATACGCTTAATGTAAAGATAAACTGATAAACTAGAGGAGGACCTAAGCCTATGTCATATTTTTCAAAAGAATTCCTTACTTGGTTAGACACCAATGCTGATCTCATCGACCAAGAATCTGGTCCAATTGCAGACCAGCTTCTTGAAAAAATCGCTGAAAACAATGTCTTTAAAATCGGCGTACCTGCTGAGTTTGATGGTCTAGGTGGTGGACCTACTCAAGTTGTTGATGTGCTTAATGAATTGGCACAACATTCTTTGACAGCTTCTTTCATTTCTTGGGGGCACCGTACCTTCATCGACTATATCCTAGCCAGTGACAATGCTTACCCTCGTGAAACCTGGTTGAAAGAATTATATACGGGTGAGCGTGCAGGTGGAACTGGTTTGTCAAATGCGGTCAAATTCTTGTCTGAAATTGAAGAATTGAATGTGACCCTCAGCCAAGAAGGTGATGACTACTATCTTGATGGTCGTTTGCCTTGGGTGACTAACCTACGTTCTGATAAATTCGCTGCTCTTTTTGCTGCTGACTTTAAAGATGGTAGCCAACCTTGGATTATCACCATTCCATCTGAAGCTGAGGGCCTCAGCCGTTCTGAAGATTTGGAATTTGTTTCCCTTCAAGGTGCTAACACTGCCTCTCTTACTTTTGATCACGTTAAGTTAGATCCTAATTGGGTCCTTTCAAAAGAAGGTACAGACTATATTGCCAAAACACGTCCGAACTTCCTTGGCTTCCAGTTTGGTCTTGCCTTTGGTTTGGCACAACGTTCTCTTGATGAGGTTGAAGCTAGTCTAAACAGTAACCGTAGCGTTCTTCGTGAGGAATTTGAAGCAACACGTGGAAATCTTCTTGCTATTCAAGACCAACTCTTTGCGGGTCTTAATGATGCTAATTATTTCATTGAAAAACCACGTGAACTTTTCCAATTGCGTATCGATATTGTCGACGTCGTAGCCAACAGCCTGCTCCTCGAACTTCAGGCTAGTGGTGGTCGTGGCTATTTGAAAGAATCAGAGTCAAGCTTTATCCGTCGTTGGAATGAAGGCGTCTTCCTTCCAATTGTATCTCCGAGTGCGGTACAGCTTCGTCACATTCTTGCAGCTAGCTAGAAAGGCTGGTAGACCAATGAAGGTATTTTTTAAGAAAATTCCCTTGGCCCTATCTAGTCTAGTTCTTGCCCTCTTTAGTTTATCCAATCAAATAAACCACTATGCCCTGATTGCTCAGGGCATTTGGTTTCTGGCAAGTATAGGTTTTATGCTTATACTAGGACGCTTGATTCTTGGCTTTGAACAAGTAAGGGAAGATTTGCACAATCCAGTCATTGCTTCGGCCTTTGCTAGCTACTTTATGGCTGCCTTTCTCTTTGCCAGCCGTCTTCCACTAGCTCAAATAGGCTTAAGTGTGACTTGGGTTGGGATCCTTGGACTTTATATTGCCTATATTATTTTTTTCAGTCTGCGTTTTATGCGCCCACTATCTTTGAACCAAGTCTTTCCAAGCTGGTTCGTGATCTACGTTGGACCTGCTATCAGTCTTGTGACAGTACCAGCTAGTGTTCCAACTAGCATCAAGGGACTTATTCTGGGAGTAACGGCATTAGCGACTCTAGCCCTCTTTCCACTTGTTTTGTGGAGAATGAGACAGATAGTCATCCCTCACCTCTATCGACCTATACTTGCTATTTTAGCAGCACCTCTGGCCCTTCTCATTACCAGCTCAATCAAAAGTAATCAAAGACCTGCAACTATTATTTTACTTGCCCTACTCTTATTCTCGCAAGCATTCTTTTTCTATGCTCTTGATCTCTTCGTAAAACTGGTTAGAAAAGGCTTTATGCCACTTTTTGCAGCTTTTAGCTTTCCCTTGGTCAATAGTGTCAATGCTTTTAAGGCAGCCACTACCAGTCTTGGACTAGTCTATCCAGCTACCCAATTGGTTTATAAGGTAGAGTTCGCCTTCGTTCTTGTCATCATGACCTATTTGCTCTATCATTTTCTAAAACTCTTATACAAGGCGCTTATACAAGCTCTTAATACCAAAAAACAAGCAGGTTCAGTGTGAACCTGCTTTGTTTTCTTATCTAAATCCTAGTTCTTTTAATTTTGACTGATAGTTATCAAAATCAATTTCAATCCCTTGACCGCCATACAAATCATAACTGTCAATCCAATCACCATCCGAAGGAATGGTTTGCGAATTAATCCCTTTTTTGAAACTACCAGCATTTGAAAGTCCCAAATCCAACATATCAGTCATACTCATATTGGTTGAGGTCAGTGAGTAAACCTTCCCCAAAGCCTCAGGTCCATTGAAGAGATTAAGTGGATTCTTAAGCTGCTTCATAACAGCCTGCATCACTTGTTGCTGGCGCTTGGTACGGCCATAATCTCCCTCGTCATCCTTACGGAAACGAGCATAATTCAGTAGGGTGCGACCATCCATATCCTGCTTACCAACTTTAATGGTTTGATTTGGCACATGACCATTCTTGTCCATCTTCAAATCATCTGGGACTTGTACTGATGACACTTTTTTACCATCAATGGTCGCAAACTTCGCATTGATTTCCACACCATTCGGGAAGAGGGTATCGACCCCTGTCGCAAAGGTTTCAAAGTCAACCATGGCATAGTACTTAATATCAATGTCAAAGTTTCGTTTGAGGGTCTCACGCATGAGTTCTGCCCCTTGATGATTATTTTGCTCACCAATATTGAAAGCCGTATTAAGTTTCAAGTCTTGAGAATAGTCGGTTTCTGAAGCCCCCTTGATATTGACCAAGGTATCTCGCATAAAGCTAACCATCTTAATCTTACCTTCTTTATTGCCCACATTGACAACCATGATGGAGTCCGTTCTGGCATCGGTAGAGTCTTGGCTAACTCGCTGGTCAGAACCTAGAATAAGGATATTAACCCCATCCTTGGTATCCTTACCATTAAAGGTCTCAACTACGGCAGGCTGATAGGATTTACCATTATTACCTGCAGCAGAAAGGTCTGTTCCCTTGTAAAATTGATAGGCCATGGCTATCACTAAGAACACAACTCCAAGACTCAAGCAACTAAGCACCAGCTTAACAACTTTCTTGAGCCTTCTCTTTTTCTTTGGTCGCTTCTTCTTGGCTACTTGCGACTTGGACCTTGGAGCCGACGTTGCTGAAGGAGTTGCTTGTCTTTGAACCTTTTTACGTTTAGGTTTACTTTGAGCGACTTCCTCCCGATAGACGGGCAAACCTTCCTCAGTTAGCTGATTGACAGACTCATAATCACGTTCTTGATAGTAGTCAGAACGATTGTCATAAGGCTGGCGCCATGCTGCTTGATAGTCCTCTCTTTGCGCTTGATACCGCCGCTCAGCTTCATAGGCATCCAACTTTCCTTGAAGATAATTGAATTCTGAGGCCTGCTGTCCATTCAGGTGAGCAAGATTTTTTAAAAGATAGCTGTAACGTAACCGTTCATGATGCGTAAACGGTCCATTGTTAGATTTGGTCATAAGATTTCCCTTTAAATTTCATAGACTTGGTAAGCACCCAAGATTTTATATCCAATTCCAACTGCAGTCAGCTCTTCAAGAGCGAACTGAGCCAACTTTTCCTTTGTATAATCACAATCAATAATAAAGAAATACTCGCCAAGTACCGTCTTCAAAGGACGACTTTCTATCTTGGTCAAGTCAATGCCTCGCCAGGCAAAGGTCGATAAGGCCTTGTAAAGTGCCCCTGGCATATTGTCAGGCAGAGTCAAGGCCAGCGTTAATTTGCAATCAATCTGATTGAGCGGAATCTCAGGAACGGTGTTCCCCAACACCCAAAAGCGGGTATAATTCTTTTCAATCTCCTGAATATCCTTAGCCAAGATTTGAAGACCGTATTCCTTAGCAGCTGCATGCGGAGCGATAGCCGCATATGGCTGATCTAGATTATCAGCGACAAAACGCGCTGCAAAGGCTGTACTGGCTGTTGTCTCAATCTTGGCATGTGGAAAATGCTGTTTAATATACTTTTTCCCTTGGGCAATAGCCTGTGGGTGTGAGAAGATTTTCTCAATTTGCTCATGATGTTTCGTCGCCATCAACTGCTGCTTGATGGGCTGAACAATCTCTGCCACAGCACGAATATCGGCCTGATGGAAGAGATAGTCTAAACTCTCATGAACAGAGCCCTCAATGGAATTTTCCACCGGAATGACCGCATAATCCACACGTCCCTCTTCATAAGACTTGATAACCTCGGTAATGGTACCTAGAGAAACCAATTCTGCCTTAGGAAAAGCCTTTAAAGCTGCATTATGCGTAAACGACCCACTAGGGCCCAAATAACCTACATACATTTGATAAACCTTGCTACTTCTTCTGGCGTTCGGTTATCAACTGTGACAACCAAATCTGCTAAATCTTGATAGAGTGCCATTCGACCGTCATAAATAGCCTTAAAATCCTCTTTGGAATGATTGAGAAAAAGTGGACGCTGATTCTTGGTATCCTTTTCAATGCGATCATAGACCACATCGAAAGAAGCATGGAGCCAAACGTTATGCTTACGATTTTTCGCCAAGAGCTGACGATTGCGCTCCGTCACAACGACACCACCTCCAGTAGAGATGATGACGTCATCTCCCTCTTGAAGGAGTTCCTCCAAAGTCTCAGACTCAATCTGACGAAAGGCTGCTTCACCTTCTTTTGCAAAAAAATCAGCAATGGACATGCCGATTTTCTCCTCGATGACCTGATCCATATCCACGAAACGACCATCCAGGTATGGGGCGACGGAACTCTTACCAACTCCCATAAAGCCCAATAAAACCTTAGCCATGGAGCAATCCTTCCAAGTCACTAAAGAAACTTGGGTAACTTGTATTGATAGCTTCCGCACGTTGCAAGTCAACCTCACCATCTTGAACCAAAAGGGCAGCAATAGCTGTCATCATACCAATACGGTGGTCACCCAAGGTATTAACCTCTGCCCCATGAAGAACCGTCTTACCAGTGATAATCATACCATCCTCAGTTGGTACAATATCAGCACCCATAGCATTCAAGGCATCCGCTACCACCTGAATACGGTCAGTCTCTTTGACCTTAAGTTCTTCAGCATCACGAATCACAGTCTTACCTTGGGCTTGTGTCGCCAAGAGTGTGATAATTGGAAGTTCATCAATCAAACGTGGAATGATATCTCCACCAATTTCAGTTCCTTTAAGTTCTGAAGTTTCAACCGTAATTGTCGCAGATTTAGCAACCTGGTCAATATCTGAAAGGGTAATCTTACCACCCATGTCTTTGATCACATCAATGATACCCGTACGCGTCTCATTGATACCAACATTTTCCAAGACAATCTTAGAGTTAGGTACCACAAGTCCTGCTACCAACCAAAAGGCAGCTGAAGAAATGTCACCTGGGACCACAACTTCTTGAGCAGTGAAAGTTTGGCCACCAGAAATACGAATTTCCTTGCCATCTACCTGAAGCTGACCACCAAACTGCTGAATCATATCTTCCGTATGATTACGTGTTTTTTCCTTCTCGATGATAACAGATTCGCCATCAGCTTGAAGAGCTGCAAAAATAAGGGCAGATTTAACCTGAGCAGAGGCCACAGGCAATTGGTAATGAATAGGGTTAAGAGACTTGCTACCATGCATTTTCAAAGGTGGCAAATCGCGATCCGTCTGACCTGATACCTCTACACCCATCTGACGCAAGGGAATGGTCACACGGTCCATAGGGCGTTTTGAAAGGGAATCATCCCCAAACATCTCTACATCGAAATCTTGACCAGCGAGCACACCTGAAATCAAGCGAATGGATGTTCCAGAGTTACCCATGTCCAATTTGTTTTGAGGAGCCTTGAGACCATCAAAACCAACACCGTGAATGCGAATCACATCACCATCATCCTCGATAGTCACACCCAAATCACGAAAGACCTGCATGGTTGAGAGGACATCCTCACCTCGTAAAATATCACGAACAGTTGTCACACCTTTAGCAAGACTTCCGAACATAATCGAACGGTGACTGATTGACTTGTCACCAGGGATACGCAAGCTGCCATGAAGACCTTGTGCCTTGGTTTCTAGTTTCATAGGTTACTCCTGAAAAATTTATAGTTGCTCTCATTATACCATAATTTAAAGCCCAACCATAGACTGAATTGTCAAAATATTCACTCTCTAGTATTAGTATACTTTTCTCTTAGAAAGGCAACTGCCTCTTGAACACGGTTCCGAATTAAGTTAGCAGACTCCTCCAAGAGACGATTTTCCTCAGCCGACAAAGACAAGTGAACAGGAGCAACCACCCCTTGACGTCCTAAAATAACTGGATAGCCAAGGTAGGTCTGATAGGCTGCTTGATAGCTAGATACCGCCACTTCTTCTTGAGCATCCGAAAGGATAATAGATACCAAACGAAGAGCCGCACTGGCAATGCCATAAGAAGTATAGCCCTTACCATAAAAGACCTTGTGGCCACCCTTCATAGAAGCCATAAAAAGATTTTGACGCTCTTCTTCACTGGTCAATGCTGTAATATCTTGACCTTTGACCTTGACTTGACTCCAGGCTGTAAATTGGGAATTCCCATGTTCGCCAAGATTGTAGCCGGATACTGATTTTGGATTGACTGATAAATCATCTCCTACCGCTGCCTTCATTCTAGCTGTATCAAGTAGAGTCCCTGTCCCAATCACACGTTCTCTTGGCCAACCTGTGAACTCTTGATAGAGGGCTGATACGGCATCTACAGGGTTTGAGATAACCAAGAGTATACCTTTAAAATCCAATTTTTTGAGTTCCTGAGAAACCTGATAAACAGCTTCTCGGGTAAATGGAAATTCAGCAAAACGGTCCTCACCGGCATTATGCTGTAACTGAATATTTCCAAGGGATGAAATAATCACATCAGCATCTTCAAGTGCTGCATAATCATTAACCACGATGTTGGCATAGCTAGGCAGATTGGCCATAGCATCTTTAAAATCCTGGGCATCCGCCTCAGCCTTTTTCTCATTGATATCTATAAAGACATAACTATCAGCCAAACCTTGAGCAATAGCTCCATGAGCTACCGCAGCTCCAACATTTCCCATACCAATAATTCCAATTTTACGAGCCATCATTTTCCTCCTTAATATTTGATCTTCATTCTTAGACAATCTCTTTTGAATGCAGAAAAGGGCCTGTCAACTGACACACCCTCTCTGATTAGCTATTCAATTCTTGCAAAGGTTTGAAGATGATACGTTCAATATCATTCAAATAAACAGACAAGCCTTGTTGTGCAGCCAAGTATTCTTTCAAAAGGGCATTAGCTTCCACTTTTTGCCCCAATTCTTGAACAGCTGCTTGTTCTTCTGCTGTTGGCATTGTACCAGCTTGCATTTTAGCATAGAAATCCTCTTGGAAATCAGTGAACTCTTTGAAAAGAGCACTAGCCTCAGCATCAGCTGCGATAGCTTCTTTTTTCTCTACCAAAGTTTTGTACTCAGGAAGGGCACGAATGCCACGTTCCAACTCATTTGCTAAATCATAAATATTTGTCATTTTATTCTCCTAGGCGATCACCACATGATAGTCTGTATTGGCTTCAATAACAGTCTTAGCATGTGAACGATCTTTTTCATTTTTAAAAGTAATTTGAAGGATACCATGAATATCCTCGCGATTTTCTTCATTGATACGAAGGTTAACCAAAGACGTTCCTCGCAACAATTCCATAATGCTAAGGATAACGTCCTCACGGTCAGGCACATCCACGAAAATATCGAAGGCACTTTCCACGCCACCCTTTTTGTGAATTTCCATCTCTTTACGCTTCTTACGACCATTGTCAAAGAACTCCCAAATGGCATTCTCATCCTCAGCCTTAATCAAGTCAGCCACATGGTCCAAACGTTTTTTGAAATCTTCAATACGATCCAAAACAGCAGGCCCATTAGTCATGAGAATGGAAGCCCACATACCCGGTTCACTCTCAGCAATACGGGTCATATCTCGGAATCCCCCAGCCGCAAAGTGATTAGTCATCTCGTGAGCCTGAGCATAATCAGCAGCCTGCTCCATAAGACCTGATGCCAACAGGTGTGGAAAATGACTGATTTGACTGGTTACACGGTCGTGTTCAGCCGCATCAATCTCCACAAAACGTGACTTAAGCCCAGACAAGATGTCCTTAAGCTCTGGGATTGTTGTCTCTCTTGTCAGACTTGTCGGTGTGAAAATATAATAGGCATTCTCAAAAAGCGTCACGTCGGCTGCAATAGCCCCTGATTTATGGGAACCAGCCATAGGGTGGGAACCTACAAACTGAACATTTTTACCTGTTAGGTAACGTTCAGCTGCCTCAACGATATCCAACTTAGTAGACCCTGCGTCTGTGATGATGACATTATCTTTGAGATCCAAGTCAGCCAATTCCTGCAAGTAGGCCACAGTTTGCTTAATTGGCACTGCAAGGATAATCACATCAGCAAGTGGGGTAAACTCTTTGAAATCACTGGTTGCACGGTCAACGATACCACGCTCAAGCGCAATATTTCGAGAATAGTCAGAGCGATTATATCCAAGAATCTCATAATCAGGGTGGTCTCTTTTAATCCCTAAAGCCAAGGAACCACCAATTAAGCCCAATCCTGCGATATAAATTGTTTTCTTACTCATTACTACTCCCATCTATTGTCTGATGCTGCTTAAAAGTTTTTCACATAGTCACGATGACGTGCTACCGCTTCTTTCAATTCTTCCATGTTATCGGAAGAGAATTTGTCCAAGATTTCATTAGCTACGACTGTAGCAACTACGGATTCCATAACAACACCTGCTGCCGGCAAGGCTGTTGGATCTGAACGCTCAACTGTTGCCTTGTAAGGTTCGTGTGTTTCGATATCTACTGACATCAGAGGCTTGTAAAGGGTTGGAATGGGTTTCATAACCCCACGCACCACAATCGGTTGTCCATTAGTCATACCACCTTCGAAACCACCAAGATTGTTAGTACGACGCGTATAACCATCCTCTTCATTCCAGAGAATCTCGTCCATCACTTGAGAGCCCTTGAGGTAGCCATCCTTGAAACCAAGGCCAAATTCTACACCCTTGAAGGCATTAATAGACACAACTGCTTGAGCAATCTTAGCATCAAGTTTTGTATCCCATTGCACATAAGAACCAAGACCAACAGGAACGCCACCAACGACAGTTTCAACGACACCACCGATTGTGTCCCCTTCTTTTTTGATTTGGTCAATGTAGTCTTTAATCTCTTGTTCACGCTCTTGGTTAACGACTGAAATCTCTGATTGTTGAGCCAATTCCTTGATTTGAGCCACCGTCAAATTCTCAGGCACGTCAATTTCCTTACCACCAAAGACAACAACATGGTTAGCAATTTCAATATCGAGCTCAGCCAAGATACGTTTAGCGACAGCACCCACTGCCACACGCATAGTTGTTTCACGCGCACTAGAACGCTCCAAGGAATTACGCAAATCATCAAAACGGTATTTCATACCACCAACCAAGTCAGCATGTCCTGGACGTGGGTGAGTGATTTTACGTTTGGTTTTCAAACGGTCTTCAATGTCTTCCACAGCCATGATGTCCAACCATTTTTGATGGTCCTTATTGATAACATGAAGGGTGATTGGAGCCCCTGTTGTTTTCCCATGACGCACACCAGAAGTGATTTCAACCTTATCAGACTCAATTTTCATACGGCCACCACGACCATAACCACCTTGGCGGCGTTTCAAATCACCATTGATATCTTCAGCCGTCAAGGGAAGACCAGCTGGAACACCTTCGATAATTGCTGTTAAACGTGGGCCATGAGACTCACCTGCTGTTAAATATCTCATTTATTTCTCCAAGTACTCTTTCATTTCAACTAAAGGAATCTGATTGATAGCTGCCTTACCAATCTCTGGAACGATAACTGTCTTAATGCTATTACCACGGGCTTTCTTGTCATGTGTTAGGGCTGTATAGAGCTCTTCAACACGCCATGGCTCATAGTCTACTGGCAAGCCAAATTTGACACACATCTCAGCGATTTGACGTGTGATCCCCTGAGGCATTAGACCTTTTTCCTCAGCAACTCGTGAAATTTGAACCATTCCGATAGCTACCGCTTCACCGTGCATGACTTTTCCGTAACCAGCTGTTTGTTCAACGGCATGCCCAATCGTATGACCAAAGTTTAGGTACATACGGACACCACCTTCAAACTCATCTTCAACCACAATTTTACGCTTAACGTTACATGAACGGTAAATAATGTTTTCTGAGTTTTCTAGGATACTGTGAACCGAACCATCAATGCTTTCAAGGAGGTGCCAAAGTTCAGGATCGTCAATCAAACCGTATTTGACAACCTCACCCATACCTTCGATCAATTCACGTTTACCAAGTGTCTCAAGGACATTAGGATCAATTAAAACCCCTTCAGGCTGAGCAAAAGTTCCCACGATATTTTTAGCAAATGGTGTGTTCACACCGGTCTTACCACCAATAGACGAATCCACTTGGGCAGTGAGACTAGTTGGAACCTGAACGAAGTGAATGCCACGCATATAAGTTGAAGCGACAAAGCCTGCTAAGTCTCCAACAACGCCACCACCAAGAGCAACAATGCCATCACTACGAGTCATGCCATTCTTAATCAAAAACTCATAAGCCTTGTTAACAGTCTTAAGATTTTTACTCGCTTCACCTTCTAGGAAATCAAAAACGACAACCTCAAAACCTTCGTGCTCCAGGCTAAGCTTAACTTTTTCTGCATATAGAGCTCCCACATGATTGTCTGTGATAAGAGCAATCTTTTGTGGTTCCCAAAGTGACTTCACCCATTGACCGACAGTCTTAAGGGCTCCTTTTTCAATAATAATGTCATAAGGGTTATGTGTTAAATTTACCTCTAGTTTCATCGTCGTCCCCTCCTAGCTATTGTAAATATTTTCTAATTCCTGCCAAATGGCGTCTGTTGGCATGTCCTTGCCGGTCCACAATTTAAAGGCACCTGCCGCTTGATGAAGCAACATGCCAAGTCCATTCACAGCCTCGATTCCCTGTTTCCTAGCCAAGGCCAAGAAAGGTGTTTCAAAAGGCTGATAAATGATATCAGCAACCAAGAGTCCCTTAGGAAATTTTGTGTCTGTAGGAATGGGAAAGGATTCGCCATCCATCCCCACACTCGTCGCATTCACTAATAGATCAGCCTGGCCTAGTTCCTCTTGAAAATACTCAAAATCATTTAAAGCATGAAACTCCAAGTGACAAGTTGCCTGTTCAAGTAAGGACTTAAAGCTCTCTTTTGCCTTATCTAATGACTGAGGGCGAACATAGACACTGACTTTTTTTGCACCATCAAGAACTGCCTGCGTCACAATAGCTTTAGCAGCACCACCAGCACCCAAAATCATCAGATGAGCGTCTCTAGGGCTAAAGTCCTTTAGACTAGCAAAGAAGCCAAAACCGTCCGTATTATGACCAATCAAATGACCATCACGATTAACAACTGTATTGACGGCACCAATCAGTTGAGCTGCAGGACTAATCTCATCCAAAAAAGGAATGACTGCTTCCTTATATGGCATCGACAAGTTGATACCGAACATGTTGTAACGTCTAATATTTTCAACTGTCTCGGCTAGGTCTGACTCTGGAATCTCCCAGGCCACATAAACACCATTAACTTGTGTCTTTTCAAAAGCCGAATTATGAATAAATGGCGAAATCGAATGCTTGATAGGATTGGCAACAACAGCCGCTAGGCGTGTGTGTCCATCAATCTGCATCCAAAACCTCCCTGATTCTACGCATATCTGCAAGACCAACTTGTCCCGGAGCACTAGCATTGTCAAGACTAGCAAAGGTCCATGATGACCCCACCAAATCTCCCGCAAAACGTGACAAACGACCTAGTTTCCCCATTGACATGGTTACAAACTCTTGCTCACGATTAAAGGCTTTAAAGCCACGTGTGAAGTTCATAAGGTCAAGAACATCCTGCTCATGCTTAGGCATAACCGCCACCTTAACCACCCTTGGCGTTAGGTTTGTCATCTCAGACAAAAGCTCCATAAGGTTTTCGGGTGTCTCCTCAAAGTTATGATAAGACAAAACCAAGTTTGAAAATTCGAGCATTTGGTCAAAGACAGCCTTACGTGTGAAATACTCAAAATCAATATAATCTGGCGAATAGATAGCAGCTACATCCTTAATTAGTGCGATGTATTCCGCATCCGTTAACTCAAGCTTACCACCCTCACGCGTCGTACGGATGGTAAAGACAATCTCAAAGCCTGCGAATTTCTCGAAAATAGCTGGAGCAACCGTTAAGATACTATCCTTATCTAAAAAATCTGCACGCCATTCTATAATGTCTGCCCCCTCAAAACGAGACAGTTCAAGCTCTTGTGCCTCCTCTAAACTAGTTGGCATAATCGGAACTACAATTTTCATTTATTTACCCTTATTGTGTATACTTTCAAATAATTTGATGTTGGATCATTAGGATTGACGGTAAAATCCGCTGGTAATTGTTGCAGGTTAACGAAGTCCGCTGAAACATCTCCCAAGCCCTTACGCAGTTGTTTTTTAAACTGTTGCACTGTCATATTAGCAGCATTGGTACTTGCAATGATTGTCCCATTCTCTGATAAAATATCAAGACTCTGTGCGATTAACTTGTGGTAATCCTTATTTGCTGAGAAAGTGCGTTTCTTATTTCGAGCAAAGCTTGGCGGATCGATGACGATAAGGTCATAAGATAAGCCTTTTTTCTTTGCATATTTGAAATAATCGAAGACATCCATCACGACCAAGCGATGATTTTCCATACTAAAGCCATTAGCTTCAAAATGAGCCGTCGATAATTCACGTGAACGCTTAGCCAAATCAACCGATGTCGTTTCAACCGCTCCCCCCATAGCTGCAGCCACTGAAAAAGCTGCCGTATAGGAGAACATATTCAAAACTGATTTTCCCAAAGCTAAGCCATTAACTAAACCATCACGCACTTCATGCTGATCAAGGAAAATCCCCGTCATTAGCCCATCATTGAGGAAAACTTCATAAGTTACCCCATTTTCTAAAATGGTGAAGGTATCAGCCGCCTCTTGCCCAAAAAGATGGTCTGATTCGAAATCAAGACCCTTGAAGCGGATTTTCTCATAGCCTCCCAAGACCTCAGGAAAGACCATTTGGAAAGCATCTACAATATCATTTTTCAAGGAATAAACAAAGGCATTGTACCATGAAAAGAGGGCATAATCCCCATATAAATCAATTGTGAGACCACCAAAATCGTCACCATCTTGGTTGAAAAGACGAAAAGCTGTCGTCAACTCATTATCATAATAGGATTGACGTTTGGCCTTAGCCCTTTCAAAAAGTCCTTGAAAATAAGTCACTGTCAATTGTTGTTTTTTAGGGGACAGAAACCATCCTATCCCCTTATTTTGACTCGACAAATAGCCCGTTCCTAAAAAGTCTTTGGATCGGCTATACAGATAAACCAACTGATTATTTTCAGTTATATTTGGAAAATCTTCGGCTAAAAGAAGCTGTTTTCCTTGTTTGATTTTTTTCTCCGCAAAGGGACTTACCGTCAATATACTCATGTTACTATTATACCATACTCCAGCCAGCAGTCCAAAACAACAAATAACCTAATCACCACCATAACCCACCAAAAGCCCGTTAGGGCTTTTATTTTTGCCCTTGACTCTTTAGCCTAAACGAGTTACCATCAGAGCACAAAATTAAACGTAAAGGAGAATTAGATGGAAACATTCAAAAACAACTGTGAAATTCATGAGCCTGAGATGCAAGTCCCAAGCCAACCAAGCCTTGAAGAACAAATTCAAGAAATATACAACTCAGAAAATGAAAACCCTGAAATAGATAATATTCTCACACAAATTGCCCGACAGGTCGGTGGAATACCCACCTTGGAGCGGCAGTATTCGGATAGCCAAGATTTCCACGATGTGTCGGTTTGGAGACTGCGTGAGTTATTGAGGGTCAGCTATGAACTTGGAAAATCTCATGCTCAAAACAAAGCCATTACGCCAGCCTTTGAAAAGGCGCAGGAAGTTTACCGCTGAACCTACCTAGAACTCGAAATTGGCAACACTGTAGAGTTTGGCAGATTTTCGAATTTTGACTGTAATTACGAAGATATTTTCAAAGATAAAAACTTCAAAGTTCGGCACAAATTAAGTGGCGAGCAAACCCTCGAATATACTTGCCAATTCAAAAATTTCGAAACCGCACAGAATCTTTACCACCACACCAACTTGACGATGCAGATGATTTCAACTTTAGGATTTTGCTAAACCATCTCAATGAACAAGAAGTTGAAATTGTAGGCAGAACTATCAACTAGCCAGCACATCAATTTATAGCCCAACCAAGAACACGCCAAAAAGCGTGTTTTTGCGTGCTGTGCAGTTTTTCGATTATTTTTCCGCAGACCGCAATCCCATATTCCAAACATACAACATTTCACAGTTTAACAGATTGACCCAGAAATAAAAATCATCTGGCTTTTCCGCACGGCAGGAATTTTCGAAATACAGCTCTGCCTGTTTTGCATCCGCAAAGGAACATTCATAAAATATGTTGTCTTCTGGCGCGAGTGGCACCAAAATTTCGAAACGCTCTTGATTGAATAATTCCGCCATATCTTGAACATAATCCGCCATCCCTCGAAACGGCGTCACCGTTCGCTGTTCGAGTTCGGGGAGGTTTGGCCGGATTTCATTTTCGAAATTCTTGTTTTGGTTGAACTTTTCCATAACATTGTCTCCTTTAATTTATTTACAACAGTTATCTTATTCCAAAATCTCACTGGCAATTTTCAACTTTTGAACCATCAATTCGTCCGCCAACATTTCCATTGCGTCCTCGCTTTTGGCACTTGCTATGGCTTCGAAAAGGTTTAACATATTGGGTAGAGGTGTTTTGAATTCGAAAAACAGTTCCCGCGTATTCCAAATTTTAACTCGGTAGCTTTTGCGAAAACCAATTCTGCAGTTTTCTGTAAAAGTGTTTTCTTTTAGAAGGCGTGGCAATTCCATCAACTTGGCGACTTCACTCCATTCGATAATTTTGCCCTCTGAAAGATTTTCATTTTCGTATTGGTTGATAAAGCTGAGGCTTTCCCAGTATAAGTTCCTATGAATAGCTTCGGCGAGTTTTTCCAGTTGTTTTTGGATCTTGTAAATTTCCGTAAAATCCTTTCTCTTATTTTGACAGTCACATCATAATTCTGTTTGGGTAAAAAAGTCTAGTATTTTTGAAGAGATTTTTGAGTAAAATTTACATCAGTTTCAGGAATTTTAGAATAGATTTTGTTTAGCTCAACAAGCTCTACAATAGAAATCTGTTAGCTTGTCAAAGGGTGTCAAAAGTCGACGAATGTTCGGCATGAAGAAAAAGCAGAAACCTTAATGTGGTTCCTGCTTAAATTTATGAGAGTCCTCTCGGCCGACTTCGATTATTGAATCAGTCCAAAGCTGACGAAAAAAAAGGAGAATACGCAGTAAGTCACCTGATGGTTTGCTTGAAAGATGGCGTTGTGTCGGGCGTAGTCGCTCATTCTCAAATCACTCGGAGCGAATGGCGGTGCGAAAGTTATTTTTTGTAATCTGAGACACTAGCTTCAGGTATGAAATATAGGGTTCTTTTAGCTCGAGTACACGCAACATAGAATTTTGATTTAGTAGAAGGTGCTAGCTCTAAAAGGGGTTGCTTTTGAAAAGAGTCAAGTGTTTTTTTATTTAAAACAACGCACACATCTAAAAATTCTCCTCCTTTACTCTCTCCCCAATTCTGACTGAAGCATTTATAAGTGGAGGAATTTTGGTAAAATAACTTTAAAATGCCGTCATTCTCCATAATTTCTTTGATAGCAGCATTATCATCAAAACACTCCACAATGCTACCCACCTCTTCCGAACAAGAGTGGATAGATACCCTTAATCTTGACGAGATAAAGTCACAGACAACAATTGGACATCTATGGCTGTGAGATAAAGTATCTGTATCAATTTCGAATCCAGCCTTAGAAATCTCTCCTAGCCACCTGTCTATATCTGAATGAATTCCTTTTCCTGTGTTACCTCTTTTTGATGTACTGAATGTTTTTTGATAAAAATCCCCTAAAAGAAATACATCGGCTTTTAGATCCGACAAACTAAGCATCCATTTGAAGTCGTCAGACTCAAAATCTTGACATTCATCGATAAATACATAATCAAAAAATTTATCAATTCTATCCAGATAACTATTATCGAATGCAATATTCTTTCTGTTTATAGTCAACTCTCCCTTTAGTAGAGAGTTTGAGAGTTGATTGTGAATAATTCGTCCATCTTTGCTTACAGAACTATTATCATATTGGTCCGTTTTTTGGTAATCAAAAATGATCCCCTTTGGTCGTCTACCTAAGTAAGGAACTAGACAAAAATTATAGAGAAATTCGAATACTCCAAAAATATGAGTATTTTCTGGAATGTTCCCATACTTCTCACAAAGCCTATCTTTTAGAACTTCCTGATTATTTTCTGTATATGTTATAATCAGATTCCGTTTTTCAGGTTGTACTTTTTCAATTATCGTTCTTGTTTTTCCGCTTCCAGCAACTGCATGAATTAATCGTTTTTCACCCATTCTATAGCCTCTTTAATATAATCTGGAATATTGAATGATTCCTGTAATGAATCATTATCATTAAATTTTGTTAATAGTCTGAGCGCAAACTCTGCTTTTTCTCGAAGCATAAATTCTTGAATGTTATCAGTAAGGGCGATGCTTAAAGAATCTATTAAATCTGAATTTTTATTATATAGACACACCTCAAACGTACGATTGGTGTCGATGCTGTCAGAGAACACCTTAATGTTGTCATAACTATCATACTCCGAATACCTATCCAGCACTTTCGATTTATAGTCACCATCATTATCTGTAATTACTGCAACTTTTTTATCACTAAAACCTTTTGCGATTTCTAAATATCTCTTAAAGCTTAGGCCGTCGACAGAGATAATAGCTACACCGCAATTCGACGCATCCTCAGAGTGAATAATTTCGAAAAACTTTTCCATCAAAATATACTCAGCGTTTCCTTCTACTAAGATAACTTTTTTAGACAGAATAAAATTCAAAAGATTTTGGTTTGTTGATTTTTTGAAAAATTTAACTGTATCAGGGCTTAAATCAGTAACTTTCGAAGTCTGACCCTCGTTAACAAATATTAAATTGTCAACGCCAAGTCTTGAGGTTATCATATTTGAGTGTGTACCGATAAATACCTGAACATTCGTATCCTCGCTTAGTGTATTTACTAGTTTTTGTAAATTTAGGTAGCTCAAATGATTTTCAGGTTCTTCAATCAATAATATTTTAACCCTATCTTTTAAAGATTTATAAGAGTTTTCTACACCCAATAGCACCTTTTCGCCTTGACCGAGATTTTTAATATCCACTCCGTTTTTTGCAGCAGAAATAGTGTCTCTGAAAGTTCTCTCAGATTCTTCGAAGTGTAGCATAAATTCCGAATCCACTGACTCTATTAAATTATCATCTCGTAGAGCGTTTATAAATGAAAGTGAGGATTCTCTATATTTATTATTAACCTTAGCTCGATTCATTTCATTAATAGAGCTCAAATAGACCTCATCAATTCTTTTCCGAGTTTCTTGATTTGTATCTATCAAGCTTGTGTTAACGGTATTATACAAAAATTTGAACGGCTTAGAGTGAGAAAAGTACGATTCCCCAGCAAACGTCAAAAACTCAACTTTGTAAAATTCATACGGAAAGACGTTCCAAGCGTTGCCCGTTAGAATTTCCTGAATTTCTTGACGGTAATCAGAATTGGGAGTGATTTTCAGACAAATTCCATACGCCTTTATCTTTTTTGAATTATGAACGCCTTCAATTTTGTAATTTGCTGCTATTTCTGGATTATTCTCATCAAAATATAACTCAATAAAGGTCTCTGGAAGTTGTCTAAAATTCCCTTTTTCGGCTAAAAATTTCGAAACAGATGTTGAGTTCATTAGACTAGCAAGGCTAACTTTTTCAATTTGAGAATGACTACCGCTTAACACTAGTCCTATGGCTTGGAGAAGCGTTGATTTTCCTGCGCCATTTTCGCCGATAAAAATATTTTTACCGCCATTGCATAAAATTTCCGTAGAAGGAAATCGTTTGAAATTTTGTAGAACAATCCTTGAAATCATATAACTATCTCACCCATTATTTACAATCCTCTCAACTCTTCCTTCACTAACTCTTCACTCACAGTATGGTTATAAAACGGCAAGCCAATAATGCGATAGCGATCATCATCCACCAGCGTTCTAGCTTCATCTCGTTCAGATATTTGTAGAAGGAATTTCTGTTTCCAACCTTCCTTGCTATTTTCAAAAGTATTGTCGCTATCTAAGAACTGGCCACCCTTTGGTTCGATGAAAATCTGCCACGAGACATTCCCCGTTTTCTTATCGTTCGCAAACATCAGAAAATCAGGTTCGAAAGCACGTCCGTCTTCGAAGCTATAAATCTTAACGGCTTTTTCATTGCGAAGCAAATAAATATCCGTCCACTTTTCTTCTAGGTCTGCCATCAATTCTTTAATTACTCGAACCAGCATTTTTTCTTCGTCAGTTCCAAAGTTGTCGTCATAAGCATACCAATCAAAAGCGTCCAAATCCTCGAAATACTGGGTTTCTGTGCGGTTTTTCTGAGATAATCCGAACTCTGCATCGCTTTGCTGATTAACTGTGAATTTCCGCTTGATATTGGCTTCAAACAAATCTTGAATCTTATAAGCCGTAAACTCATTTGAGCCATAAAATCGTTCTTCAAGTGCCACCAAGTCTTTTTCGATATAGTGTAAGAGTTTTTCAACGATAAAAAGTTTGTGTTCTTGGCTAAGTTTATCAACCGCCTTTTTGTCTCCCTCGATAGTCAAGTCAATGTTTTGTAACATCGTGATAAAACCATCAAGGCTTACCAAACCAGGAAATGCCTTTATGAGGTTTTCGAAGGTATAGGCTTTATTTCGATTGATGGCAGCTCGAACAATATGTGGTTCAATCTTCTTGCCAAACTTGTACGGCAAGCTAACGATATTTTCTGACACTAAAGCAAAATCATCTCCCTCAAAAGCACCAATATCACGGCTGGACTGCGTTGGCAGGCTTAACTTAAAACGAGTCGGAATGATGGAATCATCCAAGAGAGATAGCTGCTGCTTTTCAACCAGCTCTTTTCTACTTAAACGCTTATTCATCCAAACAAGCCCGTCCGTATAAGTGCGAGTTTTCTTAAAACTGTCTTTCAGTCGCAGTTCACGCTCTACCAAATTTTGGTCATCATAAATACCAGACTCACGCAGGACTTGCTTGAGTTCGGAAATGTAGCGTGGATTGTTAGCAGAGTGATAATGAAGTTGCTCAATAACACGCAATTCATGGAGTTCATTTTCATCGAATTTTCGAGTGAATTTCTCGTCCGGATATCCATCAAAGACGAATGGATAATAACGAGCACCACGTCCTATCAACTGCTTTTCGGCGTTAGTCGTTGAACCCGCCACAAAGCCATTCTTGGTTACTTTTCCATCACGAGTGTCATAGAGACGGACAATATCGAAGAGATTCAGTACGTCCCAGCCCTCGTTGAGCATATCTACAGCAAAAATCGCTCGAATCTCATTTTCAGGATTTTCAAGTGTATTCAATTCCACCAAGCTATTGCTAGTTTTATTTTTCCCATCAATCAAGAGCAGGCGTTCGAGACGAAAATCTTCTTGTAGCTCTGCTATCAAATCTTGGTCTGATAACCCTGATTGATCAAAAAAGTCAAAAGCTTGTTTCAAAATGCCATCTTGGGCTAACTCACGCTGAGCGACAATTTGTTGCACACTTAGATTTGTCAACAAATCCAAAAAACTATCCAGATTGCCCTTGCTCTCTGCAATTTTCTGTGATTTGAACATGACTAGAGGTTTCAAGTTGATACCGTTTTTGAGTGCTATTTTCTTGCGGAACTGGCTGATGAGAATGGCTTGAAGCATACGTGCCGACACGTCGCTATCCACCAGATGAAAGAGAACATCCTTGGAATATTTATCCAAACGAAACTCTTTCAGGTCGTACTTGTAAATCAAGTGCTTTTCGTACTTCTGGGCAATATCCTTGTTGTTTAAGTCAATGGTCGCTGTAAATTCTAAGAGGCTAGACTTTTTAGCAGTCTTTTGAATATTTTCGATGGTTGACGTCCAGCTGGTGTTATCTTTCTTCTCGCCAGCATTCAGCCCTGCATTGAGATGGTGAGCTTCGTCGGCTAAAAGCACCACCGAAATATCTTCGAACTGTTCGTAAGAAAGTCGATTTTCTCTTGGTGTATTCAAATCTTGATGGAGCTTTTGAATCGTTGTAAAGACAATGTTAATCGCATTCGGATTACTGTCTGAAAAATCCGTGACTTCTCGCACAGGCACAACTTGATTGTTGAGCTCGATTTTTTCCGCAAAGAGATATTTGCCAGCTCCTACCGTCAAAAAATTATCACGGGTTTTAGTCAAGATATTGTCATTATTGACAAAGAAGATGAAGTTACGCTCCCCTTGTTGGTATTTTTCAAGGATAAGGCTTGCCATAAGTAGCGTTTTACCCGAGCCCGTCGCCATATTAAAGAGGACATGCTCTGGGGTTAATCGATTTTTGGTATCTTCCTTGTAATATAAATACCGCCCCAAGGCTTCCTTCTGGTAGGCACGAAGAGGGTATTTGAGGTTTTTCTCAAGTTTGGTTGGAACATTTTCCTTGAAGTCAATAAAACCATTGGCACTTGCCATGTTATAGATTTCATATAGAAACTCCATACTTACTCCTCCCCATAAAAGGCACGATTCAAACGTTTATCTTGTTCAGAGATATTATATGTTTGATCATCTATATCGCTATAATTGACATAGAGATTATTGTGGTCGATAATCTCCGACAAAATTTGTTTCTGTTCCGCCAAAGATAGTTTTTCAAATTCGCTTGCTTTCAATTTTTTAGGGTCAATGCGGTAAGACAAGAAGGATGACGTTTTTGCTGTGTTGAATAATTCAAGCAATTCCTCGGTCGTGGTTGCTTTCAAAATCGACTCTTTAAAATCTTGAGCATCATTTTTCAACTCACAATAGACAAATGAACCACCACCTTGCCAGTTGACATCTTTGGAAATACCGCCCTGTTCTCCATTAATAACCTTTTTCAAGCGTTCCACAGAAACGGTCTCAATATAATCCATCTGCTCAATGCCAATATACTGGCGGTTCATCTTGTGGGCGACGGCTTGAGTAGTTGCCGAACCCATGAAGAAGTCGAGGATTAAGTCACCTTCGTTTGTATGAGACTTAATAATATTCATCAAAAGTGTTTCAGGTTTTGGAGTGCTAAAAACTTTATCCTCAAACAAAGCCTTCATCTCATCGGTAGCATCTTGATTTTGCCCCCAATCTAACAACAAGTCTGTTATCGACTTCTCTTTTCCTAACTCCTCCTCTGAAGCATATCTCCTAAATGTATTAGCTGATGTTATGTATAACAACCCATCTTCTGCAAATTTTGTAATATTTTCTTGAGAAGTTCTCCATTGAGCTCTCGCAGAAAATTCATTTTGAGTTATTCCATCTTTTACGACAACATCTTGCATAAAAGTAACTGACATGGTCTTATTTTTATAGATTCCAGCTTTTATTATAGTATTCTGTTCTTTTCCTTTATATGCAATTCCAGCCAAAATTACCCTTTCGCTTTCTGGATTACTTACATTATCAACACGCTTTGTAGTATCAGTAGACCCTGAAATTGACAATTTTTTAATTCGATTTTCATTTTTAGCAAAAACTAAAATAGTCTCCATAACTCCAGCAATTCTGCTCAAAAACGATGGTTGCTTTTTCTTTTTCCAGTGTAGAGTACCTATATAATTCTTTTCTCCGAAAATCTCATCTAACAGTATATGCAAATACGGTTGCATACCAGTCCCTACAACTCTACTTGAATTAGCACGACTCACATCAATGTGGACAAAAATCAAACCGTCTTCTGACAAGAGTTCTTTTGCTACTTCTAAACGATTTTTCATAAAAGTCAACCAAGTAGAGCGAGTAAAGCTATCATTATAATCAAATGTGTCTTCTGCGCCTGTATTGTAAGGTGGGTCAAGATAAATCAACTTCACTTTCCCTGCAAAGCGTTTTTTCAAACTATGTAAAGCAACGAGGTTATTCCCCTTGATGATAAGGTTATCCGTATCGCTCAGTTCTGTCACCTCATGCTCGCCATCAGAGTCAAATCGTTTGAAATTAGTCAGTACTTTATCATCCAAAAGGCGGTTGATTTCCGTTGGCGCAAGGGTTTCGTTAAAGAAAATCTCCTGACGTTTGGCGTCGTCCTTGGTCTGCCCGCCTTCTAATACACAGTCTTTATAAGGGAAATTGAGGACAACTTCGTTATTTTCTGACAAGTAGCGATTATCGCTAGTCGCAAGCCCAATCTTGGTCTTGTATGCCGTAAAGCTATCAGGCAAGAACTCCTTATTATTGAGGAACTGCAGAAAAGTATCCTTTTTGAAAACCAAGATGCCTTCTTCAAGTGTGCTGAAAAAGTGGTTTGAAATAGTAGGCTCACTCATCAAAAGATTGAGTAACATAGAATCATATTGTCTTGCCAGTTCTGCCAGTTTATTCTTGTTTAGCGCGCCCTCTACTAAAAATTCTTCCTTCTGCAATAGTAGTCGCTCTAGTTCTTGCTTCATAACCTTAGGTTTCCTCTCATTTTTTTCATCAAAGGAGCTATTAAGATTCCTTAGTTATGAATATAACTAAGGAAGAGAGCTCTCTTCGGATTTATGTTTTAACTATATTATAGCATATTGAAAGCGATTTTTTGAGACAAGAAAAAGCCCACTCAAGGTGGACTAAGTGTATTACCTTTTATTTTTAAGATAATCACCATAGAATAACCTCCATTGCTCTGATGTTATTCCTATTATAGTTGAAAATGCTTCAATAGGATGTTCGCCAGAACAAATATAAGCAGGATCTTCTTCGGCTTCTACTAGAAGTGATAGATTGCAGTACATTTCTTCTATTGATAAAAACAATTTTTTATTTTTATCATCCAAGTCGGCAATTTCATCTGTTGACAACCCTGTAACCCTATTTATAAATGAGTAGTCGAAGTCATAGCACAACATACGCCTTGCTATGCTTCGAGTCGCAAAAGGCTCAGTAGCAGTATCAAGCCAAACTACTTTCTTGAATCTGTCTAGAGTCATAAATTACATCTCCTCATATTCTATAGCCCACTCCTTGTCTAGTGGGCTAAAATTTGCATTTTACCCGACAAGTAAGCAGACTCTATAATATATAGAGAAACATTACTATTTTAGCATATTTATTCATATTTGTCAATATAGCTTGCGTGCGACATATATTTGGTTAAGACTTTTTTATAATTATCTGAGCCAGCAATATCCAAAACTGGAGTATAATCTATTAGCAAATGAACCATAAAACCACTTCTAATAAATCTATTTCCTCGCCCATCTAGAATTATCTTTTGTTTACACTCTCCACTCTCTCTATTGAACGAATTATATCTTTCCCAAAATTCCACTGCTAATTTTGTAAATACGAATTTCTCATAGTTAATAATTCCGTTAGGCATCTCAACTGTCATATACACCATATGAGCACCCATCTCCATTATTCTGTCTAGAAATTTATATGTTTTTCGAAAATCATCAAACCAACCAAAAGCATACATTATCTCTCCTTGTCTTTCATTTATAAAGAATCTTTCTAATGGCTCTACATTTTGTTCCATTATCGTATCGCCGTTCACTACAAAAGATTCATAAATAAATTTAAGATCGAAAATATTTTCATTAAAATTTAATAACCCTACCAGAGGAATTGACCAATTGGTGGCAAAATCAGCCTCTAATGAGCTAAAAGTTTCATTAAAAGTTAATTTATCAGGACTCACTAGATATAACCCTACAAAACCATTCAAATAAGGAAACAGGTTGTCTACAGTAAAGACTAATTGTCTATTTACATTTACAGGGTTTGAAAGTTCTCTGTGTATTCCTAGTTCAATAATCTGTTGATAGTCGGATAGTATTATGTAATCTTTTAGCATATTTAATGCTCTATGCTGAACCTCATACATTCCGTTTTTATCATAAACGGAGTCTGGCAATTTCTGAACTTCTTGAATATACTCTTTATTGTTTGGAATAAGTTTTATTAAATAAATCAATAACTCCGCTAAAAAATATTCACTCTCTTTATCTATAAGAGATTCATATCTTTCTACCCCAAGAGCCTTTCGGAAAGAGTTTACGCCCTTTATTTGCTCTTTAGCCTCATCGTAAAAACCTCTCAAATCAATATCATAATTACTGTTTGAAGTAATAACTTCTATAAAACCACCTGCCAGCCTGGCAATTTCTTCCTCTACATTGGAAATAGTAATAGCATTAGAATAGTTATCAGAAATATCCTTTTTACTGTTAAAAATTCTATTGGCCGTAGCTTCACTTCTTACTCTTTTTATATATGTGGAGTTATCTCCAAAAATAATTATTTCTTCAATTATGTCGTTTAGAAAATTAAGTTGATTACATGGATAACCACTCAACTCCTTAGCTTTAAATAACTTACAGAACCATCCAAAAGTAATAACTCTCATGTATTGTGACCTCCCTTTTAACGTTTATTGCGTAAATAATCAATAAATTCCAAACCTAAGTCTGATTGAAATCTATTGAAATCCTTAATCTATCTAATGAAATTTGGAGATTTTTTTGATACCTAGCGGGAAATCTATTCCTACTCTATACTTAAATTACCGAAGAACAAATCCGATAGAGTTCTTTGGGGATTTCAGATAGATATTAGTAATATAGCACACATCTAAGATAGGCAACGTAGCTAATACCATTATATCACCCCCAACTCGAGTACGGTGTGATGGGAAGGAGGAAATTTCAGAAAAACCAACTAAAAAGAAAGGAGAACAGTAAGATGCTCAAGGTATTGCTCTTCACGCCATATTTCCTAGTCTGTGCGTACGCATTCTATCAGCTTTATCGTATTCACAAAACAAATAAATCGTTGTAAACTTGGAATAGGAACATGCTTATGTTCCTGCGAATGAAAGGAAAGATATTATGACCCTAACACCTCAAACCAACAACACCCAGCCACTCCAAACTTTGGTAAGTCCATATCAGCTCAAGCTGGCGCAGGACTTGTCGAAGGATATGGCAGTAGTTCAAGCGAACCAACTCCTTACCGCAGATATTCTGAACAAAATCGGCGAGCTGGCAAAGCTAGAAGACCAAATATTGAGCCAAACGCCAGACGCCAAGCCGTTCTGCCACGCAGTTCTTCAATCGTTCGCCTACAAGGCTGTTCAGAGATTGAGATAAGGAGGGGCTACCATGACACAACCATTGTTCTATTTTCTTCTCGGCGTTGGAGCGAGTATCCTCGCTCTCTGCCTTTTGGGGATTTATCTGGAATTTACGGATAAAGACCAAAAGACTGAAGAAGTTGAAGCAGAACCTATTTATTCAGAAGAAGACATTGCTCTAGCAAACTTCCTCCAAGACAAGCAAGCCGTCAACGAAGCCTATTTGTCCGCCCAAACCCAACTTTTGAAACAGCTTCGAAAGTCCTAAAATCCCATCGAAAGGAAGGGGGTGTTGCCTTTTCTACAACAGCCAACAAATGAGGCAAAAATCACCCAATTGACCTCTGTTTCATCCATTCGCATCGCTCCAAAAATAGATGACGCTTATGGTTCGCCTTTTCGCCACTTTGCGTTATTCTGAGAGCGTCTTTCAAGACAGAAAGGAAAATGCTTTATGACAAACCAACAAGAAGAAAAGCTAAAAGATATTATTTCAAGTTATCGGGCGAAGCACCAGTTAAAGAAGTTCAAAACTGTGCTGGCAGATCCACCTTGGGAAGTCGCACAAAAAGGCAAATACGGTGCAGTCGCACACTACGACCTGATGAGTGTCGAAGACATCAAAAAGATGCCCATCCAGGACTTAGTCGAAGAAAACGCCCACCTCTGGATTTGGACATATCCAGCCGTTCTCGAACAAACTTATGAAGTTATCCGAGCTTGGGGTTTCGAGCCAAAATCTCTCTTTACTTGGGTTAAACCACGCCTTGGTTTGGGTAATTATCTTCGAAATTGCACCGAACAAGTCTTCTTTTGCACCAGAGGCAAAGCACCGATAAAGTTTAAAGGACAAATGAACTGGGGATTCTTTCCACTTCAAGACCATAGCCACAAACCCGAAGAACAATATGCCATCATCGAACGATGCTCAGATGGCGACTACTTGGAATTGTTTGCCCGCCGTCCAGTTCCGTCAGACAAAAACTGGAGCGTCTGGGGAAATGAAATCGAGAGCAATGTGGTGATTCCAGGTTATCCTGTGCCAGAGTATTCCCAAAATCCTCGAGATTTTACGCAAATTTCCGAACAAGAACCGTCAAATGATGAAACTAATTAAATACATTCTGATATTCTTTCTGCTAGCCTACCTTATCAATCTATCTGTTCATCTCTTACTTGAAGTTTGGGGATATTTAGTCCTTATCTTCGGCGCAATAGTTGGTGGTTGGCTGATGGTTAGGATTATCAGATATAAAAAAGATTGGAGATAACATGAAACGACCCAAACAATTTCACTGGCAAGAAGTGGAGTGGTTTCGTCCTTTCGACTTTGGTGTTGTGGAGAACTTTATGAATCAGCTTTCAGGCTTTACACGCCGTCAGCCGTTTATATGGGAAATTCATATCAAGCCGAATAGTATCAAATATTATTTGGGAACAGAAGTCGGAGACAACAAATACCTCAAAAAGATGATGAGCCAACATCACCAAGTTCAATTCGAAGATGCCAAACGCTTCAAGCACAAAAAGCCAAGTTCCGCCTTTAATCTTGGCGTGAAGCATTCCTGCTTTTCACTCAAACTAAGTGCGACCGAAAATATGACCCGCTCGACCTTGGCGCTTTGCAAAATTCTCAAGCCAGAAGAAAACTTAACAATTCAAATCATTGTCGGCAAGTCTCGCTCACCAAAGCCAATCCCAAAAGAGCTCACTATTAACCCAACTTGGTGGCAGTGTATTTCGGGCAATATCCCAAAGCTCTCTTCCGATTCTGAAAAATTGGTAAAAGAAAAACTGAGGCAAGCCCAGTTTCAAACCATTGTGCGTGTTGGAATTAGCGCAAAAGATAGTGTTCGAGAAAATCTCATTCGCAAAACATTGTTAAGCAGTCTTCGAATGTTAGATTCGAACGGCGCAAGTGTCGAACTGCATCATTCTTCTGCCTATGATTTTCATCGCCGCAAAGTCCCTTGGCACTTTCCGACCATACTTTCCGCAAGTGAGCTCGCCAGCCTCCTTCTACTTCCAGCTGGCGAGAACGAACTTGCAGGTGTGCCGTCATTAGCACCTAAAACTATTTTACCACCAATCGGAATGAAACGCCAGAACGGCTTTTGCTTGGCGGAGAGTTTGGGTGTAAAGAAAACGCCATTAAATATCCGCCCACTGGACTTGCTTAGCCATCTTCATCTACTCGGTGGAACTGGCGCTGGCAAGTCGACCGTGATGCTCAATCTGATTTTACAGGTCATCAAAAATGGATATTCGGCGGTGGTCATCGACCCAAAAGGCGACTTGATTCGAGATGTCTTGGAGAGGTTTCCAGAAGGATGCGACGAAGATTTGGTTCTGCTTGACCCAAGTATGAATGAGCGAGTTATTGGCATTAATCCATTTGAGCTGACCAAATTCGGTGTCAGCGAAGAATTGGTGGCAGATATGCTTCTGACTGTTTTCAAGGAGTTATTCCCAGACCATTTTGGGATTCGAACGCTTGATGTACTGAGCCACAGCTTTCTGACTTTGGCAAAATCCGAAGAAGCCAACCTCGTGATGCTAGTTCCGCTTTTGACCAACAAAGCCTTTCGACAGAAAATGGTCGGTAGAATTTCTGACCCGTTCTTGCAGAGTTTTTGGCAAAGTTTCGAAACAATGAGTCAAAGCGAGCGAAACTTGCTTATCTCGCCCGTCTTGAATAAAATGCGTCAAATTCTCCTTCGACCAGAACTTCGAGCGATTTTTGGACAAAGCCAGACCAGCTTTTCACTAATGGAGCTCTTCACAAATCGAAAAGTTCTGCTCATTCCCTTAAACCGTGGACTGATTGGAGCAGAAAATGCCAAGTTTATCACGGCGCTTGTGATTGGCTGTCTCTGGCAACTGACGCTTCGAAGGGCCAGTATTCCGCCCGAAAAACGCCACTTCATGTACTTTTTTTTAGATGAGCTGGCGGAATTTATCAAACTCCCGACCTCTATCGACGACGCTCTTTCGATGTCGAGAAGTCTTGGTGTAGGCTGGATTTTAGCCAACCAGTTTTTGAAGCAACTACCTCTTGATCTCAGACAAAGTATTAAAACCAACTGCAAAAATCGACTTGTATTTGGTTTGAGTATGAGTGAAGCCAAAGATATAGCCAGCGAAACGATTGAATTAAGGCCAGAAGATTTTCACTCCTTGCCGACTTTTCAGGTTTATACCAAATTGCCACTTATCGGCAAGGAATTTCGCTGGGTGTCAGGCTCGACGCTTCCACCACCTGCAAAGTTTAGAGATTTGACCGCTCTGTATGCCAAAAGCCTAGCGAAATATGGAGCCAACACTAGCGATATTGAGGAAGGATTCGTGCAACTTTTCAGTGAAAAGACCACCAATTCTACACCGCCACCAGACAAAGTCGGCAGGCAAAAACGCAAAAAGGAGGTAGAATAATGAAGTTCAGCGATGTTCAATTGTCCATTCTCAAATTGTTAAAAGACTGTCGCTATGTCTCCACTCGCCAGCTGGCAGACTTGTATTTTGCGGATAGTTTCTCGCCTCGAACTGCCACACGGCGAGCCAATCTTGCGACCAAAACCCTATTCGAAGCAGGATTTATCGCACATCTCAAGCGTCGAATTGGTGGCAGGCGAGCTGGGAGCGGTTCCTATGTTTGGTCTATTACCAAAACAGGTTTGAAACACTTGCGCTTGAACGATCCGCAAATTCAAGTGAGATTTCGCAACCGATATGAACCAACCGCCCACCATTTGGAACACACCTTGGGAATTACGCAAGTCTATGTCGAGCTCAAAAAGTTGGAGCGTCTTGGAAAAATCGAACTCGAAACATTCTCTTTCGAACCTGTCTCGCATCGAAGTTTTGCCAAATTCACGCAGAATGTGGCGCTCAAGCCCGACGCTTACGCTAAGCTGGTTGTCGGCAATGAAGAAGAATTCAGCTTCTTTTTGGAGTTAGATAAAGACACGGAAAGTTTGAATCGGATTGTTAACCAATGCAAGAAATACATTCAATATTTCAACACGGGAATCGAACAACGCGAAACTGGAATTTTTCCGCAAGTCGTGTGGGTAGTACCAGACCACAAGCGACAGACCGCCATTGAAAACCGTATTCAAGAGGAATTAAACAGTTATTGGACGCTTTTTGAAGTGATAACTTTAGAAGAATTTCCAGATTTTGTGATAGGAGACAGCGATGAATAAAAACGAGCAAGAACTCAAAGAACAACACAAGAAAATCGGGCGCGCCACCTTTATTATCCACCGAAAGTTCAGCGGAAATAAGACTCTGAGGCAGATTTTGGAGAGGTTGATTTTGAGGGAGGAATGACTGGACTTTTCGCGCCAAGAAAGCTATCATGTCAGTGGGTTATAGGTGTAATCGAAAGGAGACACTTATGAATAAAAGTACTTTGACAATTGAAGAATGGACAAGCCTAAATTTCGAAAACTTAACTAACATCACAGTCCTCTATTGCCGTTTGTCCGCCGAAGACGCCAAGGAAGGCGAAAGCAATTCGATTTCGAACCAAAAGCAGATTCTCACCCAAGTTTCCCAGCGTGAGGGTTTGACAAATCCTGTGTTCTTTGTCGACGACGGATTTTCGGGTTCAAACGCCCAGCGTCCAGCTTTCCAACAGGCGATGAACTTAGTTCAAGCTGGCAGAGTTTCGAATTTTGTAGTGAAAGATTTGAGCCGTCTTAGCCGAGATTACCTCTTGTCTGGACAGCTGACTGAGATTACTTTCCCTTCGAAAAATATCCGCTTTATTTCCTTGAATGAAAATCTGGATAGCTCCAAACGCAGCAGTCAGGACGCTTATCTTGCGCCACTAGTTTCACTTTTCAACAACTGGTATAGCTTGCAGTGTAGCGAGAAGATTAAACTATCCAAGCATACTAAGGCAAAAACGGGCGAGAAAATTGGCTGGGTTGCGCCATACGGTTATCTCAAAAATCCAGAAAATCCCAAGGAATGGCTGGTTGACGACTACGCCAGCCAAATTGTGAAGCGAGTTTTTAAGGAGTATCTTTCAGGAAAGCCAATCGCCTCGATTGCGAACGGACTTCGAAGAGATAAAATTCTAACGCCAGCTAATTATAAGAAAAAGTTGGGTGTTTCGAATTATCGAGTTTTAGAAAGCGACCCTTATCACTGGAAAAGCCAAATGATTTGCCAGATGCTCGAAAAGGAGGAATATACAGGCGCAACTATCAATCTCAAGACTGCCAAGGTTTCTTACAAACAGCGAAATTGTCGCCTGCGACCTCGAGAAGATTGGCTGATTTTCCCCGACACGCACGAGGCGATTATTTCGAAAGAAGATTTTGCCTTGGCTCGAAAAATGCTTGGACATAAGCGAGTTGTCAGGCGAAACAATTGGAAGGACAAGCCTGGACATGAAAATATTTTCGCAGGATTGGTTTTTTGCGAGAATGGACACAAATTGACATTTTGCCCACAACAAAAAGTCGATGTTAATCTCGACCATTACAAGTGTTCTTACTACGAGCGTGTGGGCAAGACCTGTTCGGGTTCGCACTATCTTCGCAAAGAAATTTTGGAGGAATTGATTCTCGACGACTTCAACCAGATAATTTCGACGCTTGAGTTAAGCGAAGAAAGTTTGCTCGAAAAACTGAAGGCTAAGTTCAATATTCAGGAAAGTAAGAAACAAAACAGCCTTCGAAAGACACTTCTCAAGGCTGAAAAGCGAGCTGAAGAATTGGACACCATTATCCAAAGGCTTTATGAAAAGCAACTTCTGGGAGATATTAGAGATGAACGATTTCGAAAGTTAGCGGATGGCTATGAAGATGAACAGGCACAATTGACCCAGCAAATCCAAGAAAGTCGAGAGGTGCTGGATAGCGAGATTGAGTCGGCTGGCAATATCGAAAAGTTCTTGCGAACCATTCGAAACTACACTAAACTCGAAAAACTCACACCGCAAATCTTGAACGAGCTAATCGATAAAATTGTCGTCCACCAGCCGACTGGTCGCGGAAAATCTCGACAAGTTCGGATTGAGCTGCACTACCGTTTTATCGGCGAAATATAAACGGAGCGAACCCAAAAAGTTCGCTCCACAATTTAACGGATTGGACTGCTGGGGAAGGTGTGGATATTATACCAAAAAAATGCTATTATTTCTGTTTCGTGACTAGATTTTATCAATTATATGTCAAGGAATATCACACTCAATGGCAGTAAATTTTTGAGAGTCATTATCTTATTTGGTATAATGATTAAGATAATATAGAATCAAAGGAAGTATTACTTTGAAAAAAATTACTGAAGCCTTTTGGAAAGGAGTTTCATCAAGACTTGGATTTATCCTCTTGTTACTCTTCTTTTACTGGCTAAAAACCATATTCGCTTATTACGTCAACATTAATCTTGAGTTGGAAAGCAGATATCAGGTTATGCTTTCGCTAATCAACCCTATTCCACTAGGATTAATGCTTCTGGGTTTAGGACTATACTTCAAGAAACGACGTTTCTTTTACAGCATTACCATTGCTATCTATGTCATCCTTAACCTCTTACTTATTGCTAATGTGATTTACTTTGGAGAGTTTACAGACTTCATCACTGTAAATACCATCCTAGCAAGTTCTAGTTCGGCAGCAGGACTAGGAGACTCAGCCAAGAACCTTCTTGAGCCAAGCTATCTTTTCTACCTGATTGATGTTCCTTTCTTCATCTATGCTGGTTTCAGGAAAAAGCTTAAAATGGACAGCAAGCCATTTAATAAACGAGCTAGTTTCGCAGTTACTGCACTATCAACACTCCTACTCTCAGTTAACCTCTTCTTAGCGGAAGTTAACCGTGGCGAGTTGTTGACACGTGGTTTCTCAAATAACTATATTGTTCGTGCTATGGGGCTTCCCTTCTTCACAGCCTATTCTGGTAACTTAACTTATCAAGCTTCACAGGCTCGGTCATCTGCAACAGCTGAGGATATGAAAAAGGTTGAGGCTTACGTTAAGGAGCACTATGCGGCACCTGATCCTAAGTATTACGGAATTGCTAAAGGAAGAAACGTCATCGTTATTCACCTGGAAAGCTTCCAACAGTTCCTCATTGACTACAAGCTCAAAGTAGACGGTCAAGACTATGAGGTTACACCATTCATCAATTCCATTTATCACTCAAATGAAACTCTGGCCTTTTCAAACTTCTTCCACCAAGTAAAATCAGGTAAAACTTCTGATGCTGAAACCTTGATGGAAACGTCTCTCTTTGGACTAAGCACAGGGTCATACATGGTAAACTATGGTGGTACCAATACAGCCTATGCTGCGCCATCTATCCTAGCTCAAACAGGTGACTATACGTCAGCTGTTTTCCACGGAAACACTGGATCCTTCTGGAATCGTAACAATACCTATAAACAATGGGGGTATAACTACTTCTTTGACTCATCAGCCTTCACTGAAAAAACTGATGAAAACTCCTTCCAGTATGGTCTAAATGACAAGTACATGTTCCCAGATTCCATCAAGTATCTGGAACAAATGCAACAACCTTTCTACGTTAAATACCTTACAGTATCTAACCACTACCCATATACTTCTCTCTCAGGCGATGAAAAGGAACAAGGTTTCCCACTCGCTGAAACAAAAGACGAGACAGTCAACGGATATTTTGCAACAGCTAACTATCTTGACTCAGCAATCAAAGACTTCTTTGATTACCTCAAGGAAACCGGTCTTTACGATAACTCGATTATTGTCATGTACGGTGACCACTATGGTATCTCTGATACACGAAGCAGCAATCTTGCTGAACTTCTCGGTAAGAACCCTGAAACTTGGTCAAACTATGATAAAGCCATGCTTCAACGTGTTCCTTACATGATTCATATTCCAGGCTATACTGGTGGTGGTATCTCTAACACCTTTGGTGGTGAGGTTGATGCCCTTCCAACTCTCCTTCACGTTCTTGGCGTTGACACTAGCTCTTATATCCAGATGGGACAAGACCTCCTATCTCCTGATAATAAACAAACTGTCGCATTTAGAACCTCAGGACAATATGTTACTCCTCAATACACCAGCTACTCTGGTCGACTTTATAACACGCAAACAGGGGAAGAAATTACCAACCCTGATGAGACAACTAAAAAAGATAACGAAGCCATTCGTAAGGCAGTAGCAACTCAACTTTCGATGAGTGACGCTGTTCAAACAGGTGACCTTCTTCGTTTCTATACGCCAAACGGTTTGAAGCCTGTTGATTCTAGCAAGATTTCCTACACTAAACAGATGGATCAACTAAAAGAAATCAATAAAAAGCTGAAAGATAAATCAACCAGCCTCTACAAACAAAAAGGCAATAAATCAACAGCTGATCTATTCAAGACCCCATCTTACAAGGAACTACATCCTGCAGAATCTGAATCGAGCTCAAGTTCAAGTGAATCAGAGCCAAGTAGCTCTTCAACGGAACAACAATAAACCTTAAAAGCAGTCCTGTTTGGACTGCTTTTTTAGATTAAACAATTATCAATCGTACTTAACTGGAAAATCATAATCCTCATAGCACTCGCCTCAAACATATTTCTTGCCAGTTTACTATAAGCGTGATTAAATAGAGTTTGTAAGAAAACTTATAAAGGAGAACAGTTATGAATCCAATGGACCTATTTAACCAAGTAAAAGAAATGATCGAAAAGAAAGATTTCGAAGCTGCTAAAAATTTTGTCGATGACAATAAAGATGATTTGGGCGAATACTTTGACCAAGCTAAGTCACTTGTTTCAGGTAACGAAATGGTTAGTGGAGCTTTAGACAAGATTAAAGGTCTATTCTAAGACGAAGTCCCCTCAATCCTATTGATTGAGAGGACTTTTTATGTTTAGAGTTTCTATTTATAGAGCTTTTTGAGTGTACACAAAAAGTCCCATAAGAACTATAATGAAAAGCGACCAAACTATCATTAGGAAGAACTTATGAGACTTATTAAGAATACCACAGAATTAATCGGAATTAAAGACCCTAACATCATTATTTCTCTTGTTTTGGAAACTAATACTCATATCGAGATTCATGCAAAACTTGATTATTCTGCACCACCATGCCCTCATTGTCAAGGAATAATGATCAAATATGACTTTCAAAAATCTTCTAAAATCCCTCTTCTCGAACAAGCTGGAACTCCAACACTACTACGTCTGAAGAAACGTCGCTTCCAGTGTAAAAATTGTAGGAGAGTCACGGTAGCTAAGACATCAATCGTTGAGAAAAACTGCCAAATCTCCAATCTAGTCCGGCAAAAAGTTGCACAGCTCCTTACTGAAAAGGTGTCACTAACGGATATTGCCAGAAGACTTCGTGTGTCGACATCCACTGTCTATCGTAAGCTTGACCAGTTTACTTTCAAGGAGCATTATGACAAGCTCCCAGCTGTTATGTCCTGGGATGAGTTTGGGTTCAAGAAAGGTGAACTCGCTTTTGTGGCGCAAAACTATGAGACCAACAAACTCATAACCATCCTTGATAATCGCCGTCAAACCACGATTCGAAACCACTTTTTGAAGTACCCATTGAAAGTTCGACAAAAGGTACAGTTTATTACAATGGATATGTCAGGAGCCTATATGCCACTAGCTCGCAGACTTTTCCCAAACGCTGAAATCATTATTGATCGTTTCCACATCATCCAGCACCTTGGACGTGCCTTTTTAAAGACAAGAATTGCCATTATGAACCAGTTTGATAAGAAATCACTCCCCTACCGAGCCTTGAAAAATCACTGGCGACTCTTCCAAAAGGACAGCCGTAAGTTATCTTGTAAATCATTTCACTCGAAGACCTTTGGTCAAACCTTAAGTCCACATGAAGTCGTTAGGAAGACACTAGACTTTTCAGAAGAACTCGCTAATTATTATAACCTCTATCAGCTGTTGCTGTTTCACTTTCAAGAGAAGAGGGGGGATGAGTTTTTTGAGTTAATAGAGGAGAACATGAGCAAGGTCAATCACCACTTTCAAACGGTCTTTAGGACTTTTCTTAGACATAAGCAATACATCAAGAATGCGCTAGAAACAGACTATTCAAACGCAAAACTTGAAGCAACTAATAAGTTGATTAAAGACATCAAACGGTTGGGCTTCGGTTTTAGAAACTTCATCAACTTTAAGAAACGTGTCTTCATCATTCTGAACATAAAAAAAGAGAAGACCTATCAGGTCCTCTCTAGATGTTAGCTTTTCGCCACCCACTACAGTTGACAAAGAGCCGAGACAATGCATAACACAATCTAAGATTCTTTAGAACACAAAAAAGAGATTCCTAAGGAACCTCTTTTTATTCTATATGACTATAGAATTATTTTTTCAAGTTGTAGAATGATTTCAAACCACGGTATTCTGCAACTTCACCAAGTTGGTCTTCGATACGAAGCAATTGGTTGTATTTAGCGATACGGTCAGTACGTGACAATGAACCTGTCTTGATTTGACCAGCGTTAGTTGCAACTGCGATATCAGCGATTGTTGAATCTTCAGTTTCACCTGAACGGTGTGATACTACTGCTGTGTATCCAGCTTCTTTCGCCATTTCGATAGCGTCGAAAGTTTCAGTCAAAGTACCGATTTGGTTAACTTTGATAAGGATTGAGTTAGCAGCGTGTTCTGCAATACCTTTTTCAAGGTAAGCTGTGTTAGTTACGAAGAAGTCGTCACCAACCAATTGAACTTTACCACCAAGACGTTCAGTAAGAGCTTTCCAACCGTCCCAGTCGTTTTCGTCCATACCATCTTCGATAGTGATGATTGGGTATTTGTTAACCAATTCTTCAAGGTAGTCGATTTGTTCTGCAGCAGTACGAACAGCAGCGCCTTCACCTTCAAATTTAGTGTAGTCGTAAACTTTACGTTCTGCATCGTAGAATTCAGATGATGCACAGTCAAATCCGATAAATACATCTTTACCTGGTACATATCCAGCAGCTTCGATAGCTTTGATGATAGTTTCAACACCATCTTCAGTTCCGTCGAAACGAGGTGCAAAACCACCTTCGTCACCTACGGCTGTTTCAAGTCCACGTTCTTTAAGGATTTTCTTAAGTGCGTGGAAGATTTCAGCACCCCAACGAAGAGCTTCTTTGAATGTTGGTGCACCAGCAGGTACAATCATGAATTCTTGGAAAGCGATTGGAGCATCTGAGTGAGAACCACCGTTGATGATGTTCATCATTGGAGTTGGAAGAACTTTAGTGTTGAATCCGCCAAGGTAGCTGTAAAGTGGAACTTCAAGGTAGTCAGCAGCTGCGCGTGCTACAGCGATAGACACACCAAGAATAGCGTTGGCACCAAGTTTACCTTTGTTTGGAGTACCGTCAAGAGCGATCATTGCGCGGTCAATACCTTGTTGATCACGTACGTCGAATCCGATGATGTGTTCAGCAATAACGTTGTTTACATTATCAACTGCTTTTTGAGTACCAAGACCACCGTAACGAGCTTTGTCACCATCACGAAGTTCTACTGCTTCGTGTTCACCAGTTGAAGCTCCTGAAGGAACCATACCGCGACCGAATGCACCAGATTCAGTGTAAACTTCTACTTCAAGTGTTGGGTTACCGCGTGAGTCAAGGACTTCGCGTGCGTAAACATCAGTAATAATTGACATTACAATACTCTCCTTATGAGTTAAAATTTTTTACACCTATATATTACCATAATATCAAGGCTTAAGCAAATTAAAACCAGAATTTTCTAGCGATTTTCTATTTTTTAATATTTTCAATTGTTTTTGAAAATCTCAGAAAGCAACTCAAATGAAAAGGAATTCAAAATATTGTATAATACAAGTAGAAAACTAAGAGGAGATTCCTATGACTTCACTTGAAAACAAAGTGCTCCAATGCGCTAGTGGCGAAAAACGCCTAAATCCCGATGAACTTCGTCAGTATTTTGGAACCTATGCGGAACGTGTAGTCCTAGCTGTTCTATTGGAAAATACCGAAAAGAAAACTGTAATTGACAATTTTCCGCAAATATTAAAAGACTTATTAGCCGTTTACCCTAATCTTAGTCTCAAACTTTCGCCAAAATTAGCTGACCAGACACAATTTACCTATATCAAGACCGCTCAAGCACTAAATATTTCTGCAACTATCGTTGACGAGGCCAAGGCCCATTCACCATACGGTCTTATCGTACATAGTAATCAAGCAGAGAATCTTGATAAAGTGTTATTTTCAGAACTCTATCCTGATATCCTTGCTCCTAGTGAAACTGAACCTATCCTTGAAAAAAAGGGATTTTTTGCTAAACTATTTGGAAAATAAAAGCTGATGCAAAGTCAGCTTTTTCTTATCTCACAATGTTTTACTGAGCTTGATGACATTCCCAATATTGAGTCCTGTGCGATAGAGATTCTCCTTAGCGGTAGCTAAAACTTGGTCTAACTCTAATACTTGTCCAATGATAGGGAAAGCAGCTGAGATACCTGCTACTGGAAAATCAGGCAAGTCATCCTTGAGACTACCACAGATAGCAATGACGGGAATAGCTGATGGTGTCCGCCTAGCCACCCCGACCGGTGCTTTACCAGACAAGGACTGGCTATCCATACGTCCTTCACCAACTATGACCAAATCAACTTCCTTCACACGTTGATCAAAATCAACGCAATCAAGTACAAAGTCAATCCCTGATTTAATTTCTGCGCCTGCAAAGGCTACTAAACCCGCTGCCATGCCTCCTCCGGCTCCTGAACCAGCCAGTTTTAAAACCTCAGGAGCAAAGTTTTCGTAGAATTGTGTCATGTCTTGGTCAACCTTTTTAAATTGTGAAGGAACTAGGCCTTTTTGTACACCAAAAATATAGGTCGCTCCATCTTGACCACACAAGGGATTATCTACGTCAGTAATCAGATGAATAGTAACACCAGACAAATCAATCTTATTTTTAGAGGATACCTTTTTAATAAGACCAAGATTAGCACCTATTGGCTCAAGCTCCTGTCCCTCAGAGTCATAAAAACGATAACCCAATCCATATGCCATACCAATACCACCATCATTGGTAGCAGACCCACCTACGCCTATGATAAAATCTCGGATGCCAGATTGAACCAAATGAACAATTAGTTCACCCACGCCTTGCGTCGTTAGAGCTAGAGGATTTCGTTTATCCTTAGGAATCTGTTCCAAGCCACAAATCGCAGCCATTTCAAAAACGGCAGTCTGGCCATTGCTGGCAAAAGAAACACTTCCATCACTTGTATAGGCATGAGGAATCTCGATACTTTTCTTCTCAAGATTTAGATTTTCAGCAAGAGCATCTAAGGTGCCCTCGCCACCATCACCTATTGGCATGAGGTCAAACTCAGTGTCGGGTAAGGCCTTTTCAAAGCCCAATTTAAGAGCTAAGGCGACCTCTTTTGCAGACAAACTTTCCTTAAAGGAATCAGGTGCAATCAAAATTCGCATGATGTCCTCCTTCTATTTTTCTTTTAGGTAAGGGGATAAGGCCTGAACTAACTCTTCTGTCATATGTCGAGGACCTCGAACAGTTTTAATACCTAAACTCTTTAGTCTATCACTATCAAAGTCAGTGTCATTAAAAGTGTATAAGGGTTTAATCCGCATCAACTCCTTAATACTCTCCTCTTCACGATAACCTTGATTAGGGATATTTGCCTCTAAAACCTGACAGAAGTAACGGATGGCCTTGGTAGGTGCCGTAATATAGATAGCCACAAAATCCCCCTTTTGCATACTAGCTTTCTGTGTCCAAAGAATCTCCTCATTTGCGGAAAATTCCTCCCTAATATCGTAGTATTTCAAATTTACGGGGATAATCCAATAATGAGGCTCCGAAGCCTTTCTAAGATGTTTGGGAGCCACTAGGGAGCGACTGTCACTAAGAAGCTCAAAAACGGTCTGGTCCGGCAATGTCTCATCTAAAACTAGACTAACCCAGGTCTTCTTGGACATATGGTAGCTAGGAAAAACGCCATCCATTTTCAAGAGCTTATCCATTTGCTTCGGATTAACCTTGAGGTTAACCACATCATATGTCGATTCTGCCTTTTCTCCACCAAGCCCTAGTTTTTCTCCCTTAAGAGGAAAAAACAAGGCATACCATTTACCATCAACTCTAAAAGATAGATAGCTTGGTTCCTTCTCGAAAGGATGGTCTGCTTGGTCTGAAAATTCTTGAACTAAAAACTTAGCCAGGCGATTAGCTTGTGGGGATGAAAATAATTGATCTTCATAACAAGAATCGGCTACCTGCGACAGAAGTTCTCCATAAGCTTCTCTGACTTGACCAACGTAAGTTCCAGTAGCCTGAGGACTCCTGAAGATATCATAAGGCTCATCAAGATCACTATCGACAACCTGTCCTGTCAACTTACCTTCTAAATCGATAAACAATCTAGCTTCGAGTTCTTCAGCTATCAGTGTTTTTCTGAACTCATAGCCTTGCTCGGTAGCTGTAAAACCAAAAGGCTCTAGGCTATCAGGTTTTAGGACTTTCTTTTTAAAATAAGCATCCTCAAAAGTCATTGGTTCTCCCTTTTTCTAAAAAAGAGAAGTTGAGACAAACTTATGTCCCAACTCCTTTTTTATTTTGTTGACTGACGTAAGGTAAGACCATGATTAAGAATAACATCTTTTTCTTCAAGCTCTTCCTTATTCATGATTTTAGTCAACATACGCATGCTAACTGCCCCTAAATCATAGAGAGGATGATTAATACTAGAAAGGTTTGGACGTGTGTAGCTTGTAATTGGTGAATCATTGCTTGTGATGATTTCGAAGTCTTCTGGAACTGATTTGCCTGCAGCAAAGAGGCCATTCAAGAGACCTGCAGCCAATTCATCTTCCCCAACATAGGCAGCAGTAGCACCAGAGTTCAAGACACGTTGTGCTAAATCAAAGCCGTCTTTATAGCTATATTTAGCTTCAAAGACAAGTCCTTCATTGTAGCGCAAATTATTCTTTTCAAGTCCAGCCTTATAACCAGCTAGACGGAGCTTACCATTAATATCATCGATAAGCGGTCCTGATACAAAGGCAACCTTTTCATTATTCTTGGCAAGCTGTGTAATAGAATCCTCAACGGCAGCTTTATAGTCGATGTTAACGCTCGGTAATTGATGTTCGAGGTCCACTGTTCCTGCTAGGACAATCGGAGTACGGGTACGAGAAAATTCTGCACGAATTTTTTCCGTCAAGTGGTAACCCATGAAGATGATACCATCTACTTGTTTGGCAAATAGAGAGTTAATCACGGTAACTTCGTGATCGTCATTTTCATCACTAGATGCAAGAACAATATTGTACTTGTACATCGTTGCAATATCATCAATCCCCCTTGCTAAAGTAGCAAAATAACTATTAGCAATATTTGGGATGACAACTCCTACAGTAGTGGTTTTCTTACTCGCCAAGCCACGCGCAACCGCATTTGGACGGTAATCCAAACGATCAATGACCTCAAGCACTTTTTTTCGGGTGTTTTCTTTTACATTTTTATTTCCATTTACCACACGAGACACAGTCGCCATCGAAACACCTGCTTCACGCGCAACGTCGTATATAGTAATTGTTTCATCAGTATTCATAAAAACACTTCCTTTCTCATTTTACGCTCACTTATTCATGCTAATTGTATCAGATTCTGAAAACACTTTCAATTATTTTGACTGATTTTTTACAAAAAAATGAAAGGGATTCCTTCTTTATGGTTACGAGGAAGAAAGCCATTTCAGAAAAAGGCCTCTCATTTCGTGTTTCCAAGACTATCCATCGCTTACAAAACTAGCCTAAAAAAGTCTCAATGAAAGTAAATGATTTAATGAAAAGCCAAAAAACAACTTGCATTTTCCCTATAAAAGTGACAGAATGAGTGTAAGAAATACAAAGGAGTTTTTTCTATGTCTAAACTTGATCGCATTCGTCATTTTTTGAATGAAAATAAAGCAGGGCTAGCTATTGTTTCAGATCCTGTAACTGTCAATTATCTTACTGGTTTTGATTGTGACCCACATGAACGCCAAATGTTCCTCTTCGTCTACGAAAATCGTGAACCTGCCCTCTTTGTTCCTGCTCTTGAGGTTGCACGTGCCTCTGCTGTACTCGACTTCCCAGTCTTTGGTTATGTGGATTCTGAAAATCCATGGCAAAAAATCAAAGCTGGTCTAGCAAGTACAGACAGCTCTATTATTTATGCAGAGTTTGACAATCTCAATGTGACTAAGTTCCAAGGATTGCAAACAGTCTTTGAAGGTCGCTTTGAAAACTTGACACCATTCATTCAAAAAATGCGCGTTATCAAGTCAGCTGATGAAATTCAAAAAATGATTGTTGCCGGTGATTATGCTGATAAAGCTGTTAATATCGGTTTCGACAATATCTCTCTTGACGTTACTGAAACAGACATCATTGCTCAAATCGAATTTGGCATCAAACGCTTGGGCTATGAAATGAGCTTTGAAACTATGGTCTTGACTGGTAACAATGCAGCCAACCCACACGGCATTCCTGGAAGCAACAAAATTGAAAAAGATGCTCTTCTTCTCTTCGACTTGGGCTGTATGGTGAATGGCTATGCTTCAGATATGACGCGAACAGTCGCTGTTGGAAAACCCGATGATTTCAAAAAAGAAATCTACCACTTGACTTTAGAAGCTCAACAGGCTGCCCTAGATATGATTAAACCAGGTGTAACTGCCAGCGAAGTCGATGCTGCAGCACGTAATGTTATTGAAAAAGCTGGTTATGGTGAATACTTCAACCACCGCCTCGGACACGGTATCGGAATGGATGTGCATGAATTCCCTTCAATCATGGAAGGAAATGACTTGGTAATCGAAGAAGGAATGTGCTTCTCTGTTGAACCAGGTATTTACATTCCTGAAAAAGTTGGTGTTCGTATCGAGGACTGTGGTTATGTGACAAAAGATGGCTTTGAAGTCTTCACACACACACCAAAAGAATTGCTCTATTTTGATGTCTAATTAATAAACATGGGTCTTCAATTAAATTGAAGATCTTTTTGTTTGTAGCCAAATCGAAAACACCAAAAAAGCTGACTCATCGAGAGTCAGCTTTTACTATTTTTCCTCATGCTCTTGTCTAAGATAGTCAAGTCCTTCTTCAATCCATCCTGGCATTGCTTCTGCCAAGGGTTTAAAGCCATAGTTCAAACGACTATCAGAGAAACGATGACGATGAGGGATTTTATTTTTTTCTTCCTCAAGGGTTCTCAAAGAAAGACTAGCCTTTTGTGTAAATTCATCAAAATCAACAACTTGAACCAAGACCTCCTGGTCTACCTTGAGGGTATTGTAGATGTTGTCGATATAACCTGTCTTAATCTCCGAGATGTGAATCAAGCCTGTGGTACCATTTTCCAATGAAACAAAGGCACCGTAAGGCTTGATGCCTGTGATAACACCCCTAAGCTTGTCTCCAATTTTCATCTTAGTCTGCTACCTCAACTGTTTCAATCACAACATCCTCAAGTGGCTTATCTTGAGCCCCAACCTCAACATTGGCAATTTCATCAAGCACCTTGTAAGAGTCTTCATCCACCAATTGACCAAAGACTGTGTGACGGCGGTCTAGGTGAGGTGTTCCCCCATTTTCAGCATAAGCTTCTGCGATTGGTGCTGGCCATCCACCACGTTCGAGTTCCTTTTTAGCATAAGGAATTTCAGACGTTTGAACGATGAAGAATTGGCTACCATTTGTATCTGGTCCAGCATTAGCCATAGAAAGCGCACCACGGAGGTTATAGAGCTCTTCAGAAAATTCGTCCTGGAAGCTACCACCAAAGCTTGACTCACCACCCATACCAGTACCAGTTGGGTCACCACCTTGAATCATAAAGTCCTTGATAATTCTGTGGAAAATCACACCATCATAGTAGCCACTCTTGGCCAAATTGACAAAGTTAGTAACTGTTAACGGTGCATGGTCAGGGAAAAGCTTGATGACCAAATCACCATGGTTTGTTTTAATTGTTGCGACTGGACCTTCTACTGCATCCAAGTCAAGTTGTGGGAAATGAAGTTCTTTTTCTACCAATCCGAGTTCCTCCAAGGCATTGAAAATGCCATCTTCTTCTACTGTTCCTGTAACGTAATCTGCTTTTTCTTTCAGTTCTGGTGTGGCATTACCCATGGCAACCTTAAGTCCAACATAGTCAAAAATCTCCATATCGTTTGGACCATCCCCAAACATCATAGCATTGACCGGTTTAAGGTTTTCATGCTCCAAGACATGCTCGACACCAGATGCTTTTGAGATACCATTTGCTACGACGTCAGATGAGTGTTCGTGCCAAGGTACCATACGAACATGTGTCGCAAGTTCTTCTGGTAACTCAAGCTCACCATCATTTTCCGCAAAAGTCCACATATGGTAAACATCGTTCGACAAATGGAAATTTGGCTCCACATCACAAAGACCATAGACTGGTTTCATAGCATCATCAATCAAATCTGAACGCTCTGAGACAACTGGCTTATCCTTACCAGCAAAGCCCCAAGCAATCCCAATCTCCTTGCACCAAGCAACAAAAGCTTCTGTAACCTCACGAGCTAGGGGCTGATTATAAATTTCTTCCCCTTTTCGATTAATCACATAAGTCCCATTGATGGTTACAAAATAATCGGGTTCTAGGTCTCGAATATCCTCAACGACACCATAGTAGCCACGTCCTGTGGCAATCCCCGTCAAAATTCCTTTTTCTTTAAGCCCTTTGAAAACAGACTTAATAGACTCAGGAATGTAGCCTGTCTTTTTGACACGAAGGGTGTCGTCAATGTCAAAGAAGACAATCTTTGTCTTCTTGGCCTTGTATTTTGTTTTAGCATCTACTGGCATCGCTAATCTCCTTTACAGTATCACGACCAGAGTTAGGTATAGCTGCTATCCTAACTAAAGACCGTATGATACTCCCATTATATCATGTCTTAAAGCCAAAAACAAAAAATCATCTAGGACTATAGCAGTCTTAGATGATAGGCGTTTTAACGGTTAACACTCTTGATAATACGTTTGATATCACGTTCTTGTTCACGACGTTTGATAGATTCGCGTTTATCATAATCGTGTTTCCCTTTGGCAATACCAAGCAATACCTTGGCAAAACCGTTTTTTAGGTAGACCTTAAGAGGAACTAGGGTCATCCCTGTTCCCTTAAGGTCATTTTGAAGTTTGGTGATTTGCTTCTTCTTGAGCAATAATTTTCTCGTACGGTCTGGATCTTGATTCCAAATATTACCTTGCTCAAACGGAGCAATATGAACATTGATTAACCAAGCCTCACCGTTCTTGATTTGGGCATAGCCATCTTTTAGTTGGATGCGTGCCGCACGAACGGATTTAATCTCCGTCCCTGTTAGCACGATACCTGCTTCAATAGTATCAACAATACTATAGTCATGTCTAGCCTTTTTATTCTGAGCAACAACATTGCCTTCACCCTTTGGCATAGCAGTCCCTCCATTCTCATCCTATTTTCGTTTTTTAGCAACGTCCTTGTAGAAAGGTTTGTTACCTTTTTTCTTACGACGACCACTCTCACGTCCCTTGTTATCATTATGAGGACGGTTTTGATTCTTACGCTTGTCTGGTTTCTTAGATGACTTACGTTTTTCGTCATAAGAGCCTTTACGACCATTAGCATCTTGATGGTTACGGGTATCCCCACGTTTACCACGACGTTCGAAGTCTCCATTTTGACGGTCACGACGTGGACCTCTATTGCGGAAGGCTTTCGCCTTTTCTTCACGTTCCTGACGAGCCTTGTGGTCTACTTTTTCAGTGACATCATACTCGCTTGAAAGGTATTGGAAGTCAATGTCCCCGGTTTCCTTATCCGCACGTGTTAACTTGACACGGATAGGCTGACCAACTCGGAAAGTCTTACCAGTTTTCTCACCCTGAAGTGTCATGGTACGTTCATTGTAATTGTAAAATTCTGGAAGGGTCGTGATGTGAACCAAACCTTCGATAGTGTTTGGCAATTCCACAAACATACCGAATTTAACCACACTTCCGACAATACCATCGAATTCTTGACCAACAAACTCTTCCATGTATTCCGCTTTTTTCATAGCTTCAACTACACGTTCAGCATCAATGGCACGACGTTCAAGAGTTGAAGATGATGTCGCTAACTCAGGAATAACCTCTTCAAAATGTTCACGCGTTTCTTGAGACATATTGTTAGTGTACTCACGAATCATTCGGTGAACCAAGAGGTCTGGGTAACGACGGATCGGACTAGTAAAGTGGGTATAATACTGAGCCGCAAGTCCATAGTGTCCGTGGTTGTGTTCTGAATAGCGGGCTTGTTGCATTGAACGAAGCAGCATCATGTTCATAACTTCTGCTCCAGGTTTTCCCTGAACTTTGGCCATAAACTCTTGCAAGTCTAGCTGATCCATCTTATTGGCAGTTCCTTTGATTTGAACACCAAAGATAGAGGCATAATCCATGAAGCGTTGCAATTTCTCAGCTTTTGGCTCTTCGTGGATACGGTAAATAAATGGCAACTTAGCCTTAGCAAAGTGCTCTGCCACACATTCATTGGCAGCCAACATGAAGGATTCAATCATTCGCTCGGCTGTTCCACGTTCACGCACCACGATATCCACTGGCACTCCCTTCTCATTAACCAAGATACGAGCTTCAGATGTATCAAAGTTAAGGGCACCACGACGCTCACGCATGTCTTCTAAAATCTTATGCAATTCTGCCATAGCTGATACAGAATCCATGATCGGCTTAAACTGCTCAATCTTTTCTGGATTTCCAGCCAACATCTCATTGACATCACTGTAGGTCATACGGAAGGTTGTATTAATCACAGATTGGCAAATCTTATGATTAACCACCTTACCTTTAGGAGTAATCTCCATAATGGCTGATTGCGTCAAACGATCAACATTGGGATTAAGTGAACAAATACCATTTGAAAGACGCTCAGGCAACATTGGCACTACGCGGTCTGTCACATAAACAGAAGTCCCACGTGCTACGGCCTCACGGTTAAGTGCAGAACCTTCAGTGACATAGTAGGACACGTCAGCAATATGAACACCAAGCTCAAAGTTACCATTTGGCAAACGTTTGATATGGACCGCATCGTCCAAGTCCTTAGCATCGGCTCCGTCAATAGTAAAGGTTACTTCTTGACGAAGGTCAACACGACCAAGGAGGTCTTCCTGACTCGGTGCATCTGGGACAGCTTCTGCTTCCGCCATGACATCCTCTGGGAATTCTGAAACAATATCCATTGATTCCAAGACTTCCAAGACATCAATACCGGCATCCCCCTGATGACCAATAATGTCACGAACACTTCCTACGAAATAATCATAGTGACGGTTAGGGTATTTTTCAATATCAACCTTGATAATTTCAGTACCATCTAGGGCAACTGGTTCTTTCTTGATATAAATTGGCTGCTGAATTTTTTGGTTTTTAGACTTAATGTAACCCGCATAAGGTTCTTTCTCGTCGCTAAGGATAAATTTCCCTACAACAGTCTTAAGCGAACGTTCTACAATTTCAACAACACGCGCTTCTGCTGCTGTCCCACGTAAACGATCTGCTGGCTTCTTGATGACAACGGCAACAGTATCACCGTCAATGGCATGGCCAACATCATTACGACCGATGAACATATCATCTTCACTGCCATCGACATGCAAAAAACCAAAGCCGTTCTTATTGGCACGGAAGACACCTTCAACAGTCACCTGATTAGGATTTTCTTTCTTAGGACGCAAGGATACAGAGCCATCTCGGTTAAAACGCAACTGTCCCTTACTTTCCATGGCTGATATGACCTTGATGAGCTGAGGGAACTTTTCTCCCCCAGCATGATTAAGAGCCTGGGCAATGTCGTTTACACTGGATTTCCCATGCTCCTTCAAATAATTTATAATAGATTCTTTCATGATTTCCTTTTCTTTTATTTATTGACTATAACGCAAAAAATGAGCCAACCTCAGTCAGCTCATTACTTACTTGAGAGAATGGAAAGGACGATTGCATCTACAATCCATAGAAAAACCATGATTCCTGTAAAGCGTTGCATAAAGGCTTCAAAACCACGTGGTTTACTACGTTCAAATAGTGCTTCTGACCCACCACCATCAAAGACATTGCTACTTGGATTTTTTTGTGGCTGCATGAATACCGCAATCACAATAATAGCTGACATCACCAAGAGCAGCGTTAATAATAAGTCGTACATAGTTATTCCTCCGAAAAAGTCCTTTTTATTCTACCATAGAACCCTTTAAGATTCAACATGTAAGGTTACTTTTCTATCCTTAGGGCAGAATTTGGGTACCTGAATTTTCTCAGGATGATTCTGTTTATTTTTACTTGTGAGATAGTTGATGCTCCCACATTCACTACACTTTAAATTTATTTTAACTCTCACCTATATTCTTGACTCCTAGCGATTTTCTAAAGATGATTAAGGACCAGACGAAATTTCCAAAGACGATCATTGCAGTCACAAAGAAGACCCAGCGATAACCTAGCCCAGTCGCAACTGCTGAACCAACAAAAGGACCTAAAACTTGTCCAATGTATGAAAAGCTTTGATTAAAGCTAAATATTCTTGAGATTCCTTCCTTGGGTGTCATCTTGGTCAATAAAGAATTGACACTAGGCATAAGGGCACCCACACCGAAGCCATAGGCAAAACGTAAGATACCCAATTGTAAGGCTGAACCGGCAAAACCACAAAGGGAATACAAGAGGAAGCTATAAAATAGCCCCATTAAAAGCAAGCGATGATTCCCAATACGGTCTCCCAATTTTCCCAGAAAAGGGGTACTCAAGAGACTAGAGAAGCCCATAGCAGAAACAATTAAACCTGAGTAAAAAAGGATATTGTCCCTCTGACCTAAATAACGAATATAAAGGGCCAACATAGGCGCAATCGATTGGGCAGAAATCTGGATAATCATACTGGTCACAAAAAGGCCAATCAACATAGATTTGCTGGGAATTTTCGCAAAAACCTGAGAAAGAGTCATCATCTCTCCCTTTTCGATAGGTTGAAAATTCTCTCGCAAACCAAAGACAGTTAAGAGGCAGCAGATAAATAGAATGAGGCCCACCAATAAAAAGGTCCCTCTCATACCAAACGCCTCAGACAAGGTACCACCTAACAAAGGGCCAATCAGAACACCTGCCGTTAGACCCGTAGATAAGGTCCCCAGGGCATAGCCAGAACGGTTCTGAGGAACCTGACTAGCAATTAAAGCTGTGGCATTTGGGACATACCCCGCAAACAAACCATTCAGCGTTCTTAAGAAAAGCAGCCAGAAAACATTTGGGACTAAGGCAAGACCTCCCATTGTAAAAGTCATCACCATGCTGGCTCTAATCATCATGGGCTTTCGGCCATAACGGTCAGCCAAGCGTCCCCAAATAGGAGAAACCAGGGCCGAGGCTAAAGCAGAGATGGCAACAGACAAACCAGTATACCATTCAACCATGTCTCCTTTAACACCTAGTTCCTCAATGTAGAGGGCCATGAAAGGCATAACAATGGAGAAACTAGCGCCAGTAAAAAAGGTTCCTATCCATGCAATTTTAAGGTTACGTTGCCAATCAGTACTTTTAAGCTCTTTTTGGCGCAAATAATCATCTTCTTTCTAAAATTCACTATCCATTATATCACAATGGTTAGCTATGAGGAGCTAGGTAAATCATTTATTGCGCTCTTCACTTTCTCCTTCAAATCATCGAGACTACCGTTATTATCAAGAACCAAGCTGGCATAAGGCTTTTTCTCTTCTAAAGACATCTGGCTAGCGATACGCATACTAGCTTCCTTTGAACTTAAGTGATTACGTTTCATCAAGCGTTGGCGCTGGACCTCAGGTAACACTGCCACCAACCAAATCTGGTCAAACCAGTCCTGATACCCATTCTCAATAAGTAAGGGAATATCCATAAAAAAAACATCTTCTTTCTTGGCCAAACAATCCCTTTGAGTTGCTAGTTCCTCTCGAATAATTGTCCCTTGAATCTCAGCAGACCGATGTCTCATCTCCTCATTCGAAAAAATCAGATGCCCTAGTTTAGGACGATTCAATTCTCCATTAGGAAGGAGAATCTCCTCTCCCAACCAATCAAGCAAGGCACTATACAAACGGCCTCCTTTGGCCTGCATATCGTGGACAAGCTGATCAGCATCAATGACCTTGTAACCTGCCTCTTTAATCATTTCAACAACCGTTGATTTTCCTGAAGCAATACCACCTGTTAACCCAATAATCATCGTTTCTGACAATGAGGACACAAATGTGTCCCTCTCCCTCCTAACTTGATTTTCTCAATTGTGCTTGCGCAGCGTGGACAAGGCTGTCCCGTTTTTCCGTAAACCTGCAAATAGTTCTGCATGGTTCCGTCCTCACCAAGGGCATTACGATAGGTCCTTATGGTTGAGCCGCCTTTTTCAATGCCAAGCTGTAAAATGGCAATCGTTTGATCATGGACCCGCTTCATGGCTGCCTTGCTGAGTTCCTTTGCTGGCGTTTCAGGATGAACCTTGGCCGCCCAAAGCACCTCATCAACATAGATATTTCCTAGACCAGCCACCAATTTTTGCTCCAAGAGGAGACTTTTAATGGGCTTTGCAGAACTCATCAAGGCTCTCTCAAATAGAGCGTATTTAAAGGCCTTCTTAGTAGGCTCAGGACCAAGCTTTTTCCTTGTAAGATAAGCCTCCTCTTGACTTTTAGCCAATAAATCAAAGGTTCCAAACTTGCGGACATCTTGATAGACGAGGGTGGAGCCATCATCTAACTTAAAAAATAAGTGAAAATGCTTGTTGGTAGGAACTTGATCTGTAAACAGCAGGTATTTCCCCTCCATACGCAAGTGGGAAATCATAATCAACTGTCCAAAGTCAAAAATCAAGTACTTACCTCTTCGTCGCAGGGCTTGAATAGTCTGACCAGGTAAATCAATCAAAAAACTATCGTAGGAGGTCTTAATCATTTTGGGAACCTTGACCTCAAGCGACAAAATAGTCCGACCTACTACTAACCGTTCTAAACCTCGTCTAACAGTTTCTACCTCAGGTAACTCAGGCATCTGCTCCTCCTTCTAGCAAGAAAGCCAAGCAAGTGCCCAGCTTTTTAATATTCTTTTTCATTGTAACCAAAATCGGCCAAATCAAGTTTTTTATCACGCCAATTTTTCTTAACCTTAACCCAGGTTTCAAGGAAGACCTTGTCCCCAAGCATGACTTCAATATCTTTACGAGCAAGGGTACCAATTTTCTTGAGCATGGAACCTTGTTTACCAATAACAATCCCTTTTTGGCTGTCACGCTCAACCATGATTGTCGCACGAATATGAATCTTATCCGTGTCTTCATCACGCTTCATCTCATCAATGACAACCGCAACAGAGTGTGGAATTTCTTCACGTGTCAACTGAAGGACTTTTTCACGAATCATCTCTGATACCAAAAAACGCTCAGGGTGATCGGTGATTTGGTCCGCTGGGAAATATTGGAACCCTTCCTCAAGGTTATCACTCAAGACATCCACAAGGTGGGAAACATTGTTCCCTTGGAGGGCAGATATCGGAATAATCTCCTTGAAATCCATTTGTGTACGGAAATCGTCAATCTGCTCTAGGAGCTGATCTGGATGGACCTTGTCAATCTTATTGATTACCAAGATAACTGGAACTTTAGCTTGTTTGAGGCGTCCGATAATCATATTATCACCCTTACCACGAGGCTCATCCGCTGGTACCATAAAGAGGACTGTATCAACCTCACGAAGGGTTGAATAAGCAGATTCCACCATAAAATCCCCAAGAGCCGTCTTAGGCTTATGAATCCCTGGGGTATCGATAAAGACAATCTGTTCCTTATCGGTTGTGTAAATTCCCATAATTTTATTGCGGGTTGTTTGAGCCTTATCACTCATGATAGCAATCTTTTGCCCCATAACATGGTTCAAAAACGTTGATTTTCCTACATTAGGACGGCCGAGAATAGCCACAAATCCTGATTTAAATGTCATATAACTTCTTTCCTATTTCGTTTTAATTGAAAATTAAGTGCCAAATTTTAGGTATGAAAACAATCATCCCCGTAATGACTGCATAACAAGAAACCACTAAAACAGCTCCAGCGGCCATATCCTTGGCATTTTTGGCTAGCATCGAAAAGTGATAATTACTAGCTAAATCGACAACATTTTCAATGGCAGAATTAACAATCTCTAGGGCAATTACGAGAAAAACTGCCATCAAAAGAAAGAGCCATTCTGTCGCAGACACACGGAAAATCAAGCCAGCCAATACCACCAAGATAGCTGAAACCAAGTGCTTGCGCATATTGCGTTCTTCTTTGAAAGCCGTTATTATTCCTGTCAGAGCAAACTCAAAACTAGCTGTAAATTCTCTATTTTTCCACTTTTTTTGTGGATTATTGTCGCGTAAGTCCATAAGCAGTCAAAATTTCTTCCTGTAATCCAAACATTTCCGCTTCTTCTTCTGGGGTGTAATGGTCATAGCCATTGATATGGAGAAAACCGTGAACAGCCAAGAAACCCATCTCACGTTCAAAACTATGTCCATAATCCTCAGCTTGTTCATGAGCCTTATCAACGGAAATAAAGAGTTCACCGATATAACTATCAAACTCTCCCATCATTTCAGCTAATTCAGGATTTTCAGCCAACTCTTCCTCATCAAAGCTAATATCTAATTCAGGCTTATACTCCAAACTAATGACATCTGTTGGACGGTCTGTATCACGATATTCCAAGTTTAGTTCGTGGCTGCGTTCGTTGGTTACAAATGTAACAGCCATTTCCTTGTCTTCCTTGCCAAGTTTTTCTGCTGCAAAATCTAGCAACTCCAAGGTTTGTTCTTTTAATTTCTCAGAGACTTGTCCAGTCTCGTCAATCATTTCAATATACATAAGATTCTTTAGGAACGGCTATGCTCACTTCAAGCACAGAACCGCTCGCTTCCTTTCACTAACTCATTAGCTTTTTATAGAAATACTCAAATACATAGAATCCTAACTTTGAGTATTTTTAGTTTAATATTAATCACCTCATTATACCATAAGGACACAGAAAAAGCAGACTTAAGTCTAATTGTCTGCTTTTTGTATGGCCTCTCCGTGAATCGCTTACTTATCCAAACTATCCTTAAGACGTTGAATATGAATGGTTAAATAGACCTGTTCGTCCAAACTCAATTCAAAAGTGTAACCTGTCTTAATATAGTTAGCAATCTTTTGGGTACAGATAAAGGATTCTGGATAATTTACCCTAACCTGCTCGTAAAGAAAAGCATCATTTTTACCACCACTAACCCCACTCACAATCCGTTGCGCTAGATAGCGAAGATGTGTAATAAATCGGTTATAAGAGAAACTATCCTCCTCCAAATCACAACCAAAATGAAGACGGACAATGTCACTAATTCCAACTACAATTTGAGTCATCTGTCGGTCTTTTTCATGGAGACCCGCATCCTTTTGTGCATTGACAAAATGTAAAGCGACAGAGGCAGCCTCATCATCTGCCAATTTAACTTCTAAATCCTTGGCAATCAAACGAAGAGATTGTTTTCCAATCTCATACTCCCGAGGGTAAAATTTTCGAACCTCCCAAGCCAAGGGATTCTGCAGAAAAATACCTTCTCCACTTCTTTCAATGGCGTAATGTAGGTGGTCAGCTAGGGCGATGAAAAAAGAGGGGTCAAACTTGGTTTGTAAGACAGCTTCAGCAAAAGTAAGGATATTCAAAAAGACCTGCATTTCACCTTCAGGCAAATTGACATAAACACGAGACCATTCATCTACTGCCTCTATATTTTCTAAAACAAAAGTCTTTTCAATCTTTTCCTTATCAACAAAGTCTCCGACCTTCTTTTGAAAGCCCAGTCCCTTGCCCATGACAATGTATTCCACATTATTATCCAAAGCCTGAACAACATTGTTGTTTAAAATCTTTTCAATCTGCATCATGATCCCTCGTCATTAAAGCGTTTGCTTTATTTTACCAAATTTTTAATGAGAAACCTACTTACTGCAAACAAAAAGCGCTGGACTTACCAACACTTTTCCTAAAGTTCTGTTCGATTTTCGATAGCTCTTAGCAAGGTCACTTCATCAGCATACTCGATGTCAGAACCAACAGCCAAACCACGCGCTAAACGAGTCACCTTGATTCCCGCAGGTTTGAGGACACGTGAAATATACATAGATGTTGCCTCACCATCTGCTGTTGCATTAGTAGCAATGATAACTTCGTCAACCTCGCTATCCATAAGACGAGTAATCAAACTTTTCAAGTTAATATCATCTGGTCCAACACCATTCATAGGGGAAATAAGCCCTTGAAGCACATGGTAGAGACCACGGTATTCCTGAATCTTTTCCATAGCTGAAACATCTTTGGAGTCTTCAACAACCAAAATCTTAGTACGATCTCTCGTTTCATCTGTACAAATGTTACAGGGATCATCATCTGTCAAACGACCACAGACCGAACAATAAGTCAATTCACGTTTGGCTGCCAAGAGGTTTTTGGCGAAATCATTGACATCTTCATCAGACATGCTAATGGTATAAAAAGCTAGGCGTGTCGCTGTTTTAGCCCCAATTCCAGGGAGTTTTGAAAAACTATCAATCAGCTTCGCAATTGGAGTAGGATAAAGCATGAAGGCCTCCTGTTCTTTATATGATTTTATTCATCTCTTATCTTTTGTCACTGTCATGGATATGTCTTTACCCAAGAACAAATACTCAAACACTATATCACAGAAAAATCCCTCGTGCAAGGCACAAGAGATTTTCATATTTAGTGAGTATTTTGATAAAGTTCCATGATAGCTTTGACCGCATTTTGATGAGCCTTACTCTTCCAGTCTAGAGCATGTGGATACATGATTCCAACAGCCAACTTCGTACCATCTTTGGCAGTCGCATAGGCCACGGCATTAAGGTTAACCGTTGTTACAGAGTTACCGGAAGCATCCGTTGCATAAGTTTCGGCTGTCCCTGTTTTACCACTAATTGGAATGATAGAACTTGCCATAGCTTTACCAGTCGCAAGGCTAGAACCGGAATTAACGACATCATTAAAGCCTTGTTGGATAATCCCCATCTGCTCAGAATCAAGAGGTAAGGTATTTAATACACGTGTATCTACCGTTGAAGCTAGAGTTCCTAAGCTACCATTTGTGCCAGCATCATAGATACCTCCCACAATATGAGGTGCTACACGTTTACCACCATTTGCAATTGAAGCAACATACTGAGCCAATTGAATAGTTGTATAAGAGTCGTACTGACCAAAAGCTTCTGTCAAGACGTTGGCTACATTGTAATTCTTAGAAATATAACCTTCTGATTCTCCAGGCAAATCAAGTCCTGTAGATACCCCCATACCAAAATCAGCGTAGGTATCACGAAGTGTCGTCATGGCCTTATCCATATTGTCAGTCGACAAGGCCATGCCTGGAACATATTGTTGGCCAAGTAGTTTGATTGCAATCTGCACCATATAGGTATTTGATGAATATTCTAGAGCCTGTGTCGCGGTAATAGGACGGCTACCTTGATCTGTAAACCAAGACGTAATCGAGGCTGAACCAGCAATGTTGATTGGTTGGTCAGTCAAGACCTGATTTCCATAGATGGCACCTGAACGCCAACCAGCAGTTAGGGTCGCTCCCTTAACAACAGATCCTGGAATAAAGACATCAGTGATTGTTCCTAAGGCATTTGCTTTAAAATCTTGTGCTCCTTGTTCATGTTTTTGCCCCGCCATGGCAAGTACAGCACCAGTGTCAGCATTCATAACAACGGCATACATTCCTTCAGAATAGGTAGCTTTGTTCTCTGAAATCTCTGAAGAAAGCTGTTGACCTAGGATATCTTCAACTCCCTTTTGGAAATCAAGGTCGATGGTCAACTGCAGATTGTTACCCTTACTTCCCTTTTGAGTGATTTTATCACTATCAACTTCGCCTTCCTTGTCTACTGTAATCTCACGAACAGTATGTTTCCCTTGTAGCTTCTCCTCGTATTCTTTTTCTAGATAAGAAGTTCCTACACGGTCATTAAGGGCATAACCTTTTTTGAGGTATTCCTTGGCATCTTCTTGTGGCAAACCTGCTTCTGAACTTGAGACTTTCCCGATGAGAGGAGACAAGGCTGAATCAACCGTATGACGCTCCCAATCCTTAGCAACCGTAATACCATTAAGTTCCTTCTGTTTAGCTGCTACAATCGCAATTTGTTCAGGAGTCAAGTCTCCTGTTTTCAATGTGACTGTTGAGAAATTAGAAACAGCATTCATCTGTGAGTAAATGTAGACAATCTTAAGCTCATCCTCAGTGTAATCCACTGCTTCATCAGGAACGGCATCAACAGCATTGTTGTAAATAGTAGCTTCAGCTAATTTATTACCAAACTTATCTGTTTTCTTGTCCTTTGGAAGATCATTAACCACACGTTTGTAGGTGGCAGAATCCGCTAGATAGAAATCGCGTTTCTGGCGTGCTGTTACCTTCGTCTCCGTTAGTGTTACCATGGTCGCTAACTTTTCAGCGACCTTCTTCATAGTATCTGATGACACCAAATTGCTACGTGTAAAGGTGATAACGTCCTTACTCTGGTTGGTCGTAAGAGCGACCCCCTTAGCATCAAAGATTTGCCCACGTTCGCTTGCAATTCTAACCGTATACTTGGAGTTATCCTCTAATTTCTTAGTATAAAACGATTTGTTATAAACCTGCATATAGGTCAAACGTGCAAAAAGCAACAAAAAAAGGACAAAGACTACACCAAAAAGCAAGTAAACACGACGTGAAATGTTTACTGGCTTTCTAGGTTTATTCGCTCGTTTTTCTTTTTGTTTTTGGCGCCGTTTTTCCCATTTTTGACTGAGTTTTTTCGAAAATGATGTCACTTTTTTTCCTCTATGTTCTCATAAAAATTCTCTTTTATTTTATCACAAATAAGCTTTAGCAAACTTAAAAAAATGTCGAAATCTAAAAAAACTTGCCTCAATATAAGACACGTTTTTTAGATTATATTGACAACTTTTTCATCCAGCTAGGAATGGCTTTACTGATAAGAGTCGGCAAAACCACATAGGCATTTTTAGCCAGATCATCAGCGATAGCTGAGTGAAGCCAGGTAGCTACTGTAACAGCCTTATAGCGATCAATTGAAGCGAACTGGGCCAGAAAACCAGTAATCATACCAGCTAAGGTATCTCCCATTCCTCCTGTGGCTTGATAAGGCCCACCAACTTCTAAATGAGCTACTTTTTCACCCTGATAGACAGCCGTCTTATGACTCTTGGCAACCAGGATTGTCCCAGCTCGGAACTCTCCCAAGGCTTTTTGAGTGTTGGAAACTGTCTGCTCTGGAATCCTTAAACCAGATAAGCGTTCCCATTCTTTTTGATGTGGGGTGAGAGTAAGATGACAATCTGGTAGGTTCTTCTTATTTTTCTTAGCCAAAAGATTGAGAGCTGAACCATCAACAACCAAATTTTGATCTGCCCTAATATTTGCCAGAACCAAGCCCATAGCCTGACTAGCTGCACCATCTTCACCTAGGCCAGAACCGATTAATACCACATCAGCTGCCCTAAGATTCTCAAGAAATCTTTCAGTCTCTCTAAGGTCAAAAGCCATGGCTTCAGGGAGATGAGCATGAAGGGCTGTGATATTTTCACGATCCGTAGCCACTGTGACCAAGCCTGCCCCACTATTGACACAAGCTATGGCAGCCATAATGATGGCACCACCATAAGGATAAAGCCCACCAACTAAAAGCACTCGACCGTAAGAACCCTTGTGAGACTCTCTCAAGCGAGGTGTTATCACTTGCCTAGCTAAATCGTCATCAACTTTCATAAACTATCCTTTCGCACTACGAAGAGCAGCTTGATAGGTCTGTTCCATCAACATAGTAATAGTCATAGGGCCTACACCACCTGGAACAGGCGTGATCATGCCAACCTTATCTTTCACTTGATCAAAATCAACGTCACCACAAAGTTTGCCTTCTTCATCACGGTTGATTCCTACATCAATGACAACAGCACCCTCTTTGACATATTCTTCCGTTACAAATTTTGCACGTCCAATAGCTACAATCAAGACATCTGCCTTGCTACAAACCTTAGCCAAATGCGGTGTTCGTGAGTGGGTCAAGGTAACTGTAGCATTCTTTTCTAGAAGAAGCTGAGCCATAGGTTTACCAACAATATTACTACGTCCGATAATAACTGCTGTCTTACCTTCCAATTCAACATTGTACTCACGAAGGATTTCCATAATCCCAGCCGGTGTACAAGGCACCATTTGACGGCGACCATTCCAGAGATTACCAGTATTCATAGGATGAAAACCATCAACATCTTTTTTAGGATCAATAGCCAAAAGAATACGCATTTCATTAATATGATTAGGCAGTGGCAATTGAACCAAGATACCATGGAAAAGCGGATCCTGATTATAGCGCTCAATAACTTCAATCAACTCTTCCTCACTAATACTCTCAGAAAGATTGACCGTCTGACTATGGAAGCCAGCCTTTTTAGCAGCACGTTCCTTATTACGCACATAAACCTGACTGGCAGGGTTATCACCGACCATGATTACCACGAGTCCTGGCACAATCCATTCCTTTTCTTTTAGACGTGCTACCTTATCATGCAATTGATCCTGCATTTTAGCAGCTAGGGCCTTACCATCCATTATTATCGCCATGGGTGTTCTCCAATACATACTTTTTTTCAATTATACCATAGTGAGGACTCTTTGTGACTAAATTTTCTAAAATTTCAAAAAGACGTCTCAAATGAAAGCTAAAAAAGCTGGAATTGCCTTCCAACTTCTTTTGATTATGTTTCGTGACTAATCCACAAAACCATTTTGCTGACTCCAACCCTTAATAACCTTCAAGGTCTTCTGCTGGTATTTGCCACTTTCATACATGTGATCTGCACCTGTTAAGGAAACGAGAACAGAATCACGGTAGTTCTTAGCTGTTCTTCTAGCAATATTAGGATGAGTCATCTTATCCTTGGTTCCTGAAATGACGAGAACAGGACATAAAATGTTACTAAAGTCCACATAAGCTGCCTTTGTCTTATCAAACCAATGAAGAGCCATCTGAGTATAAACTTTTCCTGATTCAGGAACCAGATTAGCAAAAACTTCCTCTTTCAAAGCTTCCTCTTGTTCATTCATGCAATACTTGAAAAACTCCTTTTTATAAGGGGGCATGGCTTTTTTCCAAAAACCCCAGCGTAAAAAGTGTTTGCCAAAACAAGCTAACATGGTTGGATAAAAGGCATAAATATCTGCTGTCGGAGCAGGTCCCATGAGAATCATACCAGCAACTTCTGTCTTTTCAGCAACCATTTGAGCCACCAGACAGCCTAAAGAGTGCCCTAAAATAAGTGGTGGTTGGTCTAGACTTTCAATCAAAGCCACTAAATCATCTCGATAGTCCTGCAAAGTAACAGTCCCAACTTTAGCTAGGCACTCTTGATAAGGTAGGTCATGGTAACGAAAGCTAGGTGTATGCACCTTGTATCCCATTTGACGTAGACCTGTCGCAAATTCTCCCCAAACATTGCCATCACACCAGGTCCCATGAATTAGGACAATCTCTCTGTTCAAAACCATTCCTTATACATCTCCCTTTTTTGTTAAAAAATTAGATTATTTATCTATCTTATAGTATCACACTTCCAACCTACATACCTTTATACATTTCTTACAATCGTAAGAAAATGGTTCCTTATTCATTTAAGAGACCATTTTTCTATATATTATTAGCGATTAGCCTTATGCATTTCTTCCTTAACCGGACAAGAACACTCACAATCGCCACAAGAACCTTTTCCTTTGATATAGTGACGGATGCCAAGACCAGCCAAAGCAAAAATAATGAAGGCAATGATAAATGTTGACATAACAATTCCTCCTAAACCTAAATATGGGCTTCTTGAAGATTATCCAAGCTAATGATTTGATCCTTAATCTGACATGGTTTACGAACCACAAAATAAATCATGGTCACTAACAGCAAGAAGGCAACAAAAGTCCAAATTGTCATTGACTTGCCGTATAGGATAACTTGGCCAAACTGATAAAGAATTAAACTCACACAATAAGCTAGGCCTGTTTGAAAACCGATAGCACCAACCGTCCATTTAAGATTGGCCATTTCACGCTTAATAGCTCCAATAGCCGCAAAACATGGGGCACAAAGTAAATTAAAGACTAAGAAGGAATAAGCTGCTAGGGAAGAATAATCTCCTCGCAGAGCCTCAGCTAAACCAGCTTCACTGCTATTATGATAGAGAATACCAAAGGTGGCAACAACAGTCTCCTTGGCAGCTAAGCCTGTAAGAGCCGCAACTGTTGCCTTCCAATTTCCAAATCCAAGCGGATCAAAAATCCAAGACAAACTCCTACCGAGAGTCGCCAAAATGCTGGCTTCCGTATCTACCGTATGTAGCGTAAAGTTGTAGTTAGACATAAACCAGATAAGAACTGTCAAACTGAAAATGATGGTTCCCGCACGTTTGACAAAACTCATAGCCTTACCAAAGGCATAGCGCAAAACTGACATGGCTTTAGGCCAATGGTAAGCAGGCAATTCCATTATAAACGGACTGGTTAGGCCACCCAAAAAACTCGTCTTTTTGAGGGCAATACCTGATAAGATAATGGCAGCCATCCCAATAAAATAAGTACTTGGTGCTACTAATGAGTTACTAGGGAAGAAAGCTCCAGCAATCAAGGCAATTATTTCCAACTTGGCCGAACAAGGCATGAAGGTTGCCGTCATAATGGTAATGCGACGGTCCCTTTCATTTTCAATCGTTCGACTAGACATAACCGCTGGAACCCCGCAGCCTGTCGAAATCAACATGGGAATAAAGGATTTTCCAGAAAGCCCAAAACGTCGGAAAATACGGTCCATAACAAAGGCAATACGACTCATATATCCAATGTCCTCAAGCACACCCAAACAGATAAAGAGCACAAAAATTTGAGGAAGGAATCCTAGTACTGTCCCAATCCCAGCGACGATACCATCAATAATCAAAGACTTAAGCCAGTCCTGAACTTGAAGAAAGTCAAGACCAGAAGTTACCAAATCTGGAACATACTTACCAAAAAGCACATCGTTAGCCCAGTCTGTCCACATGGTTCCAACAGTTTGGATAGATAAGAAATAAACCAAATACATAACTGCTGCGAAAATTGGTAAAGCCAAAATACGGTTGGTAACAATCCTATCAATCTTATCTGACAAGGTCAGGGCAAAATCTTCCGTATGACTTTGAGCCATCTGGCAAACACGTTCGATAAAGGCATAACGCTCATTAATGACAATTGACTCCGCATCTTCAGTGAAAACTTCCTCAGTGATACGAATGATATCTTTGATTTCTTTTCGTTGGAATGGGGACAAGTCTAGCTCAGCCTCAACTAAAGCATCGTGTTCAAAAAGTTTAATGGCATAAAAACGCGCAGACCTTTGCGGCACCGAATTTCCCAAGACTTCCAAAATTTGTGAAATAGCAGCTTCTAATTTATCATCATAAATTGGAAAGGCAATATCACCGACTGTAGAAGTCGTCGTATGGGCTGCCTTCTTCACTACCTGATCCACACCAGTTTGCTTGAGAGCACTAGTAGCTACTACTGGGACGCCTAGATGATAAGATAATTTATCAACATTAATTTGTTTTCCCTGAGCCTCTAAAACATCACTCATGTTAAGTGCTAAAGTGACTGGAATACCTGTCTCAATCAACTGCGTTGTTAGATAAAGGTTACGCTCCAAATTTGTCGCATCGACTACATTTAAAATGCTGTCTGCCCTTTGGCTCAACAAATAGTCACGCGCTACCTTTTCTTCAGGGCTATAGGGTGACATTGAGTAAATCCCTGGTAAATCCTGGATTTCTAAATCCTTATTCTTTTTGACCAGACCACTTTTTCGTTCTACAGTAACACCCGGCCAGTTACCAACACGCTGATTGGTCCCTGTTATCAGGTTGAATAAACTGGTTTTACCACTATTAGGATTACCTATTAATGCAATTTCTGTCATTTTTCCTCTCCCTCGTCCAGCATGACCACACTAATCATTTGCGCTTCCGACTTGCGTAGGGTTAATTCATACCCTCTCAAGCTAATTTCTAGAGGATCTCCCAAAGGGGCTACCTTACGCAATAAGACCCGAGTACGCTTTGTAATTCCCATATCCATAAGACGCCGTTTGGTCTCATTTGCTGAAAAAATATCAGTAACGATAGCCGAACGTCCAACTGGTAATTCAGAAAGAGGTATCTTTTCCTGATCTTCCTCTGCAGGTGCCAAATCAATCTTATCTAGAATCGAAGCATCAAAGGCTAAGCGACTCCCCTTTACGATAATAATAGCACTATTCTTGGTCTTAGTTACCACCTCAATCATTTCACCGGCAGCCAGCCCTAGGTTAGATAAGTGCAAAAGACTATCCTTAGGGAGGTTAATGCCAAGAATCCGATAAGGCGTTTTTAAGGCCGCATCATATATGAGCATTTTTCTTGACCTACTTTATTATTTTTGATATGGCATCATTATAGCATATTTATCCATCTTTTCCGAAAAATTATCCTAAACAAGAATGATTCTAGAAAAGCAGAACACAAAAAGAAAAGGCCGGAAAAGTTCCAGCCTTCACAAACAATGTATACATACTTAATGAATATCTTACAAAACCTTACTCAAGAAATCCTTAGTACGATCTTCCTTAGTATTGTCGAATATCTCTTGTGGTGTACCTTCTTCGACAATAACACCGCCATCCATAAAGATAACACGATCAGCCACCTCATAAGCAAAGCCCATTTCGTGAGTAACAATTGCCATTGTCATCCCTGATTTAGCAAGGTCCTGCATAACTGCAAGAACTTCACCAACCATTTCTGGGTCAAGTGCTGATGTTGGTTCGTCAAACAAGAGAACGTCTGGATCCATAGCCAAACCACGTGCAATCGCAATACGTTGTTGCTGACCACCTGATAGACTTGTTGGGTAGGCATCTGCCTTATCTTTCAAGCCAACCTTTTCTAAAAGTTCCATAGCCTTTGCTTCTGCATCAGCTTTAGAAACACCCTTGGTTTTAATCGGTGACAAGGTGATATTTTCCTTAACTGTCATGTTAGGGAAGAGGTTAAACTGTTGGAAAACCATTCCCATTTTTTCACGCATCTTGAAAATGTCGTTATTCTTATCTGTAATATCCACACCTTCAAAAGAAATAACGCCTTTTGTAGGTTTCTCAAGCAAGTTCATTGAGCGTAGGAAAGTTGATTTTCCTGATCCTGAAGGACCAATGATAACCACTACTTCACCCTTTTTAATATCTAGATCAATCCCTTTGAGAACTTCATTCTTACCAAAATACTTGTGAAGATTTTTAATCTCAATAATTGTTTTTGCCATTATTTACGTCCCTCCCCAAGTCGTTGTTCCATTTGTTTCAAGAGTGCCGTCATAGCTGTTGTTACAATCAAATAATAGAAGGCTGCGAACAAGAGCGGCGTCAAAGTCAAGTAGGTCGTTGTTGCAACAGTTTGTGCACCATTCCACAATTCCATAACCCCAATGGTTTGCAAGAGCGAACTATCCTTGATAATAGTGACAAACTCGTTACCTAAGGCAGGCAAGATATTTTTAATAGCTTGAGGCAAGACCACATAACGCATGGTATTCCATGGACGGATACCAAGTGAGTAGGCTGCTTCAATCTGACCTTTAGGAATAGACTCGATACCTGCACGTACACTCTCAGAAATATAAGCACCACTGTTCAAAGAAAGGACGATAATACCCGGAACGATACGTGACAAATCAAGGTTTAAAATCCCAAACTGCACAGTTGGAAGGTTCATGTGGATGAGGTTAAAAGCAATCATAATCTGCACAACCATAGGAGTCCCACGGAAAACCCAAACATAAAGGCTTACTAGCCACTCCAAAGGTTTGATTCCAGAACGCTTGGCCAAGGATACCAAAACCCCGAGGATGGTTCCGAAGAAGACCACGCAGACCGAAATCATAATTGTTACTAAGACACCATAGTTAAAGTAAGACCAAAACTGCGGTAGAAATGAAAAATTCATCTAGATACTCCTTACTAATATTCTTCAATATTATATCAGAAGACTGTATAAAAATAAAGTATTTTCTTATAAATGCGATAATTCAGTATAAAAACTAAGTTATAGACATCGCTATTAAATCTCTCAAGCAAGACACCTCAAGTCCTCCTAAGATGACATCTTCCCAAAAGGTTTGTCAATGATTTGAAATACTGCCTATTTTGGTAACCCATACAAGCATTACCCGATGCTTTCATCCTGATAAAAATGCCTGAAACTATCGAGTTTCAGGCATTCTGAATTTTTGGAACCTTGTAAAGTCCCCAAATGATTTATTAGTAAAGCAAATCGTAGATTTCCATTGCAATCAAGTCGATGCTATCAAATGAATAAGATTCACGTGCTTCAACGTCACGCAATGTGAAAACTGGACCATTTTCAGGATCGTTGCTAAATGATACTTCGGCAACAACCACTCCTTCACGTTCAAAATTACGTTTCAAATTACCACCATCAGCCGCCATCATTTCAAGACGGTTAATGATTCTCACCAAATGTGATTCCATGTTATTTCTCCTATTAATTGTGTATTTCTTACTTATTTTATCACACTTATGGGAAAAATGGGGGAATTTTAAATATTTTTCAAGGAATTGTACATAATGGCCTTGATAGAATGCATACGATTCTCAGCTTCTTGGAAGATGATATCACTGTATTTTTGGAAGACTTGATCTGTAATTTCTAACTCTGCCAAACCATATTTGTCATAGATTTCTTTCCCAATTTGGGTATTGAGATCATGAAAGGCTGGGAGACAATGCATAACGATAACATCTGGATTTTCTGTCTTGGCTAGTAGGTCTGCATTAATTTGATAAGGCAAGAGTAAATCAATACGAGATTTAAAATCTACCTCTTCACCCATAGATACCCAGACATCCGTATAAAGCATATCCACTCCCTTGACCTCTGAAATATCATCTGTAATGGTTAAGTCGGGACCATTATTATGTTTCTGAGCTAAGGCTACAATCTCATCTTCGGGTTGCAGCACCTCTGGGGCAATAATCTTGACATTAACGCCTAAAATAGCCGAAGTGACCAAAAGTGAGTTGGCCATATTATTTCTACCATCTCCAATATAGGCGATGGTCAAGTCTTCCAAACTACCGAAATGTTCCTTCAAAGTCATGAAATCCGCAATCATTTGAGTTGGATGCCAGGTATCCGTCAAACCATTCCAGACCGGAACCCCTGAGTACTTAGCCAAATCTTCAACATCTTCTTGTTTAAAACCACGGTACTCGATTCCATCAAACATAGATCCCAGAACCTTGGCCGTATCAACTACAGATTCCTTCTTACCTAACTGAATGTCTCCAGCACCAAGGTAGGTCACATTCATACCTAGGTCCTGACCGGCCACTGTAAAAGCTGAGCGAGTTCTGGTAGATGTTTTTTCAAAAATCAAGGCAATATTTAAGCCATCTAAATATTTATGCGGAATTCTTTCCTTCTTTAACTGTTTAAATTTTATAGATAAATCAATTAACTCCTCGAGTTCTTGCTTGGTAAAGTCGATTTCTTTCAAAAAGGATTTAGATTGTGTCATAGGTATCTCTCTTTCGTTCTGAATAATATAAAAACATTATATAATATTTATACATTGTAAACAAGTGGTTTTGAATTTAAATTCAACATTAGCACTCCTGTCAAGAGAGTGCCAAACCTAGATGCTTTTTACTTGCAATCTATCTCCCGCATGCTATAATGGAGTCATAGATTTGACCTTTTTTGACCAAGAAAATTTTCAATAAAGGTCTTTCCCAATTCAGATAGAAAAGAGGTACTGATATGCTCTGTCAAAACTGTAACCTTAATGAAGCTAGTATTCATTTGTATACCAATGTAAATGGTAATCAGCAACAAGTTGACCTCTGTCAAAATTGTTATAAAATCATGAAATCTGACCCAGAGAACCCCCTTAATCAATTCAATCAAACTGGAGGTTCCAACTTCTTCGATGATTTCTTCAGCGACCTAAATAACTTCCGTTCTTCTAACGGAGATCTTCCCAATACACCTCCAACACAAGAAGGTGGTAACCGAGGAAATGGTGGCAATACACAAGGGCCAGGCCGTCCAGGAGGACCTCGCCAACAAGCTCCTCAACAGCCACTAGGTCTTCTTGAAGAGTTCGGCATTAACATCACTGACATCGCTCGTCGTGGAGACATTGATCCTGTTATTGGTCGTGACGAGGAAATCATTCGTGTCATCGAAATTCTTAACCGTCGTACCAAGAACAATCCCGTTCTCATCGGTGAACCCGGTGTCGGTAAGACTGCTGTTGTTGAAGGCCTAGCTCAAAAAATCGTTGACGGTAGCGTGCCACAAAAACTCCAAGGCAAACAAGTCATCCGTCTTGACGTGGTCAGCCTAGTTCAAGGGACTGGTATCCGAGGCCAATTTGAAGAACGCATGCAAAAACTCATGGAAGAAATTCGTCAACGTCAGGATGTTATCCTATTTATTGATGAAATCCATGAAATCGTAGGAGCTGGTAATGCTGGAGATGGCAATATGGATGCTGGAAACATTCTAAAACCTGCCCTTGCTCGTGGGGAACTTCAACTGGTCGGAGCAACAACACTCAACGAATACCGCATCATCGAAAAAGATGCTGCCCTTGAGCGTCGTATGCAACCAGTTAAGGTTGACGAACCAACTGTTGAGGAAACCATCACTATTTTACGTGGTATTCAGCCTAAATATCAAGACTACCACCACGTCAAATATACGGACGAAGCGATTACTGCAGCTGCAGAATTATCCAACCGCTACATTCAAGACCGCTTCTTGCCAGACAAGGCCATCGACCTTCTGGATGAAGCTGGTTCGAAGATGAACTTGACCCTCAACTTTGTTGATCCTAAAGATATCGACAAACGTTTGATTGAGGCTGAAAATCTCAAGGCTCAAGCTACTCGTGACGAGGACTTTGAAAAGGCTGCCTATTTCCGTGACCAAATTGCCAAATACAAGGAAATGCAAAAGCAAACCATCAAAGACCAGGATATGCCTGTCATCACCGAAAAACATATCGAAGCTATTGTGGAACAAAAAACCAATATTCCTGTCGGTGATTTGAAAGAAAAAGAACAATCACAACTTCTTAGTCTTGCCGATGATCTTAAATCACATGTTATCGGACAAGATGCTGCAGTTGATAAGATTGCTAAAGCTATCCGCCGTAATCGTGTTGGATTGGGTGCTCCAAACCGCCCAATTGGTAGCTTCCTCTTCGTAGGTCCTACAGGAGTCGGTAAAACTGAGCTCTCTAAACAATTGGCTATTGAACTCTTTGGTTCAGCTGACAGTATGATTCGTTTCGACATGTCAGAATACATGGAAAAACACGCTGTTGCTAAATTGGTTGGTGCCCCACCAGGATATGTTGGTTACGACGAAGCTGGTCAGTTAACTGAAAAAGTCCGCCGTAATCCTTATTCACTTATTCTTTTAGATGAGGTTGAAAAAGCTCACCCAGACGTTCTTCACATGTTCCTCCAAGTACTTGACGACGGTCGTTTAACTGATGGTCAAGGGCGCACTGTAAGCTTCAAGGATACCATCATCATCATGACATCAAATGCTGGTACTGGTAAAGTTGAAGCTAGCGTTGGCTTTGGAGCTACTCGTGAAAATCGTACCAATTCTGTTCTTAACCAACTTGGAGATTTCTTCAGTCCTGAATTCATGAACCGCTTTGACGGTATTATCGAATTCTCTGCCCTCAGCAAAGAAAATCTCCTTACTATCGTGGACCTCATGCTTGATAATGTCAACCAACGCTTGGCTAACAACGGTATCCACCTCAGTGTAACTGAGAAAGTTAAGGAAAAATTGGTTGACCTTGGTTACGATCCTAAGATGGGTGCTCGACCACTACGTCGTACCATCCAAGATCATATTGAAGATGCTATTACTGACTTCTACCTTGAAAATCCAAATGAAAAAGATCTCAAGGCGGTCATGACTTCAAAAGGCCACATTACCATTAAGTCTGCTAAAAAAGCCGATAAAGCTACTCAAAAAGCTGAGGCAGCAAAAGAATCTGATTAAACAAATAAACCAAGTCATTACGACTTGGTTTATTTATCTTTTCATTTCCTATTTTCAAATTTATCCCTAATTCTGCCTAAATCAATAGGAAAATGAGCAAAATTTTAGTATAATATAGGCAAATAAACGTAAGGAGCAACTCATGAATCCAACATTTGGTGACAAGGTTGAGGGAGCTCATTATCAAACACGTTACGGTGTTTATGCTGTGATTCCTAACCAAGAAAAGACAAAGATTATTTTAGTCCAGGCTCCTAACGGAGCTTGGTTTCTCCCAGGTGGAGAAATCGAAGCAGGCGAGGATCACTATAGCGCACTAGAACGCGAGTTGATTGAAGAACTTGGGTTTACAGCCACTTTAGGCCAGTACTATGGCCAGGCTGATGAATACTTCTATTCAAGCCACCGTGACACTTACTATTACAATCCAGCCTATATTTATGAAGTTGTAGATTTTTCAAAAATTGGCAAACCTCTCGAAGATTTCAATAACCTGGCCTGGTTTCCAATTGATGAAGCCATTGCTAAACTTAAACGTGGCAGCCATAAATGGGGAATCGAACAATGGAAAGCAAACAACATAACAACTGGCAAATCTTAGGAGGAAACTATGAAACTCATTAATACGACCCGTACACACCAAGAACTCGTTCAAAACCAACTAGACAACACGGATGCCTTTCTCGTAGAGACCTACTCTGCTGGGAATACTGATGTTGTCTTTACACAAGCACCTAAGCATTATGAACTCTTGATTTCAAATAAACATCGTGCTGTTAAAGACAACGAATTAGAGGTTATCCGTGAATTCTTCCTCAAACGAAAAATCGACAAAGATATCGTTTTGATGGACAAACTTAGAACAGTACACACTGACAAATTGATTGAGATTTCATTCCCAACAACTGTATAAGACAGAACAAGCAATGGCTAACACCACTGCTTGTTTTTTAGTATATTACAAAGCTTTCGAAGCTTGTTCCAGAACTTCCATAACCTGACGACTATGTTCCAACTGCTGGGCAACACTGTCAAAATCCTTGGTCGCCACCATCTTTTCAAAAGCTACAAATTCATCATACATACGATGTTGTGGACTATTAAGATTGACAACTCTCTCTTTCTGACCATTGAGAGTGACTCCAATTTCAGGAAGAGTGTTGGTTGCACCAAAAATAGTAATAGCTCCCTTATCCCCTTGAATAGTTGAACGAATCTCCGCACTACAGTCTTTAGCTCCAATGGCAACAGCCTTAAAGTTACCATAGTCCAAAACTAGAATCCCTGACGTATCCACTCCTCGCTCCACATTAGGAAGATATTCCACACGATTAGGCTTACCAAAAAGGCCAACAAGAAGGTGAATATTATAGATATTAAGATCTCTAAGTGCTCCCCCACCCATTTCAGGGTTGAAGACAGGAGCAATTTCCCCATGTTTGAAGGCATCGTAACGTGATGAATATTGGGAATAATTGATATTCACAATCTTAATATCCCCAATATCAGACAAGGCTTCCTTAATCGCTGTAAAATTAGCCAGATATTGATTGGTAATAGCCTCCATCAAGAGAAGCTTTTTTTCTTGAGCAAGCTTAGCTAGCTCTTCAAACTCTTCTAAATGAAGGGTGAAGGGTTTCTCACAGATAACATGCTTTCCGGCCAAAAGTGCTTTCTTAGCATAGTCATAGTGGGTATGATTGGGCGTTCCGACATAAATCGTATCAACTTCTGGATTAGACAAAATTAACTCATAATCACTAGTCGCCTGAGATAAGCCATATTGTTTAGCTAGGGCTTCTGCCTTATCGAGCGATCGTGGTGTCGATAAGATAGCTTCAAGCTCGATGCCCTCAATAGTTGTTAACACAGGAAGGACCTCTGTCACAATCATTCCTGTCCCTAATAATGCAAGTTTCATCAACTTACCTCCTTCTTCCTCTAAACTCTCTTACTATACAGCGTAATTCTATAAACAGAACTATAGTGAAAGAGGACTCAAATAGAAGCCCTCTAAAATTTAAGAACGGCCAAGCAGTTTCTTAACTCCTTGAATCGCTTTATATTTAAGCGGTTGTGGATAATAACGGAAGGTTCCCATTTTGCGAACGATATAACCATTAAAGTTTTGTTTAAATCGCAAAACCCCATCTGAACCATCAAAGATCCCCATAATACCAAGGAAATTATAGAAAGTAATTCCACGTTTAATGGCTTGGGTCATCACATACTCTTGCAAGAGTGCTGGCGCATAAAACTTATTAAACTCCGGATAAGATCCACTAAAAAGATAAACAGCTTCTTGAGGTGTATAGACAAAAAGACTGCCAGCCAAAACAATATCTTCCTGACCATATTTATCAATAAAAGCAGTCGCTTCGCCCTTTCGAACATCAAAGGTCTCAAACTGACTTGATAACTCTCTTAATTGGTTTTGTTTTTTCTCGGATTTTGGGTTAGCCTCTAAATCAGCCTGTAATTTGACAATTCTAGCTCCTAACTTCGCTTGATCACTTTCCAAATGGTTATAGTAATCCTGAAAATTCAAGGTAGCCACCATAAAATCAGCATTGTCACCAAAAGCATCATAAAAATCTTGGTAATAATCTAAGGACTTGTCACTATACTCACGACGATCAGAGGTCGCCGAAGTGATTTCTTTAAAAATAGATAACTCATCACGTTTCAGTTTTTTCAACTTAATCCCGAAAGTTTTGGCTTTTTTAACCAAAGGCTTCCCTTTTTTACTGAAAGACTTGATAAGATCTTTTTCTTCAATCCCTGATAAATCCTTAACATAGTGCCAGTCAGGCTCACCACCAGGATAACCTGTCTGTAAACCATCAAAGCTATAGCCTAAATCTGTCAATTGACTAATCAATTGCTTCTGCTCTTCACCAGTTGGTTCACCATTACTATCAAAAGTTTGATAAGTATCATAAGGCTTGATTAACAGCTCAAGAGCACCATTTGCCTTAGCATAATCCTTCAAACCCTGATAAAAGTCACTCAGATGAGCTGTATTTGAGTGAATCGGTCCACAATTCACCTCCATGCGAAGCCCACCAGTCATAGGCATGCTGTAGACAATTGCTGAGACTTCTAGCTGGTTTCCTTCTTTCCAAGCGACATAGCTAATGCTAAATCCACGTTTTTCAAGAAGCTTAGCCATTTCCTCCGTTTGCATAAAAGAACGCTCAGACACTTGTTGAGCATGTGTGTTAAATTCTTCTTTAGTTACTTGAATGAAGCTCATTTTTTTCCTTCCTAAAATGGATAAAGTAAATGACGAGTGAGATAAAGAGCAAGATGGCAAGTACTGCCACTAATGGTATTCGAATCGGACGGATATTAAGCAACAAATCTCCACTAACTGCATAAACAATCGAGACTGGCGTCACTCCAATAAGGGTTGCCAAAATCCTCGTCCTTGTGGGTAAATTCATCTGAACACAAGCATAATTGACCAGAGCTGATGGTATAAAAGGAATAGAGAAGGCTAAAGAAATCCCAATAAAACGATGCTTAAAGTTTTCAATATAGTTTAGGAGTTTCTCCATACGTTTGGACTTCTCTGGCTTTTCAAGTCTTCTCAGAATTTCAAAACTAGTCAAATTTCCAAAAGTATTACCAATAATATCCATCGGAATCGCAAGCAAAGGACCATAGAGTAACCCAACAAAAATACAAAAAATAGAACTTGAAACTCCAGGAATAGCTGATGACAGAATCATAAGACTAATAAGAATAAGTGCATTTTGGAAATTAGCCTGCTTAAAAACTTCTCTTAAAAAGGCTTGATCATGCTTAGCGTTGATCCATTCCTTGATTAAGGGGATGAAGTTATTTAAAAGAGGCCATAAGAACACCAGTATTAAACCTGCTATCCCTATAAAAAATAGTCTTTTTTTGGTCATTACATCTCCACAATTTTAATCACTCCTTTTATTATAACAAAAAAATGCCTTCATTGATTTAGAAAGGCATTTTTTACTGTGATTACTTGTTAATCAAATTTGCTTGTGACTTGTTTTCCAAGGCACCATTTTTAAAGTTAAGGGTAAGGCTACCTGTTTCACCCTTCTTAGCGACAAGGTTTGATGACCAAAGAGCCTGTGTCATTGTTGCATCTGAAGAGACAGCGATTGAATAAACATCCGGTGTGCCAAGCGTTTTGACAGCATCATCATAGCTAGTTCCATTTTTGAGGTTTTCATACATCTTCAGTGTGATTTTGGGATCACGGACGTAAGAAAAGTTTGAAATTGACTTAACGACAGTGCTATTGTTAAAGAGTTTCGCTGTAACCACAACATTGTCATACTGCCAATTATAAACATCAAGCTTAGCATCTCCTGCTTGCTCTTGACCAGTTGATGAGGGTTCACCAAACCAGCCCTTCAAGCTATCAAGATTTGAGCCTCCTGAGAATTCTTGAGAAGCATTTGCCATGGTGATTTTATCAAAGTTCTGGCGAACATTCCCATGCTTAACAGTTAAAATCTTTGAAGCCTCATTATCCAGAGATCCCTTCGACTCAGTTTTAGACGAAGATTTTCCACAAGCAGCTAGAGTAAAAAGTGAGAGACCTAAAACGGTCAAAGACAAAAGTTTTTTCATAATAAATTCCTATATACACAAATAAAAGGCTGACGCCTCAAGTATTTATGGAGCCGGTGGGAGTCGAACCCACGTCCAAACACCTGCCAACATATTCGTCTACAACCATAGGTTATGTCTTTCATTTAACAGATAGACGACACATAACTCAAGCCTTCTATCTGCGAGCCTATAAATCTCTTTTCAACCAGCTAGGCAATGGTCAAACGTAGCTTATAAATCAATAAAACCTCTAAACAAACATAAGCAATCTGCTAGAAGTCACGCGAGCAGGTGTTTAGGCTGCTACAGCGTAAGAATTAGTATTTTTTGCAGTTATATTTAACTGAGCGTTTACGTCGCCACACGAGTCGCAGAATATGCCTCATAATGCCTGTCGAATCCGTAACGACCCCAATATGAGATACTGAGTATTATAGCAAATTTTTTAATAAATTGCAAAAGATTAGCCAAACTCTCTCCCCAATAAATCAACTATGGAGAGGTTAATACGTTAGTTTTCTTTGATTTTAGGACAAGCTAAAAGCTTTTTTCTGTATGCTTGTCTTTTCCCTTTCAATGATAAAAGATTTTATGAAATACTTTCACTAAAACTTACCGACTAAAAAACGTTGAGAGAACTAATCTTTCAACGTTTTTCTTTTTGCACCCTAAGGGAATCGAACCCCTATCTCAAGAACCGGAATCTTACGTGATATCCATTACACTAAGGGTGCTAACAGTATACTATTATAGCATACTCTAAAATAGAAAAAAAGACATGTTTCCATGCCTCTTTTTTTATCTTACAATTCGATATCTCCGAAAAGATCCGCCATTGAGAATCCAGATTGAGTTTCTGGAAGTTCGTAATCACGTTTTTCTTGACGTTTTGGACGACGTGGACGTGATTGACGTTTTTCGTTGTTTTCACCTTCAGCGTTAGCTGGACGTTCTTCAAGAGCTTTGATAGAAAGTGATACACGTTCTGCATCAGCGTTTACTTCAAGAACTTTAACAGTAACGTCTTGACCTACTGAAAGAACATCTTTTGGATTTTCAACACGTTTGTGTGAAATTTGTGAGATGTGAACAAGTCCATCGATACCTGGCAATACTTCAACGAAAGCACCGAAGTCAGTCAAGCGTTTAACTTTACCTTCGATAACATCACCAGCAGCAAGTTTTTGTTCAACGCCATCCCATGGTCCAGGTGTTGTTGCTTTAAGTGAAAGTGATACACGTCCTGCTTCTTCGTCGATAGCAAGAACTTTAACTTCAACTTCATCACCTACAGATACAACTGATTTAGGTGAAACGTTACGTTCGTGAGACAATTCAGTCACGTGAACAAGTCCGTCAACACCACCAAGGTCGATGAAAGCACCGAAGCTTGTCAAACGAGCAACTTTACCAGTTACGATTGAACCAACTTCAAGTTTAGAGAAGACTTCTTTACGAGCTTCTGCAGCTTCTGCTTCAACAACTTCACGACGTGAAAGGATGAAACGGTTTTCAGCTGGATCAACTTCTTTAATTTTAGCGTCAAATTCTTGACCTACAAATTGTTCAGTGTTACGAACAAAACGAGTATCGATCATTGAAGCTGGAATAAATCCACGAAGACCTTCAAATTCAACAGAAAGTCCGCCTTTAACAGCGCGTGTTCCTTTAACAGTAACAACTTCTTCTTCACGACCAACAAGTTTATCCCAAGCTTTGCGAGCTTCCAAGCGTTTTTTAGATACAAGGTAAGTTACAGTATCAGTATCTTTACCAACAACTTGACGAAGAACAAGCACTTCAAGTGTTTCACCAACTTTAACAAGGTCTGCAACGTTTGCGTCACGGTCGTTTGTCAATTCACGACGTGTCAAAACACCTTCGATACCAGTTCCTTCGATAACAACATTTGCTTGATCATTATCTACTGAGATAACTTCAGCTGTTACAACGTCACCTGTGTTAACTTCGCTAACACTGTTTAGCAATTCTTCAAATTCGTTCATTCTAAAAAGATCCTCCAACAAGAGCCAGCCAATTCTGACCCTTGATAACAATATATTTTTAAAGGTACCCGCAAAGACAATGGTTAACATAGACGGTGCCAATGCACCCGATACCTTTTACTGGGGTAGCTGGATTCGAACCAACGCATGAGGGAGTCAAAGTCCCTTGCCTTACCGCTTGGCTATACCCCAATAGCAAAATGCTATAAAAAAACATCTAAGTACTTGATATCGACTATCCCGATTCAGTTTCTTAGACATGGAGAGAGAGGGATTCGAACCCCCGAACCCGAAGGAGCGGATTTACAGTCCGCCGCGTTTAGCCTCTTCGCTATCTCTCCTTAAGAACAAGAAATAGTATATCACAGTTTCTTGACCAAAGCAAGCCTTTACTTTGGATTTTAATGATTAAGATTGTACGATTCAATAATGGCAGCTACTGCATCATCCATTTTTTTGTGGAAACCTGCAACATTTTCCTTGTCAACAACGGCAAACTTACCATCAATTTCCACAATTTGTCCAATCACTTTCTTGCCAACAAGAAGTTCAAAACCTTCGATGGTTGCTTTGTTGACGACTACTTTAGCATCATTAATTTGGATTTCAATTTTTTTATCTTTTTTACTCATAGATTTATACCCGATCCTTGGCTCGAGCCATCCTTTCTTAATGTATCTTCTTAATTCTACCGAAAAAGAAAAAAGCTTGCAAGAGCAAGCCTTAAAATAATCGTTTATCTATTAGGAATTAGTCAACTTTGACAATCCATCCTTCTGGTGCTTCAACATCACCAAATTGGATACCTGTCAACTCATCATAAAGTTTACGTGTTACAGGACCTACTTCTGTTTCTGAGTAGAAGACATGGAAGTCATCACCATGTTGTACCCCACCAATTGGTGAGATAACGGCAGCTGTACCACAGGCACCTGCTTCGACAAATTTATCCAATTCAGAAATCTTAACATCACCTTGGATAGCTTTCATGCCAAAGCGATTTTCAGCCAAGTAAAGCAATGAGAACTTAGTGATAGATGGCAAGATAGATGGGCTGAGTGGTGTAACGAATTCGTTATCGGCTGTGATACCAAAGAAGTTTGCAGAACCCACTTCTTCAATCTTAGTGTGAGTTGCTGGATCAAGGTAGATCACATCTGAGAAGTTACGATCATGTGCAATCTTACCTGGCAACATACTTGCTGCGTAGTTACCACCCACCTTAGCAGCACCTGTACCATGTGGAGCAGCACGGTCATAATCATCTTGGATAAGGAAGTTTGTTGGAGCCAAACCACCTTTGAAGTAGTTACCTACTGGCATAGCAAAAATGGTAAAGATATACTCATCTGCTGGATGCACACCAATGATATCACCAACCCCAATCAACAATGGACGGAGATAAAGTGTTGCACCTGTACCATATGGTGGAACATATTCTTCATTTGCACGTACAACTTGTTTACATGCATCTACAAATTTGTCAACGGGAACTTGTGGCATCAAAAGACGATCCGCAGTACGTTGCAAACGTTTAGCATTTTCATCTGGACGGAACAATTGAATAGAGCCATCTTTAGTACGGTAAGCCTTGAGGCCTTCAAAAGCTTCTTGACCATAGTGAAGGGCTGGAGATGCTTCTGAAATATGCAAAGTCGCATCCTCAGTCAATTGCCCCTCATCCCATTTACCGTCTTTGTAATATGAGATATAACGGAATGGAAGTTTACTGTAATTAAATCCTAGATTTTCCCAGTCTAAATCAACTGTCATGTGTATATCCTCTTTTCTGTTACTATGTGCTTTCTAGTATAGTCCTTTTCATTGAAAATTTCAAGGTTATGTTGTAAAATTCTGACAATTCTTTTTAAAACACTTATTTTGCCCATCAAAGAAAAAAACTCTGCCCTCTAATAAGAGAACAAAGCTTTCTTATCATTATTTTTCAATAATTTTAGCAGAAAAGACTTCTTTGTCTGCCAACCCTTCAATAAAACTTCCATTGCTAGTACGATCTGAAAGATTTAGAGGGGACAAATCAACCTCTGCAGTTTCACCTGTCGTGGCTGTCACAAGCAAGGTCTGAGGAGCCTCCTCTACTGGTGTTGCTAGAAGATCTATCTCACCACCAGAATTTTCTGTAAAGACTGGACCAGCCTTAAAGACGCGATGTGGTTTCGTCTTAAGCTCACGAAGAACTTGGAGACCTCGACCAGCTCGCTTAGCCTGCGGGATATCAGCTGTAGCCACACGTTTGAGACTGGCTCTTTGTGTTAAAAGGTAGAAACTTTGAGTATTTGCCACAAAAACAGCCTGAACGATATCATCATCCTTAAGATTGATTGCCTTAACACCTGCTGCCTTTGCCCCAACTACTGGCACTTCGTCCGCGTTAAAGCGAAGGGCATAACCTCTTTGAGTGATAATCATGATATCATTCAATTGAATTGGAGTGACTGTGACAATAAAATCACTATCATCCTTGAGTTTAGCGTATTTAACCGACTTAGACTTGTAGGTACGCCATGGCGTAAATTCCTTGCGTTCGAAACGTTTAATCTGACCCAGCTTGGTAGCTGCTAGGTAAGTACCAACTTCAAAATCATCCAGGATTTCGGCGTAAAGCACTTCTTCATCCTTAGATAAATTAGTGATGGTTTGTGATAAATGCTCTCCCAAATCCTTCCAACGAATATCCGGCAACTCATGAATTGGACGATAAATCACATTGGCCTGATTGGTAAAAATCAAGAGATGTTGTGTCGTCTTAGCCTGCTGAACCAGAATCAAGTCATCATCATCACGTTTTCCGACTTCATCAATCGTTGAAGCATTGAAGGAACGTGGGCTTGTACGTTTGACGTAACCACCGCGAGTGATGCTGACATAGGTTTCTTCTTCAACAATCAAACTTGCGGTATCAATTTCAATGGTCTTAGTTTCCGCTTGTAGCTCTGAACGACGGTCATTACCAAATTTCTTCTTAATGTCACGGAGTTCACGTTTCATGACATTAAACATGGTACGCTCGTCTCCAATGATGGCAGCCAAGGTCGCAATCTGCTCACGTAAATCGGCTTCCTCATTTTGGAGAGTAACGATATCCGTATTGGTCAAACGATAAAGTTGCAAGGTCACGATAGCTTCGGCCTGTTCTTCTGAAAAATCATAGCTGACTTTAAGATTTTCCTTGGCATCTGCCTTATTCTCAGAAGCTCGGATAAGGGCAATAACCTCATCTAAAATAGAGATGACACGGATCAACCCTTCAACAATATGAAGACGTTTTTCAGCTTTTTCCTTATCAAATTTTGAACGGGCAACGATAATATCGCGACGGTGGGCAATGTAGCTAGACAAAATCTTTTGCAAGCCCACTTGACGTGGAGTGAAATTGTCGATAGCTACCATGTTGAAATTGTAATTGACTTGAAGATCCGTATATTTCAAAAGATAGTTAAGAATGGTTTGGCTGTCAGCATCCTTCTTAAGTTCGATAGCAATACGCAACCCTGTACGGTCAGACTCGTCACGAACTTCTGCAATGCCAGGAACCTTGTTATTGACACGAACATCATCGATTTTTTTAACAAGAACTGCCTTATTAACATCGTAAGGAATTTCAGTAACAATGATTTGCTCCTTACCACCTTTGAGTTGTTCAATTTCAGTACGTGAACGCACAACGACGCGGCCCTTACCAGTTTCGTAAGCCTTGCGAATCTCATCTTTACCCTGAATGATAGCCCCTGTTGGGAAATCTGGGCCAGGCAAGAATTCCATCAATTTATCCAGTTTAGCAGATGGGTGATCAATCATGTAGACAACAGCATCAATGACCTCTGCCAGATTATGTGGTGGAATGTCTGTGGCATAACCAGCAGAAATCCCTGTAGCCCCATTAACCAAGAGATTTGGAAAGGCGGCGGGTAAAACGGTCGGTTCCTTCTCTGTATCGTCAAAGTTCCAAGCCCAAGGAACGGTGTTTTTATCGATATCTTGAAGAAGGTAGCCAGCAATCTCTGACAAGCGTGCCTCTGTATAACGCATGGCCGCTGGTGGATCACCGTCCATAGAACCGTTGTTACCGTGCATCTCAACTAAGATTTCACGATTCTTCCAGTCCTGGGACATACGGACCATGGCGTCATAAATGGAACTGTCACCATGGGGGTGGAAATTACCCATGATGTTACCCACCGACTTGGCAGATTTACGATAGCCCTTGTCATGAGCATTGCCATCCTTATTCATGGAATAAAGAATACGACGTTGAACGGGTTTCAAACCGTCACGAATGTCAGGAAGCGCACGCTCCTGAATAATGTATTTGGAGTAGCGTCCAAAACGCTCCCCCATGATGTCCTCAAGGGACATATTTTGAATATTAGACATAAGATTTCTCTTTATTTTTTAGTTTAAGTAATGATTTGAAATAATATAAAAGACAAATAGTAGACCCCCTACTTCACTGCAACACCTCTAATTACAATGTTGTTCCTTGACTTTGTAACTGTAGAAGAATGGTTTTCACCTTCCTAGTTTCTATTTCACCAATCACAAATTGAACCACTGTGCTTATCGCAATTAAAATGAAAGATACACAAGATAGTGTCAATGAAGTAGAAAGTTCCCCAAAGAATAAAATAAGGTTTAAAATTGTTAGACCGGTCATTATGGAGCCATTGATCACGAGAACTAGAGCTAATGGCATACGGAATAGCTTATAATGATAGATACTTTTTAAAAGAGATGTGATACTACAAACAACACTTAGGGGAGAAAAAACATAGACATAGTAGAAAGCCAATAACAACCCCGTGTAGGTCCTCTGTGAGAAGGGATTATCTATCAAAGATAGAAGGAAGGTTATCACTACTAGTATAGGCAAGATCAAAAAGCGTGTTTTTAGTGGTCTCTTTTTATAAACGCTTAAATAAGCTATTGCCCCTGCACATACAGGAAACACCACTTGAGGATAGTAAAGTAAAAAACTTAATACCTTAGATAACATAGGTTTACCTCATACTGTCTTTTCCTGACTTAGCAATATAGTCTTTATTTTTTTCATTTTCCTTTCCTCCTATTATAGTTTGAACAATACCAATTATCGCTAGGAGAAGAAAAATAAGGTACATAGATGAAGCAGGGAGAAATCCCAAAGACCCTTGTAAAAAGAGCAGATTGAGGAAAGCCAGTAATGTGGCAAAGAAACTATTAATAACTAGTAAGATTGAATATTTGGTTTGAAAGCGTATTAAATGTAGAAGACTTTTTATAAAAGCTATTAGCGAGAATGGCACATAAAACACTGAAAAGATCAACATATAGTAAAACACAAATAATAAACCTGAGTATGTACTTCCAAAATAAGAATAGAGAGGATTATCCACCACGAAGATTATGAGGGAGACTATAGATAAGAGAAAAAGGATCAAAAAGCGTGTTTTTATAGGACGTATGCCATAAAAAATTAAGTATATGGTAGAAACAATAACCATAAGAATAATAGCAGGAAAAGCTACATCTGCATGGTAAGCTAGGTAATCGATAACATTAAAATCCATTTTTCTACCTCCATTGATTTCTAGTCAATGACACTGCAAATAGTTAATAAACGATGTAGAAAATAATCAACTTGTTTCTTTATAATCCCAAGTATCTATTGATAGTAAGCGCTCTCCCTAACTCTATCTTATTACATTCCCTTCTGGCCTGCAACTTAAAATGCGCCGCTTTCTTCCAAGGTAAATTTAACGTTATCTTCAATCCATTGACGGCGTGGTGCCGCCTTATCTCCCATAAGAACTGAGACACGACGTTCGGCACGCGCTAGGTCGTCAATAGTTACTCGGATAAGCGTTCTGGTCTCTGGATCCATAGTTGTTTCCCAAAGCTGGTCAGCATTCATCTCACCAAGCCCCTTGTAACGCTGGAGAATAGCTCCACGACCAAATTTTTGACGAAGTTCCTCAAGTTCCCCATCAGTCCAAGCATATTCGACAACTTCCTTCTTGCCTTTCCCTTTAGACATCTTGTAAAGAGGAGGCAAAGCGATATAAACATGTCCTGCTTCAACCAGTGGACGCATATAACGATAGAAGAAAGTAAGTAGCAAGGTCTGGATGTGAGCCCCATCGGTATCGGCATCGGTCATGATGATAATCTTGTCGTAGTTGATATCGTCAAGGTTAAAATCAGCTCCAACACCTGCACCAATAGTGTAAATCATGGTATTGATTTCTTCATTTTTGAGAATGTCTGCCATTTTGGCTTTCTCAGTGTTGAGGACCTTCCCTCGAAGAGGAAGAATGGCCTGGAATTTACGATCACGGCCTTGTTTGGCTGAACCGCCGGCAGAATCCCCTTCGACCAGATAAAGCTCATTTTTCTTAGCATTTTTAGACTGGGCTGGCGTCAATTTTCCTGACAAGAGCCCCTTGTCTTTTTTATTTTTCTTGCCATTTCGGCTGGCATCACGGGCTTTTCTAGCAGCTTCACGGGCATCACGGGCCTTGATAGCCTTACGCACCAAGTTAGAAGCCAGATCTCCATTTTCCATAAGGAAATAAGTCAAGTGCTCTGAAACAATACTATCGACAATGGGACGAGCTAAAGGAGATCCAAGTTTGTCCTTGGTTTGGCCCTCAAACTGAAGGTGTTCCTCAGGAACCAAGAGCGAGATAACTGCTGATAAGCCTTCTCGATAATCTGACCCCTCAAGGTTCTTATCCTTCTCTTTGAGAAGACCTGTTTTACGAGCATAGTCGTTAAGAGCCTTGGTAATGGCAGATTTGAAGCCCGTTTCGTGGGTACCTCCGTCCTTAGTACGGACATTATTGACAAAGGAAAGAATATTGTCAGAGTAACCGTCATTATACTGAAGGGCTAATTCCAAGTGGAAATCCTGCTGGTCCCCATCAATATAGATGACTGGTGTCAGTGTTTCCTTGTCCTCATTCAAGTATGATACAAAGTCTTGAACTCCATTTTCATAGTGGAATTCTTCACGAACTTCTTCTTCGCCACGCAAGTCTGTCAATGTCATAGTGACATTCTTAAGAAGGAAGGCTGATTCTTTGAGACGCTCTGAGATGGTGTTAAATTTAAAGTCAGTTGTTGAAAAGATGCTCGCATCAGGCATAAAGGTAACTTTTGTACCTGTCTTAGACTTAGGCGCTTTACCAATCTTTTCAAGCCCTGTTACAGGGTGACCACCATTTTCAAAACGTTGGCGATAAACACTACCGTCACGGGTAATTTCTACCTCAAGCCAACTAGACAGCGCATTAACAACTGAGGAACCCACACCGTGAAGACCTCCAGAAGTCTTATAACCACCCTGTCCAAATTTACCACCAGCGTGGAGAACAGTGAAAATAACTTCAACTGTTGGTTTACCCATGGCATGCATACCTGTCGGCATCCCACGTCCAGAGTCAGAAACAGAAACGGAACCATCCTTATTTAGGGTAACAGCGATAACATCACCAAAACCAGAAAGAGCTTCATCGACCGCATTGTCGACAATCTCCCAAACGAGGTGGTGAAGTCCTGTTCCATCTGTTGAGCCAATGTACATTCCAGGGCGCTTGCGAACCGCATCCAACCCTTCTAGTACCTGAATGGCATCATCATTATAATTATTTACATTAATTTCTTTTTTAGCCAAGAGTGACCTCCAAAATTTTCATCCTTATTATTTTATAAGTTTTCAGAAGAATTTGCAAAAGAAATCAAGAAAGTTCAAAAGATATCTTAAGGCTGACTGACTTTGTCAATTACTAGGCTGTATGCTATAATTATCTCATGAAAATCTTATTGTTAATCCTAATCGCCTACTTGCTAGGTTCCATTCAGACCGGCCTCTGGATTGGGAAACTATTCTTCCACACCAATCTTCGTGAGCATGGCTCTGGAAATACTGGAACAACCAATACCTTTCGTGTTCTAGGTAAGACTGCTGGTACCATCACCTTCTTGGTGGATATGTTCAAGGGTACCTTGGCTGTTCTTCTTCCTATCTGGCTTGGTGTTACAGAGGTTTCACCTTTAGTTATTGGTTTCTTTGCCATTATCGGACATGTTTTTCCAATCTTTGCTGGATTTAAAGGTGGGAAGGCCGTTGCGACAAGTGCTGGGGTGCTTCTTGGTTTTGCCCCACTCTACTGTGTCTTCTTACTCTTGGTCTTTGCCCTAACACTCTATCTAACCAGCATGATTTCATTTTCAAGTGTCACTGCAGCAATTGTTGGACTTATTACGCTGGCTGTCTTTCCAGCCATCCATTTCTTACTAGATGGCTATGACCTTATTTTCACTGGGGTTCTTACCATCATGGCTTTGCTTATCATCTTCCGCCACACTGAAAATATGGGGCGCATCCGCAGGCATCAAGAAAACTTGGTACCTTTTGGACTTAATTTAACCAAACAAAACCCAAAGAAATAAACAATCCAGACCTACTAACCACTAGATTTACTAGTGGTTTTCTTGTTTTTCTAATCAAGCAATGCTTTCTAAAACAATAAAAAATCCGAAGGCTACACCTCGGATCTTTTTTAGGCTTAAGCTTTGAAGCTAACACCATTTTCTTTCAATTTTTTAACTGTCGCAGGTCCGACACCCTTGAGGGCAAGAACTTCTTCTTCAGTCACAGTAGCAAAAGCCTCTACTGAAGTCAAACCTTCATTATAAAGAGTTTCTACAAGGTTTGAACGAAGGCCTTCAACTTCTGGAAGTTCTGCGAAAGCTTCAAGACTAAGGTCTTTGGCTGCTGCTTCTTCCTTGGCAACTGTCTTAGTTTCAGCAACAGGTTGTGGTGCTACTGGTGGCACTGGGGGAACAGGCGCAACGGGTGGAACAGGGGCTTTAAGATTATTGAAAAGTCCTTGTTTTTTCAAACGGTGTTTAAAAGCTTTCTTTTTATTTTTTACTTTAGCCATGTTTAGTTTTCTCCTATTTTGATAGACGATACCTTTCTATAAAGTAGTATCGCCATTTTCTTTTTCATCCTTTATTAATAGTGACGTTCCCCGAACAAGCCATCTGGCATATCATGGAAACCTTTGCCAGCACGATAGTTGGCAAACTTACCAATTAGGAAATTGTAAGCATCCAATTTAGCTTCATAGCGGTAACTTGCATCACGTGCACGTTCATCGCCGTCTTCTTCCCAGATTTTCTTGCTAGCGGCCAAGGCCGTTTCGTTTACTTTAACTTGGGTAACAACCCAGGCTTCGAAGTCTTTTAGAAATTCTTGTTCGTAGGTCATATTTTCCTCTTCATTTTAAAAACCAGCTTAACGCTGGCTTCATTTTCTACTAATAATGTGTAGAGCTCATAGCCTTACAGTCTCCTATTATAACAAATAATTAGAAATTTGACTAGGTTCTAAACTCTGTATATAAGGCTTTAATGTCATTTGGACGTGTGCGACAGCAGCCACCTAAAATCTTAACTCCAAACTGAGCATGCCAATCTTTACTATGTTCAACTAAGGTTAGAGCATCCTTATCCTTAGGTTTCCAAGTCTGCGTACTGCCATCATAAACCTCACCTGAGTTTGGGTAAGTAATGAGGGCTTTTCCAGCATTTTTAAGAATAGCAAGAGCCTGATCATAAAGAAGAGGCGAACTACAGTTGATTCCTAGGGCCAAGATTTGGTCTGACTGGGAAACAAGCTTGGCAATCTCATCTAAAGAAGTCCCATCACTGATAGTGGCTGATTCTTGGACTGTAAAACTGAGATAAGCTTCTGATTCTGAAAATTCTTCAGCCAGGAGTTCAATCAAGGCTTGTGCTTCTAAACGATTTGGAATAGTTTCCAAAGCTAGCAAGTCCACACCTTGATCTAGGAGAATTTGAATCCTAGGCCGATGAAAATCCTTAAGCTCCTCGATAGTAATTTGACCATAATCACCACTATACTCAGAACCATTAGCCAAATAAGCTGCGTAAGGACCGACATCTCCAGAAATCAAAGGATATGGTCGTTTTGCTTTCTCAGTCTCATCTAATGCTGCCCATACCTTATCACGTGCATTCTTTGCCAACTGAACTGTCAAGACAATAATCTGCTCCGCTTCTTTCTCAGTAAGTCCAGCCTCCATCAAGCCTGGCAAGGTCGCCTGATAAGACGATGTGGTAATCAAGTCAGCCCCAGCGGCTACATAGGTTTCGTGGATTTTTTGAATAACTTCTGGCTTTTCAAGAAGGTACTTGGCTGACCAGAGTTTGCCAGAAATATCATAACCCAAGCTCTCCATCTCTGTTCCTAGTGCCCCATGAAGGATAAGGGGAGATTTATTCTCTAAATAGTCTTTAAATATTGCCATACAAGGCCTCCTTACCATTTTTTAAAGCGAAGGTAGTGATAGAGGTAGCAGAAAATCATGAAAGGAATACCGAAGTAAAGTCCCGCACGTTGTGAACTATCCCAAGCAATCCCAAGCACAGAAATGGCCAAGAGAACGATTGTAATATAAGGTAGGATTGGGTTAAACGGTGTCTTGTAATCCAACTCATCATCAGAATGTTCTAAATACCACTGTTTACGGAAGTTGATTTGTGCCAAAGGAATGGAGAGCCAGACAACAACAACTGCAAAACCAGCGATTGATACCAAAGCTAGATAAACCGTATCTGCAGCATAGATACTTGAAAAGAGTGATAAAACTGCTCCTGCCATGGAAATCAAAAGGGCTGTCATTGGAACTCCATGTTTATTGATTTTCACTAGCTTTTTATTGAGCATTCCCTCATTGGCCAAAGACCAAAGCATACGGCTTGAAGCGTAGAGTCCCGAATTCCCAGCAGAAAGAATAGCTGTCAGGATAACAAAGTTCATGATGTCTGCCGCAAATGGAATCCCCATCTTGTCAAAAACATCAACGAAAGGCGCTGAAGATACCCCTGCTTCTTTCATGGGAAGAAGCGAAGCCAATACCACAATGGTCAAGACAAAGAAGATAACCAAGCGTCCAATGGTCGTTTTAATAGCACGTGGAACAGCCTCTTTAGGATTATCTGTCTCACCAGCTGCGATACCGATTAACTCTGTTCCCGAAAAGGCGTAGTTAACCGCTAACATGACTGACACAATGGCAAGACCACCATTTGGAAAGAGACCATTAGCCGTCAAATGCTTGAACATAATAGCTTCACGATGACCATCAAAGCTGACCAAACCAAACATAGCCCCCAGACCTAGGATGATAAAAACCAAGATAGCAATAACCTTTATAGAAGAGAAGAAAGATTCCGCTTCTGCAAAAGACCTCACGCTCAGAGCATTAATTCCAAAAATCACCAAGGCAAAGAAGGCCGCAAACATCCAAGCCGGAACTGATGGAAACCAACGTTGCATCAACATGGCCGCACCCAGAAATTCTGTTCCCAAGGCTACCGTCCAACAAATCCAATAAAGCCAAGCTACCGTAAAGCCGGTTCCCGGACTGATAAATTTAGTGGCATAGGTGTGAAAGGATCCCGTTACTGGCATAGCAACAGCTAGCTCACCTAATGAAAGCATGACTAAGTAAACAACGATAGCCCCCACAAGATAAGATAGTATCGCACCAAGAGGGCCTGCTTATGCAATCGTATAGCCTGAGCTAAGAAAGAGACCGGTACCAATAACACCACCTAGCGAGAGCATAAAGAGGTGGCGTGAGGTCATCTTCTGTTGGAACTGACCTTCATTTTCATAATTATGGTTTTCCATAGATTCCTCCAATAGATATGATAAAACAAGCTTATCACAATATCATCCCCTTGGATAATAGGTGGAAACTATCAAAGAGATAGACAAAAACTATCGCAAGAAAAAAACTCGGATTTCTCCGAGCTCTTTTTATAATTCTGCTAAAATCGTATCCCATGCTTCATCATAACCGTCACGTGTGACAGATGAAAAGACGATAAAATGGTCATTTTTATCGAAATTGAGTTTTTTCTTAATAATTGATTCGTGCTTGTTCCATTTTCCGCGAGGAATCTTGTCAGCCTTAGTCGCTACAACGATGACCGGAATTTCATAATACTTGAGAAATTCATACATTTGGATATCGTCTTGAGTTGGTTCATGTCGGAGGTCAACCAAGCTAACAACGACACGAAGATTATCTCGAGTCACGAGGTACTCCTCAATCATTTTGCCCCATTTGGCACGTTCTTTTTTAGACACACGGGCATAACCGTAACCTGGCACATCCACAAAACGAAGCTTATCGTCAATATTGTAGAAATTAAGCAACTGAGTTTTCCCTGGTTTCCCAGAAGTACGTGCTAGGTTTTTACGACCAAGAAGTGTATTGATAAAGCTTGATTTACCAACATTCGAGCGTCCTGCTAGGGCAACCTCAGGGAGGTCATCTTGGGGATAGTGGCTCTTATTCGCCGCACTGAGCAAAATCTCAGCATTGTGCGTATTTAGGACTTGTTCTTCAGCCATAGAACCTCCTTATGCTGTTTCCAAAACTGGAGCAGCTGTGCCGTCAACGGCTTCTTTTGTAATACGAACCTTAGTAACATCTTCCTGACTCGGAATCTCAAACATGACATCCATCATGACTTCCTCAATGATAGAGCGAAGGCCACGCGCACCGGTCTTACGTTCAATTGCCTTACTTGCAATAGCTTCAAGAGCATCCTGGTCAAACTCCAGTTCAACCCCATCATAAGACAAGAGGGTTTGGTACTGTTTAACCAAGGCATTTCTAGGCTCTGTCAAGATACGAACCAAGTCGTCAACCGTTAACTGTTCAAGGGCCGCAAGGACTGGCAAACGTCCGATAAACTCAGGGATAAGACCGAATTTTTGGATATCTTCAGCCACAATTTCTTGCATGTATGATGAGTCATCGTCAATCGCTTTATTGTTTTGACCAAAACCAATGATTTTCTCACCAAGACGTTGCTTAACGATATCTTCGATACCATCAAAAGCACCCCCCACGATAAAGAGGATATTCTTAGTATCAATTTGAATCATCTCTTGGTTAGGGTGTTTACGACCACCTTGAGGGGGAACGCTGGCTACTGTTCCTTCGATAATCTTCAAGAGAGCTTGTTGAACTCCTTCGCCAGAAACGTCACGAGTGATTGATACATTTTCACCCTTTTTAGCAATCTTATCAATCTCGTCAACATAGATGATACCACGTTCCGCACGTTCGATATTGAAGTCTGCCGCTTGGATCAGTTTGAGGAGGATATTTTCCACGTCCTCACCCACATAACCTGCCTCTGTCAATGATGTTGCATCTGCAATCGCAAATGGAACATTCAAGCTACGAGCCAAGGTCTGAGCCAAGAAAGTCTTCCCTGAACCAGTTGGTCCAATCATGAGAATATTTGATTTTTGCAAATCCACATCATTGTCTTCACGACTTTCTGTGAAATTGATACGTTTATAGTGATTGTAAACAGCTACCGCCAAGGCACGTTTGGCACGGTCCTGCCCCACGACATAGTTGTTCAAAATATCTAAAAGTTCTTTTGGCTTCGGAGTTTCAGCCAAGTCAGCCAAAACTTCTTCTGCCATTTCCTCACGAATGATTTCTTGTGACAAGGCCACACATTCGTTACAGATAAAGACGCCATTCCCAGCGATAATTTTCTTTACTTCTTCTTGGTTTTTGCCACAAAATGAACAATAAACCATTTCTTCATTACGATTTCCAGCCATTTATTCCTCACTCTTTTCTAAAATAGGGTGCCATAGAAGGCGTGAATAGTATTGACAAGGTTAGTAAAAGCATTTAAAAAGAGAAAAACTGCTAACCCATAACGTTTCTTGCGAAAGGCAGGAATGGCAGAGAGTACACAAAGCACCCCCAATAATGCAGTAAATAACCCAAAAACACTACGTTGCATGAACCTAGTCTCCTTCTTTTTCATAGCGACTTATGCTAAAGTCGTAGGCATTTTTATCATCCTTGACTACGCGGTCACGTGATACCTCTTTAAATGCCGTCATGTCTAGTTGTGGAAAATACGTGTCTCCCTCTAAATCAGCCTCAATAGTTGTCTTGATGAGTGCATCATAATGTCCATCAAAAGCCTTGTAGACACCAGCACCACCAGCAATATAGAGGTCCTTATCTTGCTGTTCGAACCAAGCCAGAGCTTCCTCAACACTCGTAACAGTCGTCACACCCTCACAGTTGAATTCCTTGTCTCTTGTCAAAATCAAGGTTTCACGTCCTGGTAGGCAACGACGGTTCATGCCATCAAAGGTCACACGTCCCATGAGAATTGCTGAGCCCATGGTCGTTTTCTTGAAATGTGCCAGTTCAGCAGGCAAGTGCCAAGGCATGGTGTGATTCTTCCCAATAACATGGTTATGAGCTTCCGCCCAAATAGCAATGAGTTGTTTAGACACAGTATTTCCTTCTCTTTTTAAGTTTACAATCCATTCTAACAAAAAAAGAGAAAAAGAGCTTGGAAAAAACTTTGCCAGCTCTTTATGGGCTTAAATCATAAGCATTTATTAAATTGCTAAGTCAAATTTGAGTTGAGGTTTAACAGGGTCATAGTCAACCAATTCAAAATCTTCTGGTTTGATATCGAAGAAATTAGTCCCATCAGGAACATTGAGGACCAAGCATGGTTGGCAATCAGAGGGCTGACGTTTGAGCAGTTCTTCGGCTTGCTCAAATTGATTGTCATAAATATGGAGGTTGTTGATAAAATAAAAGAATTTACCAACTTTCCAACCAAAGTGCTTGGCAATCATCATCTGAAGGGCAACATACTGCATGGCATTAATATGATGAGCCACCAACATATCGTTAGAACGTTGCGTCAAAGTAGCATCCAAATAAATGTCCTCACCCACACGACGAACGTCAAACATGGTTTGGAAGGCACAAGGCTGAAGTCCTGCTGTCTCCTCGAAGGCCTCGTAATCCCAAAGGGAGATGACATTACGGCGATTCCACGGATTAGCCTCCAACTGAGCCAACAAACGGTTAATAATATCGTGCTTCTTAACGACCGCCCCATAACGCTGACCAATCGAACGCTTGTCCCCATTATTGGCAGGTACGCCTTCAACTTCCCAGTCATTCCAATAATGCACATTATACTTGTCTTCAAGGACATCTAGGCTATTTGACTGGTCTTGGTAAATCCAAAGCACTTCTTTGATAGCAGATTTGATAGCAATAGGACGAAGAGTGGTAATAGGAAACTCTCCCTTGCTCAAATCATATTCTGCAAAAGACCCTGTGATGTATTTGGAATTGGCTGTTGTGCCATCCTTGTATTTAGGACGTGCTTGCTCCGACCAAACCCCCTCTTCCATGATTTTAGTGATATTTTCTTTAAATATAGTGTCTGCTTTTGTCATGATTTTCCTCTTTATTCAATTGAAAACAAAGTATTTTTTGAGACTTTCCTTAAGTGATTACGGACGTCTGCGAACTTCTTCGAAGTTCCAAGACTAATTTTTGAGCCTATGGTCTCAAAAATTCCGAGTGTCTGTAAACAAAACACTTTATTTACAGACACTTATCTCACAGCGGAAAGTCTCACCTAACGCTCTCAATGATTTCAATATATAACAACAATTTTACTTTTCTAACATAGCTAAAAAACTAGTAAAGTGCCATTTCAATTTTACCCTATTCTGCTTGAAATGAGAAACAAAAGGGTCATGTTCCCCAAAGGAAAGTCTTGCGAAATCCTCTAGTTCCTATCGAAACAGAAGATATAACTAACTATCAAAGTTTTTTCAAGGCGAAAGCGCTCTTTTATGGTAAAATCACTATAGATTAGTATCTTCTGGATACTCTACAATGAAGAAAAAAAGGAAACATCATATGTCTATTGGAATTGATAAGATTGGTTTTGCGACCAGTCAATATGTTCTAAACATGGCTGATCTCGCTCTTGCCCGTGGGGCGGAGCCTGAAAAATTCAGCAAGGGGCTGATGCTTGATGCAACCAGTATTACGCCGATTACAGAAGATATTGTGACGCTTGCCTCTGATGCGGCGGCTGATATTTTAAATGACGATGACAAAAAAGCTATCGATATGGTCATCGTGGCTACTGAGTCTTCCATTGACCAGTCAAAGGCTGCTGCTGTCTATGTTCACAGTCTTTTGGGGATTCAGCCTTTTGCCCGTTCTTTTGAAATGAAGGAAGCTTGTTATGCTGCAACTGCTGGACTTAACTATGCTAAATTGCACGTGGCAGCCCACCCAGAGAGTAAAGTTCTGGTTATCGCTAGTGACATCGCTCGCTATGGTGTCGGATCTTCTGGTGAGTCAACCCAGGGAGCTGGTGCTGTAGCTATGCTAGTCAGTCAGAATCCACGTATTTTGGAGCTTACTGATGACAACGTGGCACAAACTCGTGATGTCATGGACTTCTGGCGTCCAAACTATAGTTCAACGCCTTATGTTCAAGGCATCTATTCAACCAAGCAGTACCTTGACAGCTTGAAGACAACTTGGGCAGCTTATCAAGAGCGTCATCAGGCTGACTTTGCTGATTTTGCAGCTTTTTGTCTCCACCTTCCTTATCCTAAGCTAGCTCTTAAGGGACTTAATAAGATTATTCCCAAAGATTTAAATCCAGAGAATAGAGAGCGTTTGACAAACAACTTTGAGGCTTCAATTACCTATAGTCGCCAAATTGGAAATATCTATACAGGGTCACTTTATCTTGGACTTCTTTCATTGCTTGAACAGTCGCAAGACCTTAAAGCAGGAGACAAGATTGGCTTCTTCTCTTATGGTTCTGGAGCTGTCTCTGAAATTTTCTCAGGACGTCTGGTTGAGGGCTACAAAGACCTGCTTCGTTCAGACCGTCTAGATACCTTTGCCAAACGTCAACCCTTGAGCGTTGTTGATTATGAAAAACTTTTCTATGAAGAGGCGCAGTTGGATGACACTGGCTCTACTCAATTCGCTGATTACCAAACCGGAGCTTTCCGTTTAACTGAAATCTCTGAACACCAACGTATCTATAAAGGAAATTAATATGACTAAACTCTCTTGGACTGGTTTTTCCAAGAAGACACCGCAAGAACGTAAAGAGCATTTGAAAAAGAATGCTCTTTTGTCTCAGGAAAATCAAGATCTTCTGGATAAGGACCAACAACTCACCCTTGAAACAGCCAATCAAATGGCTGAAAATGTTATTGGTCGATTTACACTTCCCTTTGCCGTTTGCCCAGATGTATTGGTAGACGGTATAACCTATCAGGTTCCTATGGTTACCGAGGAACCCTCAGTTGTAGCTGCTGCTTCCTATGCTAGCAAGCTCATCAAGCGTTCTGGTGGCTTTACAACCAAGATTCATGACCGTCAGATGATTGGCCAAGTAGCCCTCTTTGATGTTCCTGATAAGGTCTCTGCTTCAAGTAAAATTCAAGCAGCCAATCAGGACCTCATAGAGATTGCCAAAGAAGCTCATCCTTCTATTGTTAAGCGTGGAGGTGGCCCTCGCAGGCTCTGGACTGAGGCTAAGGGAGACTTCCTCATTGTCTATCTGGCCGTTGATACCCAAGAAGCCATGGGAGCCAATATGGTCAACACCATGATGGAAGCACTGGTGCCAGAACTGGAAAATCTCTCAGAAGGTCAAAGTCTCATGGCCATTCTCTCAAATCTTGCCACCGAGAGTCTAGTGACAGCAACTTGTCGTCTTAGCACACGCTTCCTCAGTCGTAACAAGGAAGACGCTCATGATTTTGCTAAGAAAATGGAGATGGCTAGCCAGTTGGCCCAGGTGGACCCTTACCGAGCAGCTACCCATAACAAGGGAATTTTGAATGGTATCGATGCCCTAGTTATTGCGACTGGCAATGATTGGCGAGCAGTTGAGGCTGGTAGCCATGCCTATGCTAGCAAGGATGGTAGCTACCGTGGCCTGTCCACATGGACTTATGACCAGAAGGCTAAAGAATTGGTGGGAGAATTAACCCTCCCCATGCCAATTGCAACCCGTGGAGGTTCTATCGGACTTAACCCTAGTGTTTCTATCGCCCATGACTTACTTAACCATCCAGATGCCAAAACCCTAGCTAGTATCATCGTTTCTCTTGGTTTGGCACAAAATCTGGCTGCTCTCAAAGCTCTGACTTCAACAGGTATCCAAGCAGGACATATGAAACTTCAGGCCAAATCTCTAGCCCTACTAGCCGGTGCTAGCCCTGAAGAGATGCCTCACGTTTTGGCTGAACTTCTCAAGGCCAAACATATGAATCAAGAAACTGCACAAGCAATTTTGGAGAAACTTAGAACCCCATAAGAAGTGATTCAAAAGCATAAAAAAATCACTCTGCCTTATCACATAAAAAATAAAGATGTTGGAAATATTATCTCAACATCTTTTTCATTTCTCGTAAGTTCTGACTTGACTTGAATTTCTATAATGTTATAATCTAGTTATGAAAACTAGATAAAGAGGTTTTTATAATTTGACAACACAACAATACCCTCTTTGGGAAGAATTACCAGAGATTGAACTCTATTTGGATCAGGTTTTGCTCTATGTCAATCAGGTCACCCAAAGTACTTTAGGACCAAACGACAAGGGGCTAACCGCCTCTATGGTCAATAATTATGTCAAACATGGCCATGTCGCAAAACCCATCAAGAAAAAATATAATGCTGCTCAGGTAGCTAGACTTATTGTCATCACTAGTCTGAAGACCGTCTTTGAGATTTCTGAGATTGCTAAAACCTTGGAAATCCTACGTACAGATGCTGATAGTCAAAAGAGTTACTACAATGACTTTGTAGCCTGTATGAATGGTCAGTTTCCCCAAGAGGCTCCGCAAGTCATACTCTCAGCCTGCCAGACGCTTCAATGCTACCGAGCTACCCATCAACTTTTGAACGACCTTGAAGGAGGAAACAATGTCTAATACTGCTACTTTTAATACTTCTCCCAACCTCAAACTCAGTAAAAAACTTAGCTTTGGTGAGGAAGTGGCTAACAGCGTGACTCACGCCGTCGGAGCTATGGCCATGCTAGTCTTATTGCCAATTACTGCTGTTCATGCCAACAACGGCTACGGCATGACTGCTGCCGTAGGGATGTCCGTTTTTGTCATCAGTCTCTTCCTCATGTTTTTGAGTTCAGCCATCTATCATGCTATGGATTATAACTCACCCCACAAGATGGTTCTAAGAATTATTGACCACAGCATGATTTATATCGCCATTGCTGGAAGCTACACCCCTGTTGCCCTCTCACTGGTTGGCGGATGGCTAGGCTACAGCATCATCGTCCTCCAATGGGGAACAACAATTTTTGGTATTCTTTACAAAATCTTTGCTAAAAAAATCAACGAAAAATTCTCCCTCTTCCTCTATCTGATGATGGGATGGTTGGTTATCTTCATTATTCCAGCTATCGTCACTAAGACAGGACCTGTCTTTTGGGGACTCATGCTTGCTGGAGGATTGTCATACACGGTTGGTGCAGCTTTCTATGCTAAGAAAAAACCATACTTCCACATGATTTGGCACCTCTTCATCATGTTGGCTTCGGCTCTTCAATATATGGGGATTGTCTACTTTATGCTTCCTTAAAACCAATACTAGACATCAAGGTGTTATGGTATAATAAGGAAGTACGGAGGTAAATCATATGAAAAAAGAACTCAGAAGAGATCCAAACAACAAAATTATTGCCGGTGTTTGTTCTGGTATCGCTAAATATCTTGACATTGACCCTGTCATTATTCGCCTTATTTGGGCTGCAGCGATCTTCTTATTTGGAACAGGTTTTCTTTTCTACATCATTTGCTGGATTATTATCCCAGAAGAAAGCAAATGGTAAGCTATAATTGAATATACAAAAAAGTGATACAAATCTAAATTCTTACCATTTAGGTCCATATCACTTTCTTTTTTTATTTTCTCAAGCGGAGAATTAAATAGCTGACGTTAACTAGGAGTAAAACACTCCAAAGAATAAGGAAAGGAATATTTCCTCGGACAGCATTGTGCCAAATACCTAGGGCGTATAAGGCCATAAATACTAGTGATCCTAGAACTGCTGTTCCTTTATTGTTTTGTGGTTGTTTAGACATATGAACCTCCTTTGTTTGCTTTTTCTGAACTGGTTTAAAGCCATAAACCATGGCGAGAAAAAGTCTGGCTTGACGTTTGACATCATTAGCCAAAGATCTATGTGACTGGGCATAGATACCATTTGGATTGTAAAAAGACTTGTCAAAATGCTCAGGCTCTTTTCGGCCCCACTTCTTTCTCAATTTGTTGGGTGATCGAAAACCCTTGGTCATCCGATTACGAAAGGCAGGATCATGTGGTTGAACCGGCTCCACATCCAGTTGCCAGTGGCGTTTGAAATTGCCATAGTTAAAACTAGCACCATTAACCACTCCACTCTCGGTCACCTGCTCCGCATCGACCTCATTGAGAAAATTTCCCTGACTATCTAGAATAAACTCTACACGATTATAGAGGAGAATCTTGAGATTAACACTAGGAATCCCATCTGGATAAATCCCCTTGCCATCACAGAAAGAAATCTTTTGGTGCAGACGCCCCTGATCAAACATGGTGAAAGGTTTCCATCTGAGATAGACAGCTAAAGCTTCTTTGTCTGTCATCCCTGTTTTTTTATAATGTGTCCTCACATACTGGGCCTGTTGACTAGAAATCAGGTAACGTAACTGATGGATTTGTCGCTCAATAGAGAATTTTTTAGATAAGCTGTCCTCAGGAAAAGCCAAATCTACTAACCTGGCAACATCCTTCCAGAAAGCATCATGAGGCGCCAAGTCAGGGTCAAAATAGGATAATAAACGCTGAGTTTCCTTTATCTCCCCAGATAGATCCTCTGGCATCTCTATATAAGCAAGCAATAACTTCAGCACCTGCAGTGGCTGGTATTCCTTTTGCCATTCCTTCCATAAGCTAGAAAAGGCTTTTGAGCCTATGAGCATCTCATCTCTCCTCAATAACATAAGTTAGTTTAATCAGTGGTCCCCTTTATGAAGTCCTCTATCTTAGCAACTACCTCTTTGGTCTGATAGTGATAAAGATAATGTGGGGCATCATAAAAAGTCAGTGCGATATTTTTCTGGTCCTTTGCAAATCTGGCCGCATAATTTCGCCACTCCTCCTTGCTAAAACTCGTGCCTTCTCCATTAGAAACCAAAAGTAAGGTGGGGATTTGTGAATTTATCTTAGCATCAACCTTTTTAGCATTTTCCTTAACAGATAGGCTCTCATTTAACATAGCTTGTGACAGTATTTGACGATAAGCTATTCGTTGATAGAGGCGTCGATCACTACTACTTAGATTTTCATTAGGCACATATAAGCGACCCGGTATATACCTTAAAAGACCTAATTGACTTCCTAAACGAGCCATACGTAAAATCTGGGAATGCATTCTCAATTGCGAATAACTCTCTGGTAGAGCCCAATCTAAGCCGATGACTGCCTGTATTTCACTTGGATATTTTTCTTGCCACAAAAGCGTTTCTAAGGAAGCCATCGAATGAGAAAGAATAATATAAAGACCTGATACTTGTGCCTTGGCTAGGGCTTGACGTGTCTCAGAAAGAACCTCAGACACATCTCTGGACTTAGATGTGTCCTCACTATAACCATAGCCAGCTCTCTCTACAACGACTATCTTATACTGCTTAGAAAGCCCATCATACAAGTCTTTAAAATCTAGAATGGGAGAGGCCGTTCCAGCACCAGATAGAAAAACTAAAGTTTGTGGACCATTTCCCTTAATAAAGACGCTCATGTCATGCCCATTAACAGACACCATTTGCCCCATAGGGTTGAGAGAGGTCTTTTCTCTTTGCAAGGCTAATCTATGATAGATAAAGCTAGCCAGTAACAAGACTAGAACTGCTCCCATCAGAAATAAAAGTCTTTTCATAAAAACATGCATGGTTTATCCTACTAAAAAGTCAGTTAGCTTAGCTAACCGACCCTTTTTTTATTCGGCATCTGGGCGTGATTTGCGAGCGATATCAGCAAGGATATTTTCTACAAATTCTGACACAGCTTCTGTATGTGTTTGTTTTTGTCCATAACGACGAACGTTAACAGTTCCGTCTTCCATTTCCTTATCACCAACAATCAATTGATAAGGGATTTTTTGTGTTTGAGACGCACGAATCTTGTATTGCATTTTCTCGTTACGTTCATCCACTTCAACACGGATACCACGATCACGAAGTTGTTTGGCAACTTCCCAAGCATAATCTGTGTGGGCTTCATTTGAAACTGGGATAACAGTTACTTGTTGAGGTGCCAACCAAGTTGGGAAGGCTCCTTTATAGTTTTCAATAAGAATAGCTGTAAAGCGTTCCATTGTTGAGATAACCCCACGGTGAATCATAACTGGACGGTGTTCTTCTCCATCAGCTCCGATGTATTTAAGGTCAAAACGTTCTGGAAGCAAGAAGTCCAATTGGATAGTAGAAAGGGTTTCTTCATTACCAAGGGCAGTCTTCACTTGGATATCAAGTTTTGGACCGTAGAAGGCAGCTTCACCTTCTGCTTCAAAGTAGTCAAGTTCCATGTCATCCATGGCTGATTTCAACATGCTTTGAGCATTTTCCCACATTTCGTCATTGTCAAAGTATTTGTGAGTATCTTTAGGGTCACGGTATGACAAACGGAAACGATAGTCAGTCAAGTTGAAATCTTCGTAAACATCGATAATCAATTGAAGCGTACGTTGGAACTCATCTTTGATTTGTTCAGGTGTTACGAAAGTATGACCATCATTAAGTGACATTTCACGTACACGTTGAAGTCCTGTAAGGGCACCAGATTTTTCATAACGGTGCATCATCCCAATTTCAGCGATACGGATAGGCAATTCACGGTAAGAATGCACATGGTGTTTGTAAACTTCGATGTGGTGAGGACAGTTCATTGGACGAAGGACAAAGGCTTCACCATCTCCCATATCCATTGTTGGGAACATATCTTCACGGTAATGATCCCAGTGACCTGAAGTTTTATAAAGCTCAACTGAGGCAATTGGTGGAGTGTAGACGTGTTGGTAGCCTGCTGCTACTTCCTTGTCCACGATGTAGCGTTCCAAGACACGACGAATTGTCGCACCGTTTGGCAACCAGAATGGAAGACCTTGACCAACCTCTTGAGAAATCATGAACAAATCAAGTTCTTTACCAAGTTTACGGTGGTCACGTTCTTTAGCTTCTTCAAGGCGTTTAAGGTAAGCCTTGAGATCTTTTTTATCGAACCAAGCTGTACCATAAATACGTTGCATCATAGCATTATCGCTATTTCCACGCCAGTAGGCACCTGCAACATTCAAAAGGTGGAAAACTTGGATACGACCAGTTGATGGCACGTGTGGGCCACGGCAAAGGTCAACGTATTCACCTTGACGGTAGATTGTCAAACCACCTTCGTCTTCTGAGTGTTCTTCAATCAATTCCAATTTATATGGGTCATTTTTGAAGATTTCACGCGCCTCGTCTTTTGTCACTTCTTCACGGATTGATGGGAAGTTTTCTTTAACGATTTTCTTCATTTCTTCTTCGATGCGAGGAAGGTCTTCGTTAGAAATTTGACCAGCTTCATTGTCAGTATCGTAGTAGAAACCATCTTCGATAGCTGGACCAACACCCAAGTGGATGTCTGGGAAGAGGCGACGAGCCGCTTGTGCAAACAAGTGAGCCGCTGAGTGACGCAAAATTGGAAGGGCATCTTCGTGATCAGGTGTCACGATTTCGATGCTTCCATCTTCAGTGATAGCACGTGTAGTATCAATCAATTTACCGTTGAATTTACCAGCAAGAGCTTTCTTAGCCAAAGAGTTGCTGATAGATTGTGCAATTTCAAAAGTTGTAACGCCAGATTCGAATTCACGAACAGCGCCATCTGGAAAAGTAATGTTAATCATAATTTTCTCCTTTTATTATTTCATAGTTTCTAAGCATTGACTTTTTATTAGCAGACTACTTCCTAGTCTGAATGTTCAACTGCTTTTCTTTATCAGAGAGAAAGTTTTCCATTTCCGTCAGGATGTCTATATCCAAACGTTGAGAAAGTTCTACTAGCCACCAGATATTTTCTGAAAGTTTATGATCCAGTGTGTAAGGTGTTTCATCATAGTAGCGTCCTTGCTTGGTCATCACTAATCGTTGGAAATTTCCAATATCATTCGATAAAGCCAAGAGGTCTTCTTCTACCGTCCACTTGGAACCATGATGCTTAACTTCCAGATTGTGATAAGCTTGTCGGATTGCCCAACTGCGCTCCACTAATTCTTGCAACTCCATAGTTAGTCTCCTCATAAAAAAATTGCGACATCCAAAAAGGACGTCGCAACGTGGTTCCACCTTCATTTATGTTCCTCAAAAAAGAGGAACACCTCTGATTGGCTCTAACGTGGCCACCGTTTTATGTTTGCATAAAAAATTTATCGAGTAGTCCCAATCATGTCCTCTGCGTGATTCCCAGCGACACACGCTCTCTGAAAGATTTCCCATGACTGATATGTCTCTATGCGTTATTATAGCATGAAACTGTAATTTTTCAAGCTAATTATCTCTTTTATTAATCAATTCTAAGATTTTACCTGACTAGGAAAATCTGATAGCTTTCCTAATCCAAAAGTTTCGTGATATTTTTGATTTTCTTGACCTGTTTGGCTGATCCTTTGAGGATACGAACAGAACCATTAACAGGCAAGGTAATAGCCTTGGTTGGCAAGTAAGTCACCATACGCGTCAAGCGTTTCATGGTACTATCTTCACCATTCAAATCATTGTGGAAATCCTTAGAAATCGTGAGGTCCAAGTAATACTCATAGACACGTTTTCCAAAGTTTTCGGCAGAAATTTCATAGAGCTTGTCGGCCCACTTAGTCTCGTCTTTTTCTGGCGTTGCAATGGCTGCTTCCAAAATTGCCCCAGCTAAATCATTATCATGATAATAAAGCGTTCCAAACATCTGGTCCGTAATCACATTATCCAAATAAGGATTTCCATGAGCAATAATCGGAGTACCGCTAGCCAAGGCTTCCAGATAGGTCAAGCCCTGAGTCTCACTGGTTGATGCCGAGATGAAGAAATCAGCAGCCTTATAGTAAAGAGCTGTTTCGCCAGGTGCAATCATACCTGTGAAAACCACCTTATCCAGAATACCAAGTTTCTTGGCTTGGGACTTCAGGTCTGGTAGGTAAGGGCCATCGCCAGCAACAACTAACCGAACCTTATCGTCTTCCTCTAAAACCGAAGGTAGGGCCGCCAGAACTGCTTGGATATTTTTCTCATAAGAGACACGAGACAAGCTCAACAACATGGTTTCATCCGAAGCAATACAAAGCTTGGCTCTCAAGTCCGCCACATCTTCTTCGGTAATCTCTGGACGCTGGAATTTTTCAAGTTCAATGCCTGTTGGAATGACCCGTTTTTCAGCAGCAATCTTGTACTTGAGTAAAAGGTCATAAACAATCTCGCTCGGACAGATAACCCCATCCAGATCGCTCATAAAACCACGAACAATGTACTTAACCATGCTAGGTCGAATAACCATACCTTTAGCAATATAACGGACATAGTCTTCATACTGAGTATGATAGGTGTGCACAACAGGAATCCTAAGTTCACGCGCAATGGCAATCCCTAGAAGCCCCAAGGAGAACTCTGTCTGCGTGTGAATAATATCAAGCTTGTATTGTTTTGCAATCTCTAGAGCCTTAGAAAAACCTCGATAAGCCACACGACGGTCCTTAAAAGCAAAGAAAGGCACACTGGGAATACGGACAATCTGCCAGTCTTCATAGCGGTCAACATCTCTATCAGTTGTGGTAAAGATAAAGACTGTATGCCCCATTTTTTCCAACTGTGTCTTCAGCGTGCGAATACTGGTCGCAACACCTGATACCTGTGGAAAATAGGTATCTGTAAACAATCCGATACGCATTTAAATCTCCAATACTTCTTTGTAGGCTTCAACAAGTTTTTGGGCGACATCATCAATCGAGCGACTTTCCGCAACCTTGTAACCTTCTTCACGTTTGTCCACTTTACCATCGATAATATCTTGTAAGGCTACTACAAATTCATCCACGTTATGCCCAAATGAGGCAGAGTTGTCATCAACCCAGCCCTCATAAACAGGAATATCACGCAAAACCACATGTTGGTGACTGGCAAAGGCCTCTAGCACTACGATTCCTTCAGTTTCCTCGTAGGACGGAAAAAAGAAGGCGTTAGCACCACTCATAGCTCCCTGGAAGACGGCTCCCTTGAAGTAACCTGGGAAGCTGACATTATCAGGATGCTTACCATTGACAATGTCTCGAATCTTCTTAGGAATCAGCCATTTGCTGATACTACCTAACCAAATGAAACGAACATGGGGCATCTTTTCAGCAACCTTGATGAAATCTTCAATTCCCTTGCGTTGGAAATAAAGACCCGCACAAATAACCACTGGCTGTCCTTCCTTAATACCAAAGTATTCTCGGAAAACTTCTTCCTTACGTGGATCCTTACCGTATTTTTTCAAATCAATCCCATTTGAAACAGCAATAATCGGTGTGGTAACTCCGTAAGACTGAATCAATTTTTTGGAATACTCAGATGGTGTAATCACGTAATCGGCCTTTTGATACATGTGGGCCAAATATTTCCCAAAAAGTGGGGCCAAAAGGTTAGAACCGATGAATGAATTCTCAAAGTCTTCACGTGTCGAATGACCATGCATGATGACCTTCTTGCCACGGCGTTTTGCAGCATGCAACAACATCAAGCTACGTGGACCATAAGTATTAATATGAACGACATCGTAATCACCCAAGATGTCCGTCGTATAGGGAATCCCCGCCAAGTCCAAGGCATGCATCTGATGGTGGAGAGCCCGTCCGATTCCTGATTTTTCAAGAACCGATTTTCCTTCAAGATAAAGTAGAACTTTCATACTCCTCATTATAGCTTAATTTAGTAGAAATTTCATCCTGCAGTTGGCTTTATCTTGATTTCTCATTTAATGAGATAGGCATTCCAACACTAAAAAAGATCGAGTATTCTCGATCTTTCAGGTCATCATCTTAAACGTCTTTACGGCGACGATGGCTATATGCTACACCCATGACTGCTGCCATTTCTGCTGCCACACCGAGGGCAAGCAAGGCAGTATCGTTAGCTTGACCAGTCTCTGGAAGTTGAGGTCCTGATTTCTCAGAGGATTGAACTGGCTTAGCTGGTTTTGGCGTCACCGGTGGAGTAGGCGGTGTTGGTGGTGTTGGCGGAACCACTGGTGGTTTCGGTGGGACACTTGGTGGTGTCGGTGGTGTTGGCGGTTTTGGAGGAATGTAACTATTGTTAAATTCTGTATCCAAAGGAAGGAGAACTGCTGCTACAAGCAGATTTTCCTTTTCACCCACAGTCTTGGTAACAGTTACCTGGAATTTAGCTACCATGTTATCATAAACCACATCGGCTTCATTGCCCTTGACTTCTTCAACAGTGTAGTAGTAAACACCTGGTTTGTCATAGACAATGTTTTCAAAACTAATGTTTCCTTTTGAATTATTGGTCACTGTTTGGATAACATTACCCTTGTCGTCCTTAAGAACGAAGCTAAATTCACCATCTTTGAGGTTACGGCCCGTAAGAACCTTGGTCAATTCGAATTTGGCCTTGGCTGGTTGCACTTCTTTAACATAGTTATTAAAGACAGTGTCTTTTGGATTAGCGACCGTTGATACCAAAGCATCGCCATCTCGGGTCACTGTAATCCAGACAGTCGCTTTCATACCATCATAGACGATATCTTCGTTAGTTTCCTTAACTTCTTCAACAGTATAAGTGTAAGTTCCTGCCTTATCAAAGTGAAGTTCACTAAATGCAACACGACCATCAGCTGTATTTCCAACAGTTTCGACAATATGGCCTGCACTATCTTTGAGGACAAATTGGAACTCATTAGCAGTCAAAGTTTGGTTAACACCTGCCTTAGTCAATTCCTTACTGAACTGAATAGCAGCTTTAGCTGGAGTCACAAACTTGTTGTTAAAGATGGTGTCTTTTGGATTAACTACGGTTGAAATAAGAGCATCACCATCACGTGTTACCGTGATAGAAACAGCAGCTTTCATCGTATCATAGACAATTGCATCATCCTTACCTGCAAGTTCTTCAACAGTGTAGTTGTAGGTACCTACCTTGTTAAAGGTCAACTCACTAAAGGCAACCTGACCGTCAGCTGTATTTCCAACAGTCTCAAGGACTTTTCCAAAACGGTCTTTAAGGACAAATTGGAATTGATCTGCTTTTAGATCTTGCTTAACACCTGCCTTGGTCAATTCCTTACCAAATGTAATTTTGGCCTTGGCTGGTGTTACCAATTTATTGTTAAAGATAACGTCATCTGGATAAACCACTTTGGCCACTAATTTTTCTCGGCCATCTGTGGTTTCTCTAGCTACTTGGACAGTCACATCAGCTTGGAGCTTATCATAAACGACGTCACTATCATTACCAGGAACTTCTGTCACACGATAGTGGTAAGTACCTGGTTGGTTAAGTACAAGATTTGAGAAGACAATTTTACCAGAGGCATCATTGGTTGTTTCACCAAGATCAACCATCTTATTATCTGTCATATCAACCAATTTGAAGGTAAATTCCTTATCTTTCAAGGCTCTACCTGCCAACTCTTTGGCTAATTCAAGATTGAAATGTACCTCTTGTTCACCACCTGCATTTCCACGACCTCCAACTAAATGTACTTCAGAAGTATATGTTTTTGACTCAACATCTGCATGAAGGTCAACTTTATTCGTAGGATTATTAGAATCTGATGCTGGGTTGGTCAATCGTGTCTGATACCAAACATAAACCATACGGTCCAAACGACCAAGATTTAACTCAAATTTAGTATCGTCATGAGAGAAACTCTTAATCAATTCCATAGCTGAACCCTTATCAACCCATGGCTCAGCAGAATCAATGTAACGTAACTCTAAAGAATTATCAACAAATCTTTGATTATCAGACCAAGTATCGATCAATTGAAGATTATTCAAGACACGTCTTGCGTAATTAAGACGCATTCCCCAGTTAATTAGGGTTGGATCATTCTTGTCCTGACTACCCCATTTAGCAATGACTTCGTCACTAGGAATAGGATTTGCAGAACCAACTGTCACATTAACGACATGACCATTGAAATTGAGGTGCAATTTTTCGCCACCTTTGAGAGCTTCAGAATAAAGCGTATCTAACTCTAAATTCATATATTTCCCAATAGGGTGATCTTCGAAATAATGATTAAATGTGGTTACAACACTGTTATTCTTAGGATCTACCTGAGCAATACCAACAACTTCGTTATTAGGGTTGTAAACATTAACACTATAGCTTGTCTTAAATTGCAATTCACTTGGAAGAGTGAAGATAACTTTGTCACCTGAATTAATAGCTATATCGTTAGGGAATGAAATATCATGATAAACAACCTTACTTCTTGAGTAAATACTATTTCCGTCTGGAAATTGAAGCTCAACGTTAGGGTTTTGAACATGAATTTCAGTTCCTATCTTTGTCACCTTGACATCCGCTGAGACGGGATTGCTCGAGTTGGTAATCTTAAGTCCGAAATTATCAGATGAAGTGGAACTACTATTACTTGCTGCAGCAAGTTCGCTAGCACTAGCTTCTCGTGTTTCACTACCAGTTACAGGTTTCTCACTAAGAGCTTCACTCGTCTTATCTTGTGATGAACTCGTTTGTTCAGAGCTTGCAACCGTTTGCTCTTGAAGCACTACTTCACTAGAAATAGCAGTTACTGAGATAGCACTGGTACTTTCTGCCTGTACGGTAGGTTCAGCTGTCACTTCTTTACTTGAGACGCTAGCGCTTGTCCTTTGGCCCCCACCATCAGACTCGCTAGCTTCCTCAAGTACACTCGTCGCTGGTTGGCCTTTAGGCTCTTCAGCTTGTTCTGCATTAGCGGTACTTACACCAAAAACTGCAGACGAAAGTAAGATCGAAGCAACACCCACCGTAAACTTACGGATGGAGAAACGCTGCCTCGAATCACCGAATCGGTTATTCATGATTCTATCCTCCCATTATTACAAATCTTAACATTTTTGTAACCCTTTTCATTCTGAATTATACACTATTTTCAGAACTTTGCAAGATAATTATTTACCCCTTTGGAGGTTTTGTAAAGATTTCTAAGATATCAATAGATAGTGAAATTTTTAAACCCTTATATTATAGGCTTTCTTTCGGAGTCTCTCTTTTAACATTGTTTTTCTTTCTCATTTTATTGTCATAATTTTAATTCAAATTTTGTCTAAAAAATACTAAAATTCAGATCTTCTCTTCGAAAAATGAGAAGATTATCCTGTCTAAAGGAAGAAAAAAACTGCCATTCTTAAAGGAATAGCAGTCGTCTTTAAATTAATTAAGAAAATGAGCATAAACACTCATTTAAAGTATTTTAGGCAAGCTCTTTGAGAAACTCTACCAAGATAGCAGCTGATTGTTTCCCCGCCTGAATAATGAATTCGTCAAAAGTAATATTAGCGTCATGGGCTGCTGTATCACTCATAGCACGAACAACGATGAAAGGTTTCTTGACACTGTGTGCGGCTTGAGCAATAGCTGCTCCCTCCATCTCTACAGCCAAGACTTCTGGAAAATGCCCCTTAATAGCATCAATCTTGTCTTGACCCGCAATGAAGCTATCACCAGTAGCGATAAGACCAATTTTAGAATCAATGGAAGCCTGAGCTAAGACCTTTTCGAAAGTCTCTACAAAGGTAGAGTCACTTTCAAAGTAGAGTGGTTGCATAGACATTTGCCCATAGTCATAGCCAAATGCTGTCAAGTCAACATCGTGATAGGCCAATTTTGATGCCACAACGACATCTCCAATTTTAAGTCCAGGTGCTACTGCTCCTGCAGAACCAGTGTTAATGAGGGCATCAACGCCAAAGTGGTCTGCCAAAACAGCCACAGACATGGCTGACATGACCTTACCAACACCTGATTGGACTAAAACAACATCGTGTTTACCCAAACGTCCTGTATAGTAGATATTGCCCAAAACAATTTCTTCAACCTTATTTTCCAATTGCTCCACTAGAAGCACTAATTCCTGCTCCATGGCAGCGATAATTCCGATTTTCATATAGTTCCTTTTCAGCTTGTAATCTTTCTTGAATCAGTAGATAGAGCTATCTGACTCATAGACTTATTAGAAATAAAAGACAGCAATGAAGAGAATAATCAAGAGTACGACAACCCAAAAGAGAATGCGATTAAGCTTGTGTTGAAATTGATTGCGTTTGGCATTCTCAATTCGACGGCTCTTGTAGGCCGAAGGCTGGTAATCAGCCTCATAATCCTCATCGTAGAACTCTTCCTCGTAGTCCTCATAATAAGGATGTTCCTCTAAATCGATTTCCTCACGCTTGGCCTGCTCAATGACATCGTCAGTCAAAAGTGGCTTACTCATAGCTTATTTTCCTCCGAAATGAAGTGCATAGTATTGGAGTGCGATGATAGTTTTGGCATCTTGAATAGCCCCTGAAGCTACAAGTTCCATACACTCCTCATAGGTCAATTCATAGAGTTCAAGGAATTCATCATCATCAAGCGGACGTGGATTTTCCACAGGTTGAAGGTTGGTCGCTACATAGAGCTTGATTCTCTCATTACAAAAGCCAATGGCTGTGTAAAACTCATGAATCAATTCGAGATCACCCTTATACTGAGTCTCCTCTTCAAGTTCCCGCGCTGCTGCAGCCATTTCATCGCCAGCTTCACCGACTTCCAGTTTACCCGCAGGAATCTCGTAAGAAACTGCCTCAATAGCCTTGCGGTATTGCTTGACGATAATGATTTTTCCTTCTGGGGTAACCGCTAAAACAGCTACTGCTCCCTTGTGGAAGATGAGTTCACGACCAGCTGTCTTACCGTCTGGCAAGAGGACTTCGTCTACTGCAACTTCAAAAATATGTCCCTTAAATTTTGACTCACGTTTAAGTGTTTTTTCTTCAAACTCCATGAATTGACTCCTTTTACTTCTGACCTCATTCTAAGCTGGTTTTATAAGAACAACCAAGCCCAGATAGCCTTAAGCCTACTTTTGTTGGCTTGGGTGATGAGGCTTCTTAGTAGCGTAACCTTCTTTATTGACCTGACGGCCACGTCCAATGGCTACGCTGTCAGCTGGAACATTCTCTGTAATGGTTGAACCAGCTGCTGTAAGTGCATTGTCCCCGATTTCAAGCGGTGCAATCAAGGTTGAATTGCTTCCGATAAAGACGTTGTTAGCAATTTGGGTCTTGAATTTATGTTGACCATCATAGTTGACGGTAATTGTTCCAGCACCAAAGTTAACGTCAGAACCAACTTCCGCATTACCAATGTAGGTCAAGTGACCAGCCTTTGTATTTTCACCGATGGTAGAACCCTTAACCTCGACGAAGTTACCGATATGAACGCCTTCTTTGAGAATTGAATCCGGACGAACATGGGCAAACGGACCAACGGTAACACCTTTTTCAACCACTGAATGCTCAATCATAGAGTTAGTGATAACAGTATTGGCACCGATAGTTGAATCAACAATATAAGTCCCATTGGTAAGCACTGACTCTGCACCGACTTTAGTTTGCCCTTTAAGCGTAACATTGGCTTCAATAACAACGTCTGACTCAATTTCCACATCCACATCGATATAAGTAGCGTTTGGATTTTGGAAAGTAACACCATTAACCATGTGAGCTTGGTTGATGCGACGACGCATAACATCTTCTGCCGTAGCCAAGGCAACACGGTCGTTAACCCCGAGACTTTCTTCAAAGTCACGAAGAGTGAAGGCACCTACTTTTTCACCATTCTCACGGAAAATAGAAATAACATCAGTCAAATAGTATTCCCCTTGAGCGTTGTTAGTGTTGATATTTTTAAGTGCTTCGAAGAGGCGTTTATTATCAAAAACGTAAGTCCCTGTATTGATTTCTTTAACCTGTTGTTCAAACTCGTTGGCATCTTTTTGCTCAACAATCTTAGTCACTTCGCCATTTTCGTTACGGATAATACGACCATAACCAAACGGACTGTCCGCAGTTGCAGTCAAGATAGTGGCAACATTTTTGTGATTAACGTGGAAATCAATAAGGTTTTTAAGGCTTTCACCAGTAATCAAAGGCGTGTCACCAGCAATAACAAGCGTTTGCCCTTCAAGTCCAGCCAACTCATCTTCAGCCATCATTACTGCGTGACCAGTCCCCAACTGCTCAGTTTGCATAGTGAAGGCAGATTGACCGTCCAAAACCTCACGAACAAGCTCAGCCTTGTGACCAATAACAGTAACGTTTTTAGCTGGTTCGATAGCTGAAACTGCACGGAAAACATGCTCAAGCATAGTGATGCCTGAAACCTTGTGCAATACTTTTGGAAGATCTGATTTCATGCGAGTTCCTTTACCCGCAGCAAGGATAATAGCGTAATTACTCATTTTCTTTTTCCTTCTTAAGATTTTTTTGTGATGGTTTCCTTCGAGGCGGTCTTAGCCTTGAGCCCCAAATCTCAGGGCCTCAACCTCCCACTGGGATAGCCTACGAAAGAAAGGGGCCTTGAAAACATAGTCTCTCATTTCTTAGAAAATATGTCCTCATAACTGACGTTTTTTAGGGCCTCTGATTATCTATAATCGCCCTATTATACCATAAATGAAAAGGTTTTGGCAGAATGAAAGGTAATGAAAAAAGAGCTGACGCTCTTTTTATAAGAATAGTTATCCTATAACCATTCTTTGTATTTCTTAATATAGATATGCTTCACAAAGGTAACACTAAGCATATACAAAGTAATGATGATAAACAAGAGAATGAAATAGAGACCGTTTAGATGGCTGAGTTTTAAGAGACTAGCCAATGGACTGTATGGAAGAGAAGTCACAAAGAAAGCAGCAAATAAGGTTGTCACAACAACTGATAGTGCTGGGTGACTTTGAATAAATGGTAGTTTTGGTGAACGTAACATGTGGATAACCATGGTTTGAGACCACATAGATTCGATAAACCAACCTGTTTGGAAAATAATGATAAAGGCTGCTGCTTCTGGTGAACCATGAACATAGCCATGCCCCAAAATCATTGGCACAATGATGAAATAGAGCAAGATATATGTCAAAATATCAAATACGGACGAAATAGGTCCTATCCAAGCCATGAAACGCATGATTGATTTAGCTTCCCAGATATGTGGCTCTTTAAGAAATTCCTTGTCCACATTGTCAAATGGAAGGGCGATACAAGAGATATCATAGACAAGATTTAGGACAATCAAATGCACAGGTGCCATTGGTAGGAATGGTAAGAAAATGCTGGCAAAGAGGAGAGAAAAGATATTCCCGAAATTTGAAGAAACGGTCATCTTGATATATTTGGTCATATTAGCATAGACCTTCCGTCCTTCAACCAAACCTTTTTCCAAGACCATTAAATCCTTATCAAGCAAGATAACATCTGCAGTTTCTTTGGCGATATCAACAGCTGTATCCACAGAAATCCCCACATCTGACACCTTCATGGATGGGGCATCGTTGATACCATCACCCATATAGCCTACCTTATGCCCATTTTCCTTAAGGCTTAGGATAATTCGTGCCTTTTGGTCTGGGGATAACTTAGCAAAGACTGTTGTCGTTTCCACAGCCTTAGCCAAATCTTGATCTGACATGGTATCAAGATCACTTCCAAGTAGAATGTGCGTCACATCTAGACCAACTTTTTCACAGACAGCCTGTGTCACCTTATCATTGTCTCCAGTCAAAATTTTTGTGGTCACACCATATTCCGCCAAAGCCTTGATAGCAGGTGCTGCTGATGGTTTTGGTGGGTCAAGGAAGGCAAGATATCCCGTCAAAATCATATCACTTTCATCTTCGACACTAAAGACGTCATTTTCATTAAGCTGTGATTTGTAGCTAACACCGAGAACACGCAAACCTTGTTCATTCAACTGTGCAACTTCCGCAAGGACTTCCTCACGAACATCGTCAGTCAATGGGATAATGTCTCCCTTGTATTCCACATAGTTAGAAACAGAGAGCATTTCTTCAAGGGCACCTTTTGTCACCATGCTAACAAATCCATCAGTGTCTTGAACAATGACACTCATGCGACGACGTTCAAAATCAAAAGGTAGCTCATCAATCTTGTGGAAGGTCTGGTCAAGGTCACGAACGATGTCATGTTTCTTAGCTTCTCTTTCAGTTCGGCTAATAATGGCACGGTCCATAAGATTTTTTAAGCCAGTTTGGAAATAAGAATTAAGATAGGCTCTCCGAAGTACTGATAGGTCAAGGTCACCATGGATATCAAGAGGGTACTCAAGAACGATTTCATCCTGAGTCAGGGTTCCTGTCTTATCCGTACAAAGGATGTCGATAGCCCCTAGGTCTTGAATAGCATTAAGTTTTTTGATGACCACCTTTTCCTTGGCCATAATGATAGAACCCTTGGCAAGACTGGCTGTGATAATCATCGGCAACATTTCTGGGGTCAAACCGACTCCCACACTAAGGGCAAAGACGCCGGCTTCAAGCCAGTCCCCATCTGTTAAACCGTTAATCACAAAAACAACAGGAACCATAACCAACATGAGTCGAATCAAGAGCCAAGAAATGGAATTCATCTCACGTTCAAATGAAGTTGGTTCGTCATAAGTATTGATGGTCTGCTCAATTGCTCCCATCATGGTTTCATCACCAACAACTAAAACCAAGGCTGTTGCACGACCAGAGATAACATTAGTTCCCATGAAAGCAAGGCTCTCACTTTCAAGCAGGCTCTCTAGATTTTGACCATCTGCTTTAGCCAGACAAGCTTTTTCCACAGCATCGCTTTCACCTGTCAAGCCAGACTGTTGAACAAAGAAATCACGAGAATCTAGTAAGACCACATCAGCCGGAATCATATCTCCCGCACTTAGTTTGACCACATCTCCAACCACAATTTCATCAATTGGGATTTCTTGCTCACTGCCATCTCGAAGTACTGTTGCTGTATTGACAATCATGCGAGACAAATTACTGGCAGCCTTGTCGCTACGAAGTTCTTGAACAAAACGGATACCACCAGATATCAAAACTAGAGTGACAATGATGATAGAAGTCGTTGGGTCTTCTTCACCCGGTTTAGCAAGCCAGACATTGGTGATAAAGGAAACCAGAGCAATGACTAAGAGAATAACAGTAAAGGGATTGATGATAGATTCATAAATCTTTTTAATGATAGAATCCTCTTGTCCTTTGGTTATGACATTTTCCCCATAAAGGTCACGGTTTTCTTCTACTTGGTCTTCCTTCAAGCCATCCAAATGAGTCTTGTAGCGAGTAAGGGTTGTTTCAAGTGGCTCTTGAAGAGCAGCAATAAGTCTTTCTTTATTTGTTGACATTGGAATCTCCTTATTTAATCAGGAGCCAATCACTTATGGAGTCCCTAAGACACTAATCAGCGATTGACTGGTTAGGTGCGGTTCGGGGTGATCGTCGATTAGTCTCATAGGTTTCTCCTTTCATTTTTTTACATAGTGGGTGGACCTCAGACAAAAGAAAAGAGTCCTACCCATATACAGGTAAGACTCTATAAACTCGAGGTTGATTTTTTAATAGATTCTGTCAAAAAATGGACCGTTCAAGCTTTAGCTCCGCAAGGCGATGAAATGAGCTTAGTCTTGACCTTGGCGATCAGGACTGTTGACCAACGAGTAGTGTCTCCACTGCTTTGCGGTAGTCATCCGTATCCTTGTGGTAGCCTCACCTACCGTATTTCACTGAAAATAATACTCCTAAGGCGGTAACTTGTCAAGGGGAAAAGTTACTTTTTGCTTGAGTGGGTAATAAAAAAAGAGCTTCCGCTCTTTTTTGTAAGATATTCTTTTGTAAAATGGATTTTTTTAGACTTTCCTTAAGTGAGTGCGGACGTCAGCGAACTTCTTCGAAGCTCCATGACTAATTTTTGAGCCCCTTCACTTTTTAATTTCTAGGCTCAGGCTAAAACAGTTCCCCAAACTGTTTTACTCTCAAAAATTCCGAGTTCTAGAAATACAAGTATTTCTAGAACTTTTCTCACAGCGGAAAGTCTCGTTAAGTGCTCGCTTTGCTCGCTAGAAACAAGTCAAATCAAGAATACAATTATTTTTCTTTGACAGGTGTTAAGATGATATCTCCATACTATCATTGCCTAGAGAAATTATTTTACCATCTTTAAAAAAGAAAAAAAGAGCACTTGGCTCTTTCCTACTTTCCTTGCTTGATATAAGTTCCTTGTAGCTTACCATGTAGAATGTAATCAACAGATTTGAGCTCATCTACAGTTCGACAATCAAGGGCACACATGATGAGACGAAGGTCATCTTTCCAGCCATTAACGACAGCCACAACCTTATCCACAGGGTAACGTTCTACCAATTCAAGGACTGTTCGTGAGAGGCCTACACCTTTTGCTCCTAAGACCAGACATTTAACCATATCAAGTGGATTGCGCACTCCGCCAGAGGCTAGGATTTCCACATTATCACGAAGGTTTTGGGCTTGCAGGAGGGTCTGAACGGTGCTTTGTCCCCAGTCATTGAGGTAATCACGGTTACCGCCTCTACTATTTTCAATATAGGCGAAGCTAGTCCCACCACGACCTGAGATATCCACAGTTTTGATGCCCTGAGACATGGCGTAACGAATGGTTTCCACATCCATACCAAAGCCGACCTCCTTAAGCACAAGAGGAACCTCTATTTTCTGTGCATAAGCCACCACATTTTCCTTCCAAGTGTGGAAAATACGCTCTCCCTCAGGCATGAGAAGCTCCTGCATAAGATTAACATGGAGCTGTAAAAAGACTGGGTTCATAGCTTCCACCGTCTTAATGCCCAGGTCCACAGACTTATCCACACCGATATTAGTCGCTAGGTCTAAGTCTGGAAACTCTTGGCGATAGTCAAAAGATTCTGGTGCTTCCCCCTTTAGAGCAGTACTGTAGGAACCTGTTACCATGAGAATACCTGTTCGACTGGCCACCTCAGCTAGTTTTCGATTAACAGCACCACCCTTGGCGGAACCACCTGTCATGGCATTGATATAAAAGGGATAATCCCAATCTCGTTCCGCAAAATGTGTGGACAAGTCAATCTGATCTAAATCATAAGTCGGTAGAGACTTGTGGATAAGTTCCATATCGTCAAAACTATTGTAGGGCGACTGGTACTTGAGGGCATAACGGATGTGATCGTCTTTACGATTTGTCATAGGTTATTTCTTTACTTTCTTGCGTGATAATGTCTACTTAGCTGACCCCTAAACCTCATACAAGAGCTCTATTCCTTCCTCTTGCCAGCGCTCAACTAAGGTATCTCGGCTTGCTTGGTCAAAGGCAAAGGCAATACCACAGTCGCCACCACCTGCTCCAGAAGACTTAGCGATAGCATCGAGTCCTTGCTCTGCTTCTTTGAGTTTTTTCAGCTTGGCCACATAAATATCTGGACTAAGTGATTCCAACTGGTCACTGACAGTTTGAAGGCTGCTCTTAAGCAAGTTCTTATCTCCTGTTACCAGAGCCTTGATGGCATCTTGAACAGCCACTTCTGTTTCACTTAAATACTTGCTTGATATGCGAGATTTGGCCATTTTAACCATGTCTTTTGAGATAGCAGCTTGCTTGGTCCACCCCACCAAAAAGTGAGCTTTGAGAACTTGCACTACAGGACTGATACGATAGTCCCAGTCTTTTTCCAAAAGCTCTGATAGAGTTATTTGGTCTATAAGCTCTGCTATTTTTTCACGGTCAAAGGAACGATAGGAAATCAGATCCTCGTATACGATACAAGCTAAATCTCCCATAGAACCATTATCTCCCTGCTTGAGAAGGGTGTAGCTAGCTAATTTAAAGAGAATGTCTTTGGATAAGTCTTTCTGAAGGGCTGCTGCCAAGGCCTTGAGGGTCAATACCACAACAGAACCCGAAGAACCGATACCAAATTTAACCCCATCTCGTTCCAACTTTCCAGTGATGGAAAGGTCCAGAGCGGGTAACTTCTCACCACAAAAGGCCTCAAAAGTATTCAAAGCCTCTTGAATGAGGGCGTAATTTGCGTCTAGCTCACGGCCCACACTATAGTCAAACATGTCTGAGGACAACTGGGGAGTTTGTGCTTCCTTGACATCTGCTGACATGAAAATAGGAATAAATTGGATTAGGGCTGTCTGCCCAGCTGTTAAGACTGAGTATTCTCCAGCAATGTAGAGTTTCCCACCTGTTTTTACTGTGACCTGATTGACCGACTGCTTAGGCATCTGGCAACTCCTTGGTGCGTGAAACAATGACCTGATAGTCCTTACGGAAGTGGTCTGCTAGGCGGTCTAGGTCTTCTTCCAGACAGAGCACCTTAACATTTGGTCCTGCATCCATAGTAAAGTAACACTGCTCACCAGAGGCACGGAGGGCCTTAACCTTGTCCATAGCCTGATAAGAGGCTTCCGTTAGATATGAAAATGGAGGGTTAGCCGTACTTGTGGTTTGGTGCATACGAAGGGCATTGGCTTCTGTAAGCTCACCGACCGCTTGGAAATCATTTGCTTTGAGATAGGTCAACATATCCTTGTAATCCTGCTCAGACTGTTTAACCCACTCAGGAAAGGAGGTCGATGTTTCGGTACACAATTTCATACCATCACGGCTTGATACGGGTTTCTTTTGATCTGTCAAAACCAGCATAATCATGGCCAATTTAAGGTCTGTTTCAACCGGGTAAACCTCACCACTATCCTTGTCCCAGGCTGCCAATGGTCCAAAGAAGGACCGTGATGACGAACCTGAAGCAAACTTGGCAATTTGAGCTAATTCAGACTGCGTTTTTCCGACTTGGAAGAGCTCGTTAGCTGCTTTAACTAGGGCAGAAAGTCCTGAGGAACTTGAGGATAGACCTGCAGCTGTTGGCATGTTGTTCCAAGTTTCAATCTTGACATGTTGGTTTGGATTAGTACGGAAGAGGTCTAAAACCTTGCTGGCCTTGATTGTTTCTTTTTCCCCTTGGAGCTCATCATCGATATACATGACATCACCAGTCGCATCCTCCGGCAGAAAAGATAACTTGGTTTCCGTATACATATTTTCCAAAGTCAGTGAGATACTACTGGTTGAAGGAATCATACGCTCCGCATCCGCCTTACCCCAGTATTTGACAATAGCAATATTTGCGTACGATTTGACGCTTACAGGCTTTCTATCCACGTGTTTACGGCTCCTTTTTCTTGAAGTTTTTTAGCAATCGTTTGGGCTTGGTCTTTAGTACTTGTCAGGGCAATAATACAGCCACCAAGTCCTCCACCTGACATCTTGGCTCCCAGTGCACCTTGCTCCAGAGCAGTTGCTACTAGAAGATCCGACAAATCACAAGATACCCCTAAAGATTTAAGATGATTATGGGCTTGAGACATGAGCTGACCAAGAAGCTTTTGATCCTTGGCTTTGAGAACTAGTTCTGCCTTCTGACTTAATTCGCCCAGTTGGTTGAGATCTGACAAGGCATCTAAACCAATAGCCTCAACCTTTTCCACGGCCTCACGGGTATTTCCATGGATACCCGTATCAGCAATGACCAGATAGGCACCTAAATTGACCTCAATTTCCTTGAAACCGACATTACGCGTAAAGCTAATGGCTTGATCACTCAAGCAGGTCTTTGCATCTAAGCCACTAGGTTTACTATGGGCTATGGTCTCCGCCTGATGAACAAGCATTTCCAAGGTCTCCTGGCTAAGCTCCTGATCAAAATAATCAAAGACCGCTCGAATTGCCGCAATGGCTACAGCCGCAGACGACCCCATGCCACGCTTCTCAGGGACACTAGACTTAATAGCATAGCTGATAGGCTGATTCTTGATTTTCAGATAATTAAGAGCTGAAAAAATAGCCGTCGTCAAGGGATCTTGAGCCTTGAGCGTCAAAGGAGTCTCAGCCGCCTGAATCTGACAGACAACCTCAATATCCTTAAGAGGGAGGGCAAGGGCAGGATGACCATAAACGACCGAGTGCTCCCCCATCAAAATAATCTTACTGTGAGCCTTGCCCACTCCTACTTTCTTAGTCATAAGTTACACACACTCACAGACGAATTTGCAGGTGAGTGTCTTTCTAGATTTTTCATACAGATTCTAGTGGTGACTCAAGGTCAATCAACCTCCCTGAGTGGATTAAGAGCACCAATCTAAGGAATTTCCTATGTCACTTCTATCTTATCATCAAAGCGCAAAAAAAGCGACATCTAACCCAGAGTGTCGCTTTGTATTAGAGATCTGGTCTTATTTTGATATTTCTATCTTAAACTAGTACAATACCAATGAGGTTTTAAAATGATTGATGTCAAAAAACTAATTAAACAGAACTCCGAACTAATGACACTATTAAAGATTATCCACTCTTTCCAACTAAATGACTGTTGGCTTTGTGCTGGAACTATACGCAATTATATTTGGGACTACTTAAGTACCGGAAATACATCTTCAAATATCAATTTCTCAGATATCGATGTCATTTTCTTTGATAAAAATATATCATATGAACAAACTGTTGAAATAGAAAATCAAATAAAGAGAAGATATCCTAAATACAATTGGGAAATAAAAAATCAGTTTTATATGAATAGACATAGTCCTAATACTGAAAAGTATGTCAGCTCTACAGATGCCGTTTCAAAATTTCCCGAAAAATGTACTGCCATAGCTGCTAGACTAAATGACAATCAGGAACTAGAGGTTTTTATTCCCTTTGGAATAGACGATTTAGTTAACTTCAGAGTCTCTCCCACACCACATTACTTTTCAGATAAAGAACGACAAACGGTCTATAACGAGAGAGTAAAAAAGAAAAATTGGAACGCATTCTGGCCAAACATTTCTATAGAATTTATCAAATAGATTAAACTATGATTTGAGATTTACTTTTTACAAGACTTTCCGCTGTGAGAAAAGTTTCTGAAACTTAATAGTGTCAGAAACTCGGAATTTTTGAGAGTAAAACAGTTCGGGGAACTGTTTTAGCCTGAGCCTAGAAATTAAAAAGTGAAGGGGCTCAAAAATTAGTCATGGAACTTCGAAGAAGGTCGCTGACGACCGTACTCACCTAAGGAAAGTCTTAAAAATTTTTCTTCTACATAAAAAAAAAGCCTCTCGGCTCTTTTCATTTTAAATCGCAAACAAATCATTTAGGTTCTCAGCCATAGTTGGGTGAGTAAAGATTTGTTTAGCCAAATCTGTATATGGAATGTGATGATTCATAGCTAGGGTAATTAGATTGATAATTTCATGAGATTCTTGACCAAAGAGTGTCACTCCCAAGATTTCCTTAGTTTCAGGGTTTACCACAGCTTTGAAAGCACCGCGCAAGTCACCGTTAACATGACCACGAGGCATGCCAGCAACTGGAAGTTCCTTGACAGCAACTGGTCCACCTGCTGCTCTGGCTTGGTCTTCAGTAAGGCCAACCTGTGCCAAAGGTGGGTTGAGGAACATGGCAGTTGGAACTGCTCCACGTGTTTCAAGGTTATAGCTACCATCCCCTGTCAAGTAATTAAAGACAATACGGAAATCATCTAGTGAAATGTAAGTGAATTGGAGACCACCATTAACATCCCCCACCGCAAAGACACCAGGAACACTTGTTTCCAAATGTTTATTGACCTGGATACCACCACGTTCAGTCAAGGTAATATCTGTATTTTCCAAGTGAAGAGGTTCGATATTAGGCTTGCGTCCTGTCGCATAGAGGAGTGCATCAAAACGGAACTCGCCTTTGTCAGTAACAACGACAACTTCATCACCGTCATTTTTCACTTCGGAAGTTTTAACACCTTGCTCAAAGACAATGCCGTCCTCTTCCATGTATTCCTTGGCCAACTTAGCAATAGATGGCTCCACACGTGGCAAGAAGCTAGTCGCTGCATCCAAGACAGTCACTTGACTTCCCAAACGGTTATAAAGGCCAGCAAATTCAAGACCGATATTACCACCACCTAAGACACCCAGACGTTTTGGCAAGGCTTCAAGGGTTTGAATACCAGTTGAATCGTAGACATGCTCAGTTGTTGTCAAACCAGGAATAAGCAAGACATTAGATACAGCACCAGTATTGATAACAATAGTCTCAGCTGTAAGCTCTTGGCGGTCATCACCAGCTACTACTTCAATAACCTTATTCGACACAAAATGTGCCTCTGCATCAATGACATCAACGCCATTGTCTGCCAACATTTTATAATTCTTAGCATTAAGACGACCAGTCACTGCACCACGTTCCTTCATGGTGTCGTCAAATGACCAGCCCTTCTCAGCCGCAACAATCATAGTCTTGGTTGGGATACACGCAATATTAATGCAAGTACCACCATACATGGCTTTACTGCGCTCGATGACAGCAACTTTCTTACCAGCTGCATTCATCTTAGCAGCCAGAGTTTTACCGGCTTTACCGAAACCGATAACAATCAAATCATAGTTCAACATTTCTGTATCCTCCTATCTATTGCCATTCTATCATTTAATTTTTCAGACCGCACATATCTGAACTGGAAAATAAAAAGAGGTTACAGTTTTATTGTAACCCCTTTCTCATCCGTTTTTAATAGATTTCCATAAGTCCACTACCTAAGTGTTTTCTCGCAGAAATTCTAATATCATTTTATTAAATTGCTTACTCTCAATAAAGACTGCGTGACCCTGTTTGCTAAATTCATAATAGGAAGCATTTGGAATGCTATTTGCAAGTTCCCTTGTACCATCCACTCCCAGAACCAAATCTTTTTTAGCTCCCAAGACAAGAGTCGGGCAGATGATTTTATCAAGGGACTTATGGTAATCAAACTCAAGAATTGACTTGGCTAAACGGACAAATCGTTCTTGTTTTTCAACACTCACAGTCTTCAGGAATAGTTTATTAATCACATATAATTTCTTTAAAACAGGTGACGAAAATGATTTACTCATGGAATCCATATTGAGCTTATCCATATCACCATTTTCTGCCATCTCTATCCACCCTCCGATGGTTTCTCTACTGATAGCATTATTGCGAGATAATGTCAGAGCTAATACTAGCTTTTTCACCTTTTGAGGATACTTGATAGCAAACAGCTGAGCAATCATACCACCTTGTGATATGCCTATGATAGAGGCATTAGCAATATGCAACTCTTGTAAAGAATGGTAGAGGTCATCAGCCATATTTTCAATTGAAATACCTTCTTCGATATGGTCCTTTCTATCAAAAATATAGACCTTATACTCCTTAGCGTATCGATAAAATAGCGAGTAAATGGCAAGGTTGGACATATCACCTAATCGTTGCAAACTTAATCCCGTAATGATAATAAGAGTTTTGTCTCCCTTACCAAAAGTGACATAATCTACACCTGGGTCCGACAAATGATTTCTTTGAATGGTAAACATTATCTACACACTTTCATTGTAAGATTTAAGTATTATCATGCGTCCGGGGCATTATTTGATGCCATGATGATAATACTTACCAAGACAACAAAGGTAACTTGCCAAAGAATGAAGGCCATGAAATCCCCACCTTTAAAAATAAGTAGGTCACAAACTAAAATAGCCAATAGCACAGCATTTTTTCTAAAAAGTTGGTCACAATTTTTCCAAAAAGTTTCAAAAGAAATATTGGCTCCTATCTTACGAACAAGCCTCACATGACAAATAATCTCAACCAGGGATGCCACAGCTACTGTAGTTAGCAGTTCGGTCAAAGAGACATCCATACGAAAACCAAAATAAAGAACGAGAAGTTGAGAGAAAATAATTACTGTGATCACACGAATATGGTTGGCCACGATAAAACCTCCTAATGGCAAGCATTATAGATACTCATTACTGCCCTTAATATGTCTACTCATTATAGCATAAAATAAGACCAAAATTAGAAAAATTCTAACAGTTTCGGCTTTGTAGCATTTCTTATCTCAGACCACAAAAAAAGAGCCAACCAAATCATGGTACGACTCCTCTTTGTTTATGCTAAATAATCTATTTATGCCAATTCATCAATTGATGTATACTCTCTGTCTAAGCCCTTTGCAACCGGTTTGCTAGTAATATGACCTTGGTAGGTTGTAACCCCTTGACGAAGACCTTCGTCGTCGTTAATGGCTTTTCTGAATCCTTTTCCTGCAAGGGCTTCGATATAAGGCAAAGTGACATTGGTAAGGGCAATAGTTGATGTACGTGCCACAGCACCTGGGATATTGGCAACAGCATAGTGAAGGACACCGTGTGTTTCATAAACAGGCTCATCGTGAGTTGTCACGCGATCCGCAGTCTCAACAACCCCACCTTGGTCAACGGCAACGTCAACAATAACAGAACCTGGACGCATTTGTTTAACCATATGGTCAGTAACGAGTTTCGGCGCTTTTGCACCTGGGATAAGAACAGCACCGATAACCACGTCAGCATCACGAACACTCGCTTCAATATTGAGCGGATTTGACATAAGCGTTTGAATTTGGCTACCAAAGACTTCCTCAAGGACAGACAAACGTTTGGCACTGATATCAAGAATAGTCACTTGAGCCCCAAGTCCAAGTGCGATACGGGCTGCATGTGTCCCTACGACACCACCACCGATAATAGTCACTTTCCCTTTAGGAACACCAGGTACCCCACCTAGGAGAACGCCAGAGCCACCCTCTTGTTTGGTCAAGAAGTGAGCACCGATTTGAACGGCCATGCGTCCTGCGACTTCACTCATTGGAACCAAAAGTGGTAGGTGACCTTCTTGGCTACGTACTGTTTCATAGGCCACACCTGTTGTCTTAGCATTGACCATAGCATCTGCCAATTCTGGAGCTGCTGCCATGTGCAAGTAGGTAAAGAGTAAAAGATCCTCACGAAGGAAGCCATATTCTTCAGCAAGTGGCTCCTTAACTTTAACAACAAGTTCTGCTGCCCATGCTTCTGCAGCAGTTGCAACGATTTTAGCACCTTGATTGGCATAATCTGCATCCGCAAAACCAGAGCCAAGGCCTGCATTTGTTTCGATTAACACGACATGTCCCTTAGCCACAAGACTTTGGACACCAGCAGGCGTTAGAGCCACACGGTTTTCATTATTTTTGATTTCTTTTGGAATACCAATTAACATACGTTTCTCCTTATTCGGAAGTTATAAGGTCAACCATCAAAAAGATGACTTGACCACTCCCTATCTATTTTTGAAATGATAACGCTTTCATTTTATCTAAAAAACTCAAAAATAGCAAGTGAAAAATCTTCCCTCCCTTTTTAAGGCCTGAAATCTTGCTTCTAAAATACGACAAAAGAACCCAACCAATCGGCTGGGTTCTTAAGTGTAAACTAAATGATCAAAAGATTTTTTCTCCTTAAGCACGTCCTCCTTTTCAATATCAAAAGTAGTACCAATTTAAAGTCCTTAAGCTTTATTTAAAACTCTTAACAAAATAATCAAAGAGTCCTTGGTCTTTTAAGAGCTTATGTCCCAAGAGAAACTCAGGATGCCACTGAACACCTATAAATGGGGCGTCAGTGAAGCTCTCAACTCTCTAACAGGGTTTTCATTACTGGTAATACCGATTAAGGGAATGGTCATTTGCCTTTCTCCTTAAAATAATCAAGTAGGAAAAGGGCGTTTTCCACATAGTAATTCACAGCTACTGGCAAGGCCTCATCTTTCACAAGGAAATCATCATGGTGCCAGTCTGGTGCATTTTCTTCACCATTTGAGCCAACAAAGGCAAAGACTCCTGGTATTTCCTTTTGATAGGCCGCAAAGTCTTCGCCCCCTGTTGATGGCAGCGTTTCAATCACTTCTGCGAAGGCTTTAGAATTTTCAAAGATGAGTGGTGTGAGTGACTGGTCATTGTAGGTCACGTAAGGTGAATTACCCCAAGTAATGTCAACTTGAGCACCAAACTGATCCGCTGTCGTTTGAACAACTTTTTCAAAGCGGGCAATGACATCTTCACGAACCTTAGGCTCAAAGGTACGAATTGTTCCTTCAAAAAAGCCTGCTGCTGGAAGAACATTCCAGGTATTTCCAACTTCGATATGAGTAACTGACAATACTGCTGATTCAAAGGGCGATACCGTACGAGCAACAATCTGTTGTAAATTGTTGATGATTGTCGTAGTGACCAAGACCGTATCCACACCCAAATCAGGACGGGCAGCATGGGACGAAACACCCTTAACATCAACCCTAAACTGCTCCACACCTGCCATGATAGCTCCCGAACGAAGACCAATCTGACCAGGTTTCAAGTGAGGATTATTGTGATAACCGATGATAGCTGACACACCGTCAAGACCACCCGCTTCAATGACCTGATAGGCCCCTTGGAAATTTTCCTCGGCCGGTTGGAAAATCAAGCGAACAGTCCCCTTAAGCTCGGCTTCTCTTTCTTTTAAAAGCTGAGCAGCTCCGAGAAGAGAGGTCTGGTGAAAATCATGACCACAAGCATGCATGGCCCCATTGTCGCTAGCATAAGGAAGTCCTGTCTTTTCCTTAATTGGTAGGGCATCAATATCAGCACGCAAAGCAATAATCGGATGACCTGACCCAATCTCAGCGATGAGTCCCGTCTTCAAGGGATAATTTAAAGGCTCAATACCTAGATTTTTCAAATAACCTTTCAAAAAGACTGTCGTCTCATGCTCCTCCTCAGAAACCTCTGGATGTTGGTGAATCTGATGACGTGTCTTTGCTAAATGATTATAAAATGCTTCTGTCATAACGAACCTCCCTCTCTGATTAGACTTGCTCATTGCTCCTGACTTACTTCAGCTCTCAATCGAATTGATACCATCATACCACCAGAAACAAGGCTTGAGAAATTAAAAAAACTTATGGAATGTCATAAGTTTTACTTATACCCCTAGAAAAGACCGCCGTTATGAGCCTTACAGTATTAAGTCTCATGATAGAGGGAACCTATCATGAGATTGAAAATTCCTATCGCACTTTAAGTCACATAGGGCTGCTAGCCAAGATAAGTACGTAAGATTGCTTTTTCCGCTTCCGTTAATGCTCGGTAGGATCCTACTGCTAACCCTTCATCAAGCTTAAACTCTCCAAAAGAAATACGCTTAAGATAGGTCACCTTGACGCCATAAGCCAAAAACATCTTTTTCACTTGATGAAACTTGCCTTCAGAAATCGTAATTCGAGCACAGCTCTTGTCACTCGCAGAACTTAAAACTTCCAGCTGAGCTGATTGACAAATAGTACCATCCTCAAAGACAACACCAGACTCAAAAAATGCAGGTGCATCAGGCCCCAGAATATCATTAACCTCAACGTAATAAGTCTTAGCCACATGATAGCGTGGGTGAAGCATGGCAAAGCCCAAGGGACCATTGTTAGTAATCAGCACCAATCCTTCCGTATCTCTATCCAATCGCCCAACAGGATAAAGCCCCTCTCGCTGATCTTCAGGCTTAATCAAATCAATGACTGTTTGGTGTTCCTTGTCCTTTCGAGCTGACACCACCCCTGACGGCTTATTCATAAGGTAGTAGACTTCTGGGGCATGCTCCAGTTCCTTACCAGAAACCGTGATGGTTTGAAGACTAGCATCCACATTAAGATTATCTTGTTCAGCCAAGATGCCATCCACGTATACCTGACGGCTACGAATAAGCTTCTTGACTTGATTGCGAGAACCATAACCCGCCTGTCCTAATAATTTATCTAAACGCATAACCCTATTGTACCACGGATAAGCTTAGTCTAGCAGACTAAAAAAGCCCACCTAACATGGTAGACCTATCCATTATTAACACTTACACATTCACATGGAAGATATGCCCAACCAAGAAGGTCACAAGCATGGTCAAGAGTCCTACTGTCAAATTACGCAACATAGCTTGTTTAATAGGTGCTTTTCCGAGCTTGGCACTAATATAGCCAGTCAAGAGCAAAGTCAGTGCAACCACGACCACTGTTACAGGAATACGGTAAGGCTCTGGGAAAAGCATGATAGCTAGTGCTGGTGGCAAGGAACCAACCGAAAAAGCAAAGAAACTAGATACGGCAGCATGCCATGGATTGGTAATTTCATCCAAGTCCACTCCATATTTTTCCTCAACCAAGACCTTAATAGGATTTTTACTGAAGGCTTGATTGACCTTGACTTCGGCTGCTGTTTCGCAATCCCCCTGACTGAGGAAGGTTCGGTACAAACTCTCTCTAGCTGCTTCAGGTGAGCGATCCAGGAGAGCTTGTTCCTTAGCGATGGCAGCTTCTTCGGTATCTTTTTGCGTTGAGACACTGACATATTCGCCACCTGCCATCGAAAAGGCACCGGCAAAAATGGCTGACAAGGCAGAAATCAAAATAAACCAGATGTTTGATGTCGCACTAGCCACACCGATAACCACTCCCGCAATGGAAATGATTCCATCATTGGCACCTAAAACACCAGCTCTCAAAATATTTAAACGCTCTGCAAAATTCTTATCTTCCAATTTATTCACTCCTTATTTAGAATCATTCTAAAAAATATTATAGCAGTTATTTAGAATAATTACAAATAAGAAGGTTGAAAAGTAGGATTTTTTAAGGTTTACTCCAGTCACACGCAAACTCCAAAGCTAATAAAGCTACCTTGTCCTTTTCATCCAAATCTGCATGATTCATCAAGTTACGGGCATCCCAATTACCTTCAGAAAGGTGGTCTGCAGCATAGAAGAAATGACAGATTTCAACACCTCTAAACTTTGCTAAAGCTGCAACTGCAGAACACTCCATATCCACACAAATGGCTCCTGCTGCCTTTCGAGCTTTGAGTTTACCATTCGTCTCACGGTAAATGCCATCAGTTGTCCAAACTTTGCCTTCCTTATGAGAAATCTGACGTTCATTGAGATAGGAACGAAAACGGTCTAAAACACCCACATTTACCGCAATCTCATCGCTGGCTTCCACATAGTGAAAACTCGTCCCTTCATCTCTAAGGGCATGACTAGGAATAATAATAGAAGTCTCTTTAATATCTTCATCAAGAACACCACAAGTCCCAAAGAGTACAAGTTTATCAGCTCCCAAGGCAAAAATATCCTCTAAAATAGCCACACAGGCAGAGGCGCCTACAGGTGCATTAAAAAGAGCCAACTCCTGCTCAGCAATAACAAGCTTATAAATCGGAATAGCCACATTCGCCATGGACGTCTCATAGATAAGTTCATGGGGAAACATCTCAAGCATTCGTTGAAAGGTCGAACGAGAAAAACAGGACACAGCTATTTTAGGAAACCCCTCAAGAGGCTCATTCAAGTCCTCGGGATTGATAATCGCTTGTCTATTCGCATCAAATTCAGTTAGTAGCATACGTGACCTCCTTAATTTTAGGACCCATTATAACATAAAAAAATCAGACCAAACAGAACAGTCTGATTCTATCACTATTTATTCTTCATTCTCCAAATCGTCCAGCTGTTTTTCGAGACGTCTTCTCTCATATCTTCCCAATGCAACGATAGACCAATTCATAAAGAAAACAACGGGAGCATATATGATATAAGTAATTGGCCAAACCATGAGATATCTAGGATCCAAGGGATTATTATGATAGACATCATGGTTGTACCGATAGTTAGCTGACATTATCATAAGGGTGATAAGCCCAGTCACTAGTAAACAACCTAGGACTGTCATACCAGAACCCCCAAAAGTGTTAACACTAAGTCGTTCAGATCTATAAATAGACCAAATCCATGCTATCAACATTGGAAAGGCCAAGTAATTAGAGGTGATGGCACCCCTATTAAAGAAGGAGCTATAGACCAAGCATACAAGCGTCCCTGCAATCATTATGTAATAACATTCAGCAGCAACCTTATTATTTAGAGCTTTCTCGCGTTCATCTGTAACCTTATTATTAACCAGTTTGAATTTCATCATCTTTACTTCCTTCCTAATTCTCCCAAAACAGTTGATCCAAGGTCCTGTCCAGTGTCTTGCAAATGGCAATGCATAAGGCTAGGCTGGGATTGTACTTTCCAGCTTCAATCAAACCTATGGTTTGTCTTGTTGCACCTACAGCTTCTGCCAAGTCACCCTGGGTCATATCATGCTCTGCTCGAGCTGCTTTTAAACGTAAATTCTTTGCCACATGCCCCCTCCTTTACATCATATCTGATATTATCGTCGAAATTGATTAGGTTCACCAGCTATTTTCATCTTAATTATACACTATATATTTCTAATTGCAATATATATATGTCATTATTTTAGAAATAAATTGCAAAATAAAAAGCCAAGATTTCTCTCAGCTTCTTCTCTATTTAAACTTAGGCTGGTGTTACATCCAAACTCTCACCAATAGCCGCAAGGCGTTCGACAACTTCTTCTTTGCTCAAACCATTTTCAGAGATATAACGGTTTCGTGGGTGAACACGACATTCGTGTGAGCAGCCACGGAGGTATTTGTCTTCATTTTCCTCTGAAGCAAGGATACGACGGTTACAGAATGGGTTACCACAGTTGACATAGCGTTCGCAAGGCGTGCCATCGAACCAGTCCTTACCGACAACGATAGGGTCTACATGGTTGATATCAACAGCAATACGCTCGTCAAAGACATACATCTTACCATCCCAAAGCTCCCCTTGAACCTCTGGATCTTTTCCGTAAGTTGCGATACCACCGTGCAATTGGCCAACATCTTTGTAGCCTTCACGGACCATCCAACCTGAGAATTTCTCACAGCGGACACCACCAGTACAGTAAACAACCACGCGCTTGTCCATGAACTCTTCCTTATGGTCGCGAACCCATTGTGGCAATTCACGGAAGTTGCGAATGTCTGGACGAATGGCTCCACGGAAGTGACCAAGGTCATACTCATAGTCGTTACGTGTATCGAGGACAACAGTGTCCTCATCTAAAAGAGCATCTTTAAACTCTTTTGGTGACAAGTAAGCACCTGTAGTTTCAAGTGGATTAATGTCGCTGTCAAAGTTGTCATCCTCTAAACCAAGGTGAACGATTTCCTTCTTGTAGCGAACAAACATCTTCTTAAAGGCTTGCTCTTCTTCCTCATCAATCTTGAACCAGAGGTCCTCCATCCCTGGAAGGCTGTGAACGTAGTCCATGTATTTTTGAGTGGTTTCATAGTCACCAGAAACCGTTCCATTGATTCCTTCGTCAGCGACCAAGATACGTCCTTTGAGGCCGATTGATTTACAGAAAGCCAAGTGATCAGCCGCAAATTGCTCAGCATTTTCGATGGGAAGGTATTTATAATAAAGCAATACTCGAATAGGTTTTGCCATTGTATGTCCTCTTTCTTTATGAAATATCTATATCTGTTGTTTGATAGTCAAAGTCAACTTAACTATTATAGCGCTATCAAAGAGGGCTAGGCAATTGATTTGTTTGGAAGCACATTTTCACAAAAGAAAAAGGCTGAGTGTCAAATGCCTCAACCTGAGTTTCGTAAGATTGTTTTTCAAAAGATAGTATTACAACTCTTTCTGTAGTGTCCCTAAGATAAGCAGTTGTGTCAGAAAAATCCAGAAAATAAGAACTCCTATATCTACAAGCGAAACAGTTCCATGTCTATAAAAGCTAGCTCTAAGAAGATTCGCAGAAGGGACAAATGGAAGTAGAAAATAAAGTTGATCTAACCAATCTGGAAGACGACCTGCCGGATACATGATTGGTGAAAACATAAGACCAATCATTAAAATAAGCTGAGACATTAGCGTGACAATATTTTGGGAAAATATATAAGCAATTGAAAATCCTAGACTAATCATTGTTAGGCAAATAAGTAACATCACAAAAACAGACAAAATTGACAAATTTAATTGGACAGAAAAGCGAAGACAGCCTAATAAAAAAGTGAAGAATACACCTGGTAAAATAGCAATTAACCATATACATAGGTCAGCTAAAGAAATTAGAATTCTAGGAATAGGTAAAGCTCGAATATAGTCCACATGACCTTCTGACTTGGCATTGGCTATAACAGGAGATGAAATCGTACAGCCAATAGAAATAACTCCCATTAAAACTGATCCAGAGGCAAGATAGTAAGCAGTTGTTGTGTCCATCTTACCAATTACCAACGGATACCCAAAAAGAAGTGAAACGGACAAAAGCACTTGAGCTAGTGTGAATAGAATGAATAGATTTTTTTGTCGAAGATAGTTCCAACGAAGTAAGTAAAAAAATTGAGTCATATCAGTTAACAAGCTCCTCTTTATAAAGATCGGAAATAGATAATGTTTTCATCTTAACTGAAAGGTTTGAAATAAGCCCTTTTTCTATACCTTCCTTAACTTGAATGAGTATTCGGGTTAATTCACTTTCTTCAATTTCCATCTGACAAACACAACCATTGACCATCGTAAAATGTTCGAATAGACTTAAAAATTCTTTACTAACAAAATTGAAAGAAATTTGATAATGATTTTTATAAGACATTTGGTGTACTGGACCAGATTTTAATAATTTACCATGGTTAAAAAGAGCAAAATTATCCGCATATTTTTCAACTTCTAGTAGATTGTGGGTAACAATGATAATAGTGTGTCCTTTATAAGCCAGTTTTTGTAATAATCGCCACTGTTTTTCACGACGTACAGGATCAACATCGTTGGTTGGTTCGTCAAGAAGCATGATATCAGCAGAGCCAATTAATGCCATGGCAAAAGATGTAAGCCGTTTTAAGCCTCCTGAAAGATTCTTCCCTTTTTTATCACGGTATTCTACTATTTCCAGATCTGCTAGAAGGTGCTCAATTTCTTTTTGGAGTTCTGAGGTACTTAACCCTCTCATTCTTCCAATCATCTCTAAATTTTGCTCAACAGTTAACTTTTCAAGAGGTGCATACTGTTGTGACATATAACTCATCATTGTTCGAGCTTGTTTACGGTTATGTATAAAAGAAATATCTCCGTAGTGAACATCTCCCTGATCAGGCTTAATAAAACCAATCATTTGCTTTAAAAGAGTTGATTTACCAGCACCATTATGTCCTATAAGAGCTGTGATTTTTGCAGCTTCTAGCTCTAAGAAGATATGGTTATTAGCAAAATGTTGTTTATCAAATGATTTTGTTAAATTTTCAATGGTGAGCGTTTCAAAAGTCATAATTTTATTTCTCCGTATTGAGAAAAGATTTCCCAATTTTCCTCCTTACCGTTACCACATGTAGGACACTCATCAGGATAATGTCCCCAAGGTTTGTGTGTGAACGACGCTCCGTTTTCATAATTAATCTCGTATTGGCGATTAAGACTCATTGGTTCTGCATATTTAGTTATTAATCGAACAGCCTCATCAACAATAGCAGATGTCAATTGAAACATAGCCGGACCATAAGCAATTGTAGGAATTTTCTTAGTAACAGTACGAATACCCCGAAATTGTTCCAAGAATAGACTATCAATTTTCGTGTAATGAATGTTTAAACAATCAAAACATCCTGTTTGATGGGGTACTACAGAATAAACACGTCCGCGACTAACTTGACTTGCACCAAAAACACACGGAATATTTTTTGTAACTACAGCTTTATTTACAATACGCTGAATATCATATTGTGGTTCATCAATAACACAAATAACAATGTCAACATTGTCTAATAATGGCAACAAGTCATTTACACATGTTATACGTAAATTATGAGTTTCAACTTCGATATCAGAATTCATTTTTGACACTTCTTGATGGGCAATCTGTGTTTTAAGAGCCCCTACGTCTTCCTCCTTATATAAAAATTGCCTACCTAGATTACTTTTTTCAATGATATCAAAGTCCACAATTTTTATTTTTTTAGGTCCCAGACCAGATAGCAAAGTTAGTATATTGGACCCTCCTCCGCCAAGTCCTAATAAAAGAACTGTCGTTTCATTAAGTCTCTTTTGAATATCTATACTATCTTTAAAACTATTTAAATAGCGACTAAAATAGTAGATATTTGAATGATATCTTTCCTTAATACAATTTATTGTAGCACCTTCTTCAATAACCCCCTCCTTATCCAATAGTTCAATAGCACCTATTATATCTTGTTCCGTCAAATCTGGATACTTAGTTAACATAGTATCTACAACGTCATTAATAGTCCTTCCATCTAAAATATTAACTAAACTCCACATTTTATCGTCCTCATCACTGATTTCAGTAGTTATACCAATTTGGGAGCCTACCCTAAACAAATTATCGTGAAGTTTATAAATAGGATATATTTCTTTTATTCTTGGACAATGGAATTTCATTTTTTCCTCACTATTTTTCAAAAAGAAAGACGAGGTGATTCTATAATTTCCCCTCGCCTTATTGTAGTAATTCTATCAAAAATTTTCCGTGATAGAATCGAAGGTAACATTTGCTTATATGTTTATTTAACATTTTTAAGCAATTAAATAATACCCCAGCTAATTTCGGTTTGAGCTACGGCCTTACGTACTTGAATGTTTTTCATTTGGAATTCTCCTTTCATCTTTAATAAGAATATTGTATACTAAACTTACATTTTTCTTACAATTATGTCATAATTGACCATTTTAACGTTATAATTAACATACAAAAATGAGTGAGGAGGTTTTCAATGTTAAAAGTTGCTATTTGTGATGACTCGGATAGAGATGCTAGCCAATTAGAACATTATTTACTTTCTTATGATAAATTTCCTCTAGAAACAAAACTTTATACAGATCCACAAAAACTGTTAAATCAACTAACACCAGATACCCACTGTGTCTTTTTGGATATCAATATGCCAGGAATCAATGGAATTGACGTAGCACAGAAGATTAGAAAATTTAATCCTTTCATTCCTATTATTTTTGTGACAAGTTATCGTGATTATATGGAACAAGTCTTCGAAGTTCAGACTTTTGACTATATCGTTAAACCGATAGAACCTCAAAAGTTAACGAAAGTATTGGATCGTATTTTGCGTTTTTTGGATATAGGCCAAGCACTTTTTACCTTCTCATTTGGTAAACACAATTATTCTATCCCTTCGGGCGATATTGTATTTTTTGAGAAAGATAAACGTTCAGTATTTATATACACAAAGACAGGTACCTACAAGTCTCTACTAAAAACAAAAGAGATTTTGGAAAAACTCCCTAATTATTTTATTCAAATTCATACTTCCTATATTTTAAACCCCAAATACATCAAAGACTTTGATTCAAAAACAGTTACTATTTTACTAAATGGGACTGAAGAACACCTACTCCCAATTAGTAGAAAGTTTCAGTTTTCTTTTAAAGAAAAGTATTACAGCTATCTAAGTGAAAGGCATTTTTAATGTTAGTAGGATTACGAATAATCAGTATCTTGTACGATTTATTTCTAGCAAGTATGTTATTTTATAGACCATTGTCTAAAATCAATATGAAAAAGAAGCCTTTAGTAGCCCTTTTTTTCATATTGATTTTTCATGGGGAACTCGTGTTCCTATTCTCTGAAAGTCGTATTTTTTTGGTCAGTAATCTCCTTCTAAACATTTTAGAATACTATCTAATCGGCCTCAATTTTGATTATCCTATTCGCCAGTCTTCCTTTTGGATTCTTTTACAAACTAGTCTAAGCTTGTTAGCAGGGGCTGTCCTAAACCAAGGAATCCAACTAATTTTACCTTTAGGGGAACTATCAAAAAATTTAGAAGCTATTAGTTTGTATCTCGGAATAAGTTTCTTCTTATCTACAGGAATAACTCTTATTTTACGAAAGCTTCTCCTATCCCATCAAAGGCTTCATATTGCTACTTCTAAGGGAAACTGGCTTTATCAGTTTATCGTGCCTCTTTTATCTATTTTCTTTGCTTTTACAATATCTGCCATTCAAGGAGGGGTATTTGGAGCAGATTACCTGTCAATCATTTCTCTCTCATCTCTCATTGTATTAACTCTCTCCTCTCTTTATTTTAATCTGTACCTTGCTCGTCAACAGCAGCAATATTACCAAAACCAATTGGAAAAAGAACAGTTACAGTTCCAAGTTCGAGAAATACAACAATCTCAAGAAGAATATCAACGTCTCCAAAGCCTTCGGCATGACTTAAAAAATAAACATTTAACTCTTTTATCGCTTTTAGAGAAAAATCCTGAAGAGGCAAAAGATTATCTTTATTCATTAACAGATAGTATAGTAGGTGAACAAACATTCTACTCTAAAAATCAAACTATTAATTTTTTACTTAATCAAAAACTACATCATTTAAAAGATGAGATAGAAATGGAAATTGATTGCTTTGTACCACAAGAATTATCTATTCAGCCAGATATTTTAGCTGTTATATTAGGAAACTGTCTAGACAATAGTATTGCAGCTTGTCTCAGACTACCAAATAAAGAAAGAAGCTTATCACTTAATATCCGATACTTTCAACAAAATCTTTTTATCAATATTAGAAATAACTTTGATGAGAAAGAAAAATCTACTCGTAAATCCCGTCAAAAAGATGGCTGGGGGTTGCGAAATATTGATGCTCTTGTTCAAGAATATCAAGGTAATATCAAACACTTTATAAAAGATGGACAATATCAAATAGAGATTTTATTACCAATAAAAAGAGGGACTATTCCGACTAAAGAATTTTAGGTAATTGATGAAAAATGAGTAATCATTAGGTAACGTAAATATTTGAAGTCAAAATCTATATTATGTTTATTCATTAATAAACAGGTTGAGTAGCACTAGCTCAACCTGTTTTTTTCTATAACTTTCTGATTACCTAACTCGCATCTGCTCGACTCATTTTTTCTCCTACAATTTCGCAGCAGCAGCCTCATCTAAGATAAGAGTCACGTCTGGATGATGTTGCAAGACACTAGCTGGCACTTCCTCTGTTACTGGACCCTTGACCATCTTGAAAATGGCATCTGACTTCTTGTCACCATAGGCAAACAAAATGATCTTCTTGGCAGCCATAATGGAAGCAATCCCCATTGAAATAGCCTTTGTAGGAACTTGGTCTCGACTGGCAAAGAAACGGCTATTGGCTTCAATCGTGCTGTCCGTCAAGTCAACCACATGGGTTTGACTATCAAAAGACGTACCTGGCTCATTAAAACCAATGTGCCCATTACTTCCGATACCTAAGATTTGCAGGTCAATGGCATGTTGGGACAAGATGTCATCGTAGTCCTTGGCCGCCTGTTCTAAATCTTCAGCCATGCCATCTGGTAGGAAGCTCTCTTTAAATGGCTTGGCATCAAAAAGTTGAGCCTTCATAAAGGCATGATAGCTCTGCTCATGGTCTGGTGCTAGTCCGACGTATTCATCCAAATTAACGCTGTAAAGTTCCGAAAAATCCACGTCACTCTCAACCATCTCTTGGTAAAGGGCGATAGGTGAACTACCTGTCGCCAATCCCAATGTCTGAGCACCCGCTGCAAGGCTCTCTTTAAGAAGATCAAAGGCAACTTGGCCTCCCTCAACTTGATTCTTAACTAAAATCTTTTTCATTCTATTCACCTCGATATTGGTATATACCATTTTTATTTATTATCTCTTTTTTTAACCTTTTTGTCAAGCGCTTTCACTCGATAAGTTTAATGACGGTCGCCCTATATCGTGCTATAATAAAAAGGCTGAACATTTTTAAACGAGGAAAGAAATGAATACAAACGATTTTGATTTTGAATTACCAGAGGAACTGATTGCCCAAACCCCATTGGAACAACGTGACGCCTCTAAACTCTTGGTCATTGATCCTGTAACCAAGGAAATGACTGATACCCACTTCGACCACATCATTGACCAGCTTAACCCTGGCGATGCCTTGGTCATGAACAATACGCGCGTGCTTCCTGCCCGCCTCTATGGTGAAAAGCCTGATACCCACGGCCATGTGGAATTTCTCCTTTTGAAAAATACCCAAGGGGATCAATGGGAAGTTTTAGCCAAACCAGCCAAACGCCTTAAAGTAGGTGCTAAAGTCAGTTTTGGTGATGGACGCTTGACCGCCACTGTTACTGAGGAACTAGATCACGGTGGACGAATCGTAGAATTTAGCTACGACGGTATCTTCCTTGAAGTTTTGGAAAGCTTGGGCGAGATGCCATTGCCACCTTATATCCATGAAAAATTGGAAGACCGTGACCGTTACCAAACAGTCTATGCTAAGGAAAATGGCTCTGCCGCTGCTCCAACAGCTGGCCTCCATTTCACTCCTGAGTTACTTCAAAAGATTGAAGCTAAAGGCGTAAAATTGGTCTACCTCACCCTTCACGTTGGACTGGGAACCTTCCGACCTGTTTCTGTCGATAATGTCGACGAACATGAGATGCACTCAGAATTTTACACCCTCAGCCAAGATGCTGCCGATACACTCAATAGTGTCAAAGCCGCTGGAGGGCGCATCATTGCTGTAGGAACAACCTCTATCCGAACTCTGGAAACCATCGGCAATAAATACGATGGTCAACTCCAAGCCGACTCAGGCTGGACCAATATCTTTATCAAACCAGGCTACCAATTCACAGTCGTGGATGCCTTCTCAACCAACTTCCACCTTCCAAAATCTACCTTGGTGATGTTGGTTTCAGCCTTTGCTGGCCGTGAATTCGTCCTTGATGCCTATAAACACGCTGTCCAAGAGCGCTACCGCTTCTTCAGTTTCGGAGATGCCATGTTCGTCACACGACGTGCTGAGAAATAATATTGATTTGGAGACTTGCCTCTATAGGAGAAGTCTCTTTTATTGTTCTCCACATTCAGAAAAAATCCACCAGCTATGAACTGATGGATTTTTTATTTATTTCTCTGCAAACTGGCTATTATACAAGTCGTAATAGAAGCCTTTATCTGCAAGGAGGGATTCATGATTTCCTTGTTCGATGATTTGACCATCTTTAAGGACCAAAATCTTGTCTGCCTCTTGAATAGTTGACAGGCGGTGGGCAATGACAAAGCTTGTTCGACCTTGCATAAGGGTCTTCATAGCTTTTTGAATCAAGAGTTCCAGACGGGTATCAACCGATGAGGTCGCCTCGTCCAAAATCAAGATTTTAGGATCAGCCAAAAGCGCACGCGCAATGGTCAAAAGTTGCTTTTGTCCTAGTGAGATGTTACTTGATTCCTGGTTCATTTCCATGTTGTAACCACCAGGTAGTGTACGGATAAAGTGGTCCACATTGGCTGCCTTAGCGGCTTCAACAATTTCTTCGTCAGTCGCATCAAGATTACCAAAGCGAAGATTTTCCTTGATAGTTCCTTCAAAGAGCCAAGCATCCTGAAGCACCATACCAAACTGTTTACGATAATCCTGACGTGACAGGTTACGGATATCGTGACCATCAACTGAAATAGAACCAGCAGTCACATCATAGAAACGCATGAGAAGATTGATAATCGTTGATTTTCCGGCACCGGTAGGACCGACAATGGCCACCATTTCGCCAGGATTAACCTCAAGATTAAAGTCACGAATCAAAGGTTTATCAGCCACATACTGGAAGTCCACATGCTTAAAGCTAACTTGGCCAGTCAAATCTCCGGCAAGCACTTCAGTAGCATCATTAGCCTCGTCTGGTTCATCCATCAGTTGGAAAATACGGTCCAAAGAAGATTTAGCACTCTGCAATTGTCCAGCCAACTGAGTCAAGTTCTGAATAGGTTGGTTAATCTGCCAAACGTACTGAACAAAGGCCTGCATATTACCAATCGTCAAGCGACCAGCCAAGACTTGCAAACCACCTAGAACAGCAACAATGAGATAGGTCAAGTCAGATAAACCGTTAAGAACCGGCATCATAAGTCCTGAAATGAAATTAGCCTTAAAGCCTACCTTCTGAAGGTCTTCCGTGATTTCTTTAAAATCATCCAAGGATTTATCCTCACGGCCAAATAGCTTAAGCACATTGAAGCCAGTCAGATTTTCCTGAACAAAACCATTAAGAGTACCTAGAGCATCAGCCTGTTGTTTAAAGTAGGGCTGAGACTTACTCATGATAAAGCGGGCACCAAAGAATGTAATCGGAATAGTGATGACAACTATAGCTCCCAATTGAAGATTAAGGTAAAGCACTGTTCCAATAACCAAGGCTAGAGTAAAGACGGCATTAACAACCTGCAAGAATGACTGTTGCAAGGCATTAGATACTGTCTCGACGTCACTGGTAAAGCGGCCCAAGAGGTCCCCGAACTGGTGCTTATCAAAGTATGACACTGAGGTACGATTGATTTTCTCGGTCATCTCATTTCGCATATCTTGAACCGTTGCTTGCACGGCATTGGTCATGAAATAGTTGGAATAGTAGGCAGCCAACTCATAAATAAGACCACGCAAGAGATAAACAACCAAAACCAAACCAACATAGGAGACGTTGATATGAGCGCCTTCGACACCCTTCATGATGGCCAGCGTATTTTTAGTTAACTCGGTAATAGCTAAACCAATGACCACTGGCTCAAGGACACTCATGATAACACTAACAATTTTCAGGAAAATAGCTAGGTAAAGTGGGAAACGATAAGCCTGCAAGTAGGACCAAAGGCGGCCAAAACTTGAGGAATGACTTATTTTCATTTTATTTTTCTTCATTTTGACCTCCTTCTAGTCTTCCGTAAGACTCTTTTGATTCAATTGTGAATTAGCAATTTCTCGGTAAATCTCATTGCTTTCCATAAGCTCTTCGTGACGGCCACGACCCACGATTTCACCCTTATCAAGAACGATAATCTGGTCTGCATCCATGATAGTCCCCACACGTTGAGCCACAATCAAGACTGTCGCATCCTGGGTCACTTCTTTCAGACGACGGCGCAAGGTCGCATCAGTCTTGTAGTCCAAGGCAGAGAAGGAATCATCAAAGATGTAAAGATCAGGACGTTTAACCACAGCACGTGCAATTGACAAACGCTGCTTCTGTCCCCCAGAAAGGTTGCTACCACCCTCAGCCAAGTGAGAATCGTAGCGTTCTTCCTTACTGTCAATAAATTCCTTAGCTTGAGCGACATCCGTAGCTTGATTCAATTCTTCATGACTGGCATTTTCCTTACCATAACGGATATTTTCACCGATGGTTCCTGTAAAGAGCAGGGCTTTTTGTGGAATAAAGCCAATCTTACGACGAAGAGCCTTAAGATTATAGTCACGAACATCCACACCATCAACAAGAATGCGTCCAAGTGTTACATCATAAAAGCGTGGAATCAACTGTACAAGTGATGATTTTCCTGAACCCGTAGACCCAATAAAGGCAATGGTTTCACCAGGTTTTGCCTTGAAAGAAATGTTGTGTAGGACTGGACTTTCCGTTTCACCAGGATAGGCAAAGGTCACATTGTCAAATTCCAAATATCCCTTAGTCTCGGTTTCTGTCACGCCATCTTCATTTGGATTGATAGAAATCGGCATGTCCATAATTTCCTGCAGACGTTCACTAGACACCGCCGTACGAGGATACATGGTAAAGAGATTGGCTAGGAAAAGGAAAGACAATAGTGCATGGAAGCTGTACTCAATAAAGGCAACCAAGTCACCGATTGCTAAAGTCCCAGAACCTAATGGCTCAAGAGCAAACCAAACAATTGCCACAATCATGGCTATGATGATTTGCACAAAAAGTGGCTCGGTCAAACCAGTCAATTTAAAAAGTTTGTTTGAATTATCCGCATAGACAGCATTTTCAGAAGCGAACTTCTTCTCTTGAAAATCTTCTCTAGCGAAAGCTCTGATGACACGAAGTCCAGTCAGATTTTCACGAGCATACTGGTTAATCTTGTCGAGAGTTGCCTGTTGCTTTTCAGAAAGCGGACGCGTTTTTACCGCCACATACCAGACTACTACGGCTAGGAAAGGCAAGGAGATGGCCACAATCCAAGCCAAAGATGGACTTGTCGTCAAAATCAAAAAGACACTGGAAACCATCATCAAAGGAGTGATAACCCCTAGCTTAAGAACCTGATCCGCAAACTGCATAAGCACAAAAGCATCTGATGTAATACGAGTCACCAAAGAGGATACCCCAATCTGCTCATACTCGTGGTGGGAATACTCCTGAAGCTTAGCATAAATGTCATTACGCATGACTTGCACCATAGTAGTGGTCAACTTACCAACCGCATAGGACAGAAGTATACGACCAACAATCCCAGTCAAAACTACACCAAACATGACCCAAGCATAAGCGTAAAGCTTATCAACATCACCACGGTTTATTCCCTCATCAATCATTCTGGCAAGAACCGTCGGCAAACCCAAGTTAGCAATAACAAATAAAATGGCCGCCGTGAAATTCATTGCTAGCCACTTAGGATAACGTCTGAGATAAGACCAAATATAAGCCATAAATTTCTCCTTTTCTTTTTAGCATTTACCATGCCTTTAAGATTTTTATAGTTATTTACAACCACTAAAGCCGTAAAAGACACAGAAAAAGGGCGTGACAAGCACGCACATTACCTACATTCTAACAAATGAAAATATTAAAAGCAATAGAAAAAACCAGAGCTGATGCCCTGGTTTTCTTTATTAAGCGACTTGATATGTTCACGGATAAAAAGAGGTTCACCAAGTTCCTGCTCCAAATCTTTTAACTGACGACTGAGTGTCGGCTGAGTAATCATCAGCTTCTCAGCTGCCTTGGAGATACTCCCCTCCTCAGCAATAGTATAAAATAACGAAGCACTCTTAACTCCATGCCATCCTCCTAATTTTCCCCATAAGATTTAAACGGTTGATTCTTCTCAGGATATCGGTCTGGTGTAATGGCGAGTCCCATTTGCTCTTTTTCGTGATATAACTCTTTCATAAGCGACCACATCATCAACACTAGTACTATGGAAAATGGAAAAGCGACAATAATGAGCGTGTTTTGTAAAGCTGTCAATCCACCAGAAAACATGAGTGCAATAGCAATCAAGGCCAGCATGACACCCCAAATCACCTTTTTACGATTACTTGGATTTAGATTGCCATCTTCAGACAACATGGCCAAAACATAGGTGGCAGAATCCGCCGAGGTCACAAAGAAGGTTAAAACTAAAGTAATCGCCAGGACTGAAAGGACACTTCCCAGAGGATATTCATTAAAAGAGGCAAAAAGAATTTCTTCTGTGGCAAAACGTATCAAATCAACCCCCGAATCTTGTAGTGAAGTAGATAAGGTACCAAAAGCAGAAAACCAGATAAAACTAAGGACTGTTGGTGCCAAAAGCACTACTGTCAAAAATTCGCGAATAGTCCGACCTTTTGAGATACGGGCAATAAAGACGCCCACAAAAGGTGACCAGGAAATCCACCATGCCCAGTAAAAAATGGTCCATTGGTTAATCCAAGCCCGCTTGGTCTCATCAAAAGCCGCCGCCCGAAAACTCATACGGAAGAAGTTTTGAAAATAAAGGCCGATAGAGTCTGTCATGGTGTCAAATATCTTAACCGTTGGCCCCAAAACTATGACTCCAGCAAGCAAGACAACAGCTAAAATCAAGTTTGTATTAGATAGGATTTTAACACCCTTTCCTAAACCTGATAAGGCAGAAATAAGAAAAAGAATTGTCGCAATGATGATAATGATGACTTGCACAAGACTATTATTAGGAATACCAAAGACATAGGAGAGACCACCATTGATTTGTGAGGCACCAAAGCCGAGCGTTGTCGCTACCCCAATCACTGTCGCAATAATGGTGATGGTATCGATAATGGTTGCTATTGGTCCGTCCGCATATTTTCCAAAAAGAGGCTTAAAGACGACTGAGAGCTGATATTTCTCCCGTTTACGAAAGCCAAAATAAGCCAAAGACAATCCCACCAGGGCATAGACCGCCCAAGCATGAAATCCCCAGTGAAAAAAAGTAAAACGAAAAGCATCTGCGAGAGCATCCGCACTGCCTATTTCTGCATTGGGCGTCGAGATAGCAAAGTGACTCAAAGGCTCTGCTGCCCCATAAAAGACCAGACCAATCCCCATTCCAGCAGAAAACATCATGGCAATCCATGACGTCGTCGAATGCTCTGGCCGACTCGTGGGATTACCCAAGCGAATCTGCCCTATCGGACTTACAATTAAAAAGACACAAAAAATTAAAATCCCCGTAACCAATAACAAGTAAAACCAGCCAACACTAGTTGTTAAGAGATTTTTTAAGTAAGAACTAATATTTTGAAACTGCTGGGGAACAAAGAGCCCTAACAAGACTAAAATAAATATGATGACGAGTGAAAGCTGAAAAACTTTTGTTATTTTAGAATGCTTCACCATTTTACCTCCTTATGTGTTCTTAGTTATAAAAAGTTTTTGAGAAAACTTAAAATTCTATATGGTTTCATTGTAACACAATTGTTTAATTTATACATATACAACCGAATACATCCAACATATTCGCACCGTATTCTTCAAATATTTGACTAATCTTTTGAGAAAGAGATCCCTTTTTCTTTTGCAATATTCTTGATTTTAGCTTTGAAACTATTAGCATTTGAAAATTTCACGACAAGACCTCCACATATGATTGTAGTTTTTCGGTTACTTTAAATAGTTGTGCATAGTGATACAACTTGGCATAATCAACAGCTCCTTTTTTAAAGTAAGCTTGAAAATCTGGAGCAATAACTTGAATATCGACATGATAAGCTGTTCTCAAACACTCCACTAATGTTCGTTCCATATCATATACTGAGATAAACTGTCCAGCCTGTCGCTCCAGTCTAATAATACCGATTTCATGATACTTTCTAGCGACAATTGGCTTGACACCAGCTTCTTTCATTGGCCTCGTATTTGTCCCGAAAGGAAAAGTCATCACAGGCTCAAATGGAATGGTAAGGGACAGACCATGTAACCAAAGTGCTATTTCTAAGGATGGAAAACGGTACTGTAAACTAAAATAGTCATCGATATAGGTATCTGGCAGATGATAGATACCTCTTTCAATTGATTCCACTTTCCCTTTGGAGACTAATTGATTCAGTTGTTGATAAGAAAAGTTAAGCTCTTCCATATCACGAAAAGTTATTACTCCATGATTATTTTTAATATAATTATAAACGGGTTTCTCTAACAAATCCATATCACCACCTCCAAAACAATATGCTAACAAATCAAGTCATTGTTAGCATATCCTTTTTTATTTCGTCGTATACGCAAAACTCAAGTTACTATCCACTCCAGATAATTTACGGAAGGTATAGTTTGGATTGCCATTGTAATTGGTTTCGGAGATAAGGAATGAGCCATTTGGGTAGAGTTTTTCGACGAAAGCCACCTGTCCGTATTCTGCTGGTGTACCATGTCCTCCTCCCGCAAAGGAAATAATAGCTCCTGCTTGTGGACTTGTCGTCAAAATCAAGAAGACACTGGAAACCATCATCAATCATTCTGGCAAGAACCGTCGGCAAACCCAAGTTAGCAATAACAAATAAAATGGCCGCCGTAAAATTCATTGCTAGCCACTTAGGATAACGTCTGAGATAAGACCAAATATAAGCCATAAATTTCTCCTTTTCTTTTTAGCATTTACCATGCCTTTAAGATTTTTATAGTTATTTACAACCACTAAAGCCGTAAAAGACACAGAAAAAGGGCGTGACAAGCACGCACATTACCTACATTCTAACAAATGAAAATATTAAAAGTAATAGAAAAAACCAGAGCTTCTGCCCTGGTTTTCTTTTTTAAGCGACTTGAGTCGTTACCTTATTATTTAAGAGTAACTGAAGCTCCAGCTTCTTCAAGTTTAGCTTTGATTTCTTCAGCTTCAGCTGCAGCAACACCTTCTTTAATAACTGATGGTGCACCGTCAACGATAGCTTTAGCTTCTTTAAGACCTTCGCCTGTGATTTCACGTACAACTTTGATAACGCCAACTTTTTTGTCGCCTGCAGATGTCAATTCAACGTCGAATGAATCTTTAGCAGCACCAGCGTCAGCAGCACCAGCTGCAGCAGCAGCTACAGGAGCAGCAGCAGTTACGCCAAACTCTTCTTCGATAGCTTTTACAAGGTCGTTCAATTCAAGGATTGAAGCTTCTTTAATTTCAGCAATAATGTTTTCAATGTTCAATGCCATTGTGATTTCCTCCAAATGTGTTTTTTAATATAGTGTTTTAAACGTAGCTTAGGCTACGAGTTGTGAAGATGGGCTTATGCAGCACCGTCTTCTTTGCTTTCTGCAACCGCTTTGACAGCGTATGCAACGTTGCGCACTGGCGCTTGAAGTACAGAAAGGAGCATAGAAAGCATACCTTCTTTGTTTGGAAGTGATGCAAGAGCGTTGATTTCTTCGACTGAAGTGAACGCGCCGTCAACAACACCACCTTTGATTTCAAGAGCTTCTGCGTCTTTAGCAAATTCGCTAATAACTTTTGCTGGTGCGATAACATCTTCGTTTGAGAATGCTACTGCAGATGGACCAACAAAAAGTTCTTTAAGGTCTTCAAGACCTGCTTCTTCAGCTGCACGGCTCAAGATAGAGTTTTTGATAACTTTAAATTCAACGCCTGATTCACGAAGATTACGACGAAGAACTGTATCTTGGTCAACTGTAAGTCCACGAGAGTCAACAACAACGATAGATGCTGCTGCTTTCATTTTCTCAGCGACGATAGCAACCTGTTCAGCTTTTTTAGCAATAATAGCTTCACTCATTAGTAGTTTTACCTCCGTTTTTATTTTTGGGCTAGGCACAAAAAAATCGTACCTAAACCTAGACACGAAAGTACAATACGTTACAAAAAATAGTTACGTTTTGTGCCTCGGTTGGATGTTTATGAGTCTTGCTCCCCAACTGTCTTAGGTCAGTTTTTTCAAACCTTATTTATAATATCATGACCTAAATCAGACGTCAAGAAAAAAATACAATTTTTTTTATTTTTTTCTCTATCTTTTTTTGAAGACCATAAAACCTCTCAAAATCTAAAGATTTCAAGAGGTTATTTCTAATCATACCTAAGGGCTTCGATAGGATCGAGTTTCGAAGCCTTATTCGCTGGTAGGAGGCCAAAGATGATTCCTACGCCTGCTGAAAAGGCTATGCTTCCCATGGCTACGCCAAGAGAGACCGTCGCTTTAAGGTCCATGGCATTCCCAATTGGTCCAACGACTAGGGCTGCAAAGCCTAGCCCAATCAAACCTCCCAGAATGGTCAGAACCATCGACTCAATCAAAAACTGGGTCAAGATTTTACGACGTGTAGCACCTAAAGCCTTACGAAGACCAATCTCTCGTGTCCGCTCAGTTACCGAAACCAACATGATGTTCATAACACCAATTCCGCCAACTAATAATGAAATCCCAGCAATAGCTCCGACAACGGTGGTAATGGTTCCAAAGATCGTGTTCACCTGATCTAAGGCCGAACTCATATCTGCTGCCTTATATTCTCCGTTGTCATCTTGGGCCAACTGGGTCAAGCGTTTAGCAGCATCCTTAGCAACGCTACTACTATTTTTTACATCGGTCACATGGAAAAAAATCTGGCCAATAGCATCAGTGTTATTTTCAGCTGCTAACTGGGTATTGGCCACAAGAGCTGTTCCAATTTCACCATAGGCACCGATTGCTGTGTCTTTATTCTTATAAACACCAATCACACGATAATCATTGTTCCCAATAGTAACCACTTGGTTAAGGGCATCCCCATTCGTCTCAAAGAGTTTTTTAGCCACCATCTGATCAATGACAATAACTCGTGAAAAGTTTTTATAATCATTGTCTTGCAAGGAACGTCCTGTCAACATTTCTAACTTTTTAGCTTTAAAGTAGCCCTGACTGGCACCTGTGATATTAACATTCTTCACGGTCTTTTTTTGGAGTGAGATAGAGGAAGTTAGGCTGTTAGTCACAAAATAACTATCAATACCAGGCGTCTGCCTAGCCACTTGCTCCAACCAAACTTCTTTAACCGGTTTGGTAGGTTGTGCCAAATCTGCATAGGCAGGATCAAGCTCCTCACCCTTGGCTTCATAGTAGACTTGAACTGTATCCTTGTCACCAGTCACACTATCAGTAACACTCTGACGCATTCCATTTCCTAGCCCCATGATAAGTACTACCGCAGCAACACCAATGATAATTCCCAACATGGTCAGGAAGGACCTCATCTTGTGTGAACGGATAGAACTAAGAGCAAATTTCCAATTTTCCATTCTTACCTCCTAGTCAATCCGAACGCTATCAGTCGTGTCCTGGGTAATTTCCCCATCGCGGATGACAATCTTACGTCGGGCATAGTCCGCAATCTCTGGCTCATGAGTAACCATGATGATAGTCTTTCCTTCACGGTTCAGCTGGGTTAAGAGCTCCATAATCTGCATCCCTGTCTTGGTATCAAGAGCACCCGTAGGTTCATCCGCTAAAATGATTGCCGGATCGTTAGACAGTGCACGCGCAATGGCAACCCTCTGCTTCTGTCCACCAGACAGCTCCGATGGTAGGTGATGGCTACGGTCTGACAAGCCAACTTTTTCCAAGAATTGTTGTGCCCTTTGCTTACGTTCATGTGGAGATTTCCCTGCATAAATCAAAGGAAGCTCTACGTTCTTTTGGGCACTTAACTTTGGCAAGAGAAAAAACTGTTGAAAGATAAAGCCAATCTGGTCATTTCTTACCTTGGCCAAACGATTTTCAGAGAGATCAGCCACATCCTCGCCCTCGAGTTGATAGGAACCTGTAGTCGGTTGATCAAGAAGACCGATAATATTCATAAGGGTTGATTTCCCTGATCCAGAAGGGCCCATGATTGCCACGAAGTCCCCTTCTTCTACCGATAAGTCAATACCCTTGAGGACCTGAAGGGACTCTTGACCATTTTTGAAAGACTTGGTGATCCCCTTTAAAACCATAAGAGTTGGCTTAGTCACTAGACCTCACCTCTTCTCCACTAGTGTCTTTTGATTTTTTACTATCGGCATACGTCACATCCTTTAGGGTCTCGCCATCCTTAAAGGATTTATCTGCCTTGGTGATAACTTTTTGACCTTCTTTAAGTCCTGAAGCAATTTCCTGTTGCTTGGCATCCGCATTGCCAAGTTTAACCTTGACTTGCTTGATTTTCTGAGTTTCATCATCGTAAACCCAGACATAGTTGTCAGAGCCTTTCTTGGTCACAGCAGTTACAGGAACCAACAAGGCATCATCATCTTTTGTCACTTCAAGTGATACATTAAAACCTTGCTTCAGTTTTCCGATTGGACTGGTCAATTGAACCTTGTATTCATACTGAGAACCTGACTGACCTGAGTTGCCAGATGTCCCCGTTGACTGGTTGGCATTTTGCTTAGGATAATTGGAAACATAGCTGACCTTCCCTGTCCAAGTTTGGTCTGGGTATACTTTGGAAGTAATCTTAACCTTTTGCCCCACTGAAATATTTGGAATGTCATATTCTGTTAAGGTCCCTTGAATCTCAAATTGGCCTTCACTTGTCACATGAACTAGGGTTTGGCTCTCTTTTGAAGCAGGGTCCACAGAGTCCGCAACTTCTACGACTGTTCCATTAGCATCTGAAACAATGACTGTTTGGTTGAGAACATCTTGTGCCTTTTCTAGCTCTGATGCTGCATTGGCAATGGCATCATTATAATCTTGCAAGGTTTGGTAATTACTTGCCTCGGTTTGCTGACGCTGTTGAGGACTAACGGTAGTTGTCGAATCATCTTCATCCGAATCACTACTTGTTTGTGCTGAAGCCGCAGGAGCCGTCCCATACTGTTGGAAATAATTACGGTCACGAACTGCCTTATTGTAGGCACGACTAGCCGTATCATATGCTGCTTGGGCTGAGGTGCTATCGTATTGGACCAGTTGCTGACCGACGCTAACTTCCTCACCAACAGAGACTGTCACAGTGGCATTGCGTCCAATGGTATTGTCAAAATAAACATACTGTTCCGACTGAGCCTTCACCATGCCAGTCAGAAGGGTCGACGAGGCCAGCTGCCCCTCCCTTAGTTACCTTACTTGCTGTAGGGGACTCAGAAGCCTTATCATTCTTGCCACCACCTGCAAAAAGGTTAAAGCCTAGGACCAAAAGGACAAGGAAGCCAATTCCTCCAATGATCCAAACTCTTTTTTTATTTTTAAATAACTTTGGACTGATTTTCTTTCGCATATGTCTCTCTTTTCTTTTTGTATCACATAAATAAAACAATTGTAATACGTTTAACTTTCAGTGTCAATGGTTTTCGCTTACATCCATGACACCATAATGCAGCTTTTGATTGGGGCGAACCTGGCGTTCAAAACCAAGTTCTTCAAAAACGGTATCTCGAAAATGTGCCTTGATAATAATTTTTTCCCGTGCAACACGTTTAGCTTCTTTTAGCCATTCTTCTGTCAGACGGCTACCATTGGCAAGAGGTTTGATAGCTTGTAGATTTTCTGATTCCTTGATAGTCTCTGAAAACATAGGATCGGCATAGATGATATCAAAGGAATTGTCAGCTTGAGCCTTCAAAAAAGACAAGCTATCGCTCTTAATAGCTTTAATAGAACGCATGGCCTTTTCAAGCTGCTTATCATCTGTCTGATAAGAGGCAAGACCACGAGAAACCACCTGAAAAATCACATCTTGACTCTCAAGGGCAGTCACTTGATTTCCCGCTGCAACCATCACTAGGCTATCAGAAGCCAGACCCATAGTCGTGTCAAGAATAGTCTTGGGAGACTTACCTAAAAGACTGACTAAAGCGTCATGGGGAGCCTTAATCCTGAGAGCAGCCGTATCTGGATGGAAGGTCAACTCACTAGCATCCGAATTGATAAAAGACAGTCTGTCTTTATATAGGAGATAGAAAGGTCCAAAGCGCTCTAAACATTTTGCCAAGGACAACTTGCGACGAGGCTGGTAGTCAGCTCCTAACTCGTGAGCTAGTTCTTGGGCACGCGCAATCAAGGTCTCGTTTTCCCGTAAAGATGTCGTAATAATCATGTTTCTAGTATAGCAGAATCTAAGGAAACAAAACCATCGTCTTAGCTTTCATTTTTAACTTGTTAGCTTACATTTGTGTAAGAAAAAGCCCCAGCAAGGCTGAGATTCAGAACATAATTAAACTATTTTTAAATATGAAATAGATTTTGCGAACCTAGTCAGCTTAGACCGAGACTTTTGGCAGTGATGAAAACGCCTGAAGCAATTAGTCTCAGGCGTTCGGAAGTTTTGAGACGTTCGGCTCAAAACTTAGTCATGGAACTTCGAAGAAGATCGCTGACGTCCGCCATCACCCAAGAAAAGTCTCAAAAGAAAACTGTGCCTTCAATAAAAAAAGTCCCAGCAATACTGAGACTCTGTTTTAAAATTAGATAGCTTCTGTTGTAAAGCTACGGCTTTCAAGCACACGCACCATGGCATCTGCTGTATCAAGCGCTGTGAAGAGTGGGATTCCTGCTTCAATAGCAGAGCTACGAATTGCTGCTCCATCTTCGTCATAAGTACGTTTGTTACCAACCGTATTGATAATAGCTTGCGCTTTACCTGTACGAACAAGGGCTGGAATGTCGTTGTCGTCATTTTCACCTAATTTGTTAACAAGCGTTGCGTGAACTCCATGTTCATTCAAGAACTTAGCTGTTCCTTCAGTGGCGTAGATACCGTAACCGATAGCATCGAAACGACGAGCCAAATCAAGGGCTTCTTCTTTCGTATCATCATGAATAGTAAAGATGACATTACCAAAGGTTGGCAAATGGAGATAAGAAGCTTCAAAGGCTTTATAGAGGGCTTTTTCAAGAGTCGCATCTGTACCCATAACTTCACCAGTTGATTTCATTTCAGGTCCAAGGAGACTATCTACCTTAGCCAATTTTGTGAATGAGAAGACTGGTGCTTTGACATGGACATGCTTGCTTTCTGGGTAAAGACCATCTTTGTAACCTTGTTCAGCCAATGATTTACCAAGAATCAAGTTTGTAGCAACTTGTGCCATTGGGATATCAGTCACTTTAGACAAGAATGGTACCGTACGGCTGGCACGTGGGTTAACCTCGATAACATAGACAGTTTCGTCCTTAATAACGAACTGAATGTTCATCATACCAATACAATTAAGACCGATAGCCAAACGTTTAGTGTAATCAGCGATAGTCTCTTGGATTTTCTTAGAGAGAGTTTGTGGAGGGTAAACTGCCATTGAGTCCCCTGAGTGAACCCCTGCACGTTCGATGTGTTCCATAATACCTGGAATCAAGACATCCTTACCATCAGAGATGGCATCCACTTCACACTCACGTCCAATGATATAGCTATCAACAAGGACTGGGTGGTCTGGACTTGCCTTAACTGCTGTACGCATGTAAGAACGAAGGTCATCTTCATTTTCAACAATTTCCATGGCACGTCCACCCAAAACGTATGATGGACGAACAAGAACTGGGAAGCCAATCTTACGAGCTGCTTCAACCGCTTCTTCTTCATTTGTCGCTGTTTGTCCTGGTGGTTGTGGGATATCGAGGTCTTTAAGGGCTTGTTCAAAAAGGTCACGGTCTTCGGCACGGTCAAGGTCAGCAACCTGTGTACCCAAGATTTTCACACCAGCTTTAGACAATGGCTCTGCCAAGTTAATGGCTGTTTGACCACCAAACTGAACCACAACACCCTTAGGTTGTTCCAATTCGATAACGTTCATCACGTCTTCGAAAGTCAATGGTTCGAAGTAAAGTTTATCTGAAACTGAGAAGTCTGTTGAAACCGTCTCAGGGTTAGAGTTCATAATGATAGCTTCGTAACCTGCTGCCTGGATGGCTTTTACAGAGTGAACTGTCGCATAGTCGAACTCAACCCCTTGTCCGATACGGATAGGTCCTGAACCAAGAACGATGACAGATTCTTTATCAGATTTGATTGATTCATTTTCCCACTCGTAAGTTGAGTAGAAATATGGTGTTGATGACTCGAACTCAGCCGCACAGGTATCAACCATCTTGTAAACAGGAACAATATTATTTTCCAAACGTGTCGCACGAACTTGGTCAGCTGTTTGATTCCAAAGATCAGCAATCTTACGATCAGAGAAACCGTTACGTTTAGCTTCTTTCAAAACATCAATATCGCCTACGTGAGTAGCCAATTCTTGTTCCAATTCGAAGATATGGAGCAATTTGTCGAGGAAGAAGATATCAATCTTAGTCAACTCTGACAATTCTTCAATAGTATAACCACGACGGATGGCTTCAGAAAGGTAGAAGAGACGATCGTCTTGAGCTTTGACAATCTTTTCAACCAAGGCGTCGTCTGTGACGTCCGCAAGCTCAGGCATTTCATTGTGGTAAACACCTATTTCAAGTGAACGGCAGGCTTTAAGAAGTGATTCTTCAATGTTACGACCGATAGCCATAACTTCACCAGTTGCTTTCATTTGAGTACCAAGACGACGTTCCCCGTGTTCAAATTTATCAAATGGGAAACGTGGAATCTTAGCAACCACATAGTCAAGAGCTGGTTCAAACATGGCATAAGTTGTACCAGTGACTGGGTTAATCATTTCATCAAGTGTCAAACCAACAGCAATCTTGGCTGCCAATTTGGCGATTGGGTAACCAGTTGCTTTTGAGGCAAGGGCTGATGAACGAGACACACGTGGGTTTACTTCGATAACATAGTACTTGAAGCTATTAGGGTCAAGAGCCAACTGTACGTTACAACCACCCTCAATTTTAAGGGCACGAATAATCTTCAAGCTGGCATCACGAAGCATTTGGTTTTCAATATCTGACAAGGTTTGCGTTGGAGCAAATACAATTGAGTCCCCTGTGTGGATACCAACTGGGTCAAAGTTTTCCATGTTACATACCACAAGAGCATTGTCTGCGGCATCACGCATAACTTCGTATTCAATTTCTTTGAAACCAGCGATAGAACGTTCAATCAAACATTGGGTTACTGGTGACAATTTCAATCCATTTTCAGCGATTTCACGAAGTTCTTCTTCATTGGCACACATACCTCCACCAGTACCACCAAGGGTAAAGGCTGGACGAACGATAACTGGGTAGCCAATCTCTGTCGCAAAGGCAACTGCTTCTTCAACCGTATTTACAATCTCTGATTCTGGAATTGGTTGTTCCAAATCTTCCATCAATTGTTTGAAGAGGTCACGGTCTTCGGCTTGGTCAATCGCAGACAATTTTGTTCCCAAAAGCTCTACTCCAAGCTCATCAAGAATGCCAGCTTTTGACAATTCCATTGCCATGTTCAAACCAGTCTGTCCACCAAGAGTTGGCAAGAGAGCATCAGGACGCTCTTTACGAAGAATACGTGTGACAAACTCAAGCGTAATTGGTTCAATGTAAACCTTGTCTGCGATTTCTTTATCAGTCATGATAGTCGCAGGGTTAGAGTTAACAAGAACAACACTGTAGCCTTCTTCTTTCAAGGCCAAGCAAGCTTGCGTACCAGCGTAGTCAAACTCAGCAGCCTGACCAATGATGATAGGACCAGACCCGATAACCATAATTTTTTTAATATCAGAACGTTTAGGCATAATTTATGATACAAAGCCCGTTAAGGATCCAGTGAAAATAGGAAACGTGACGACGACGCCTAAGCGTCTAGTCACCGTTTATCTTTTTCACACAGTCCCTAGGGCGTGTTCACTTCCGTGAACCTGTATCTTCTCCTTTCTATTTGACAACTCTCTGGTTGTCATTAAATAAGGTAGTGGACTGGGGCGAACAAGAGTCACACCCCACTATAGTCACTAGACAGTTGCAATTAACGACGTGCTTTTTCAGCTTGGAAAGCATCAATCAATTCCAAGAACTCATCGAAGAGATAGCTAGCATCGTGTGGACCAGGTGCTGCATCTGGGTGGAATTGCACTGAGAATGCAGGGAAGTCACGGTGACGAACACCTTCAACTGACTTATCGTTAATTTCTTCGTGTGTTACCATGAGGCAATCTGGAAGTGTTTCACGGTCAATGGCATAACCATGGTTTTGGCTGGTGAAGTCAACACGACCAGTCGCAATTTCACGAACCGCATGGTTAAATCCACGGTGACCAAACTTCATCTTGTAGGCCTTGGCACCATTCGCCAAACTAAACAACTGGTGACCCATACAAATACCAAAAATTGGAATTTTGCCTTGAATGCCACGAATCATATCAAGTGCATACGGTACATCTTCAGGGTTACCTGGACCGTTTGACAACATCACACCATCTGGATTAAGATGGAGAATTTCTTCAGCAGTGATATCATGTGGCACAACAGTCACGTTACAGTCACGTTTTGAGAACTCACGCAAGATAGAGTGCTTGAGACCAAAGTCAACCAAAACGATATTTTTACCAACACCTGGTGCTGGATAGGCGGTCTTAGTTGATACCTGCTCAATATTGTTGGTTGGCAAAACAGTCGCACGCAATTGATCTTGCAAGTGCTCGATACTGTCACCAGGATTAGCCAAAGTCGCTTTCATGGTACCGTGTTGACGGATAATCTTAGTCAAGGCACGTGTATCAATACCAGAGATACCGGGGATGTTTTTTGCTTTCAAAAACTCATCCAAGGTCATTTGGTTACGCCAGTTGCTGGCACGACGGCTAGCCTCTGACACAACAACACCCTTGGTCGTTGGCTTAATTGACTCATAGTCGTCACGGTTAACACCGTAGTTACCAACAAGTGGATAAGTAAAAGTCAAAATTTGACCATTGTAAGACTGGTCTGTGATAGATTCTTGATAACCTGTCATACCAGTATTAAAGACGATTTCACCCGTCACATCCACATCAGCACCGAAGGCCTGACCTTCAAAAATAGTGCCGTCTTCCAAAATAAGTAAACGTTTTGCCATTATAGTAAATTGTTCCTTTCACTAAGATACAAAGGGCGTTAAACATCTGAATGAAAATCAAATCTAACAAAGAAGCTCTAGCCTCTAGGAAGATTTGTCTCTTTTCAAAGATTTAGCCCATGTTCTTTTTCGTCTGATTCTCTCAGGAATCGGTTAACGTAGTTTACGCTTTGCCATTTAAAATAGCTTCAATAATTGCCATACGGACAAAGACCCCGTTTTGCATCTGAGCAACGATACGAGCCTTAGGCGCCTCAACCAGGCTATCAGCAATCTCCACATCACGATTAACCGGAGCAGGATGCATGATAATCGCCTGATCAGCTAACTTGGCATAACGTTCTTCAGTCAAACCATAGAGAGCATGGTAGTCTTCTTTTGAAAATCCTTTATCGTCCCCATGACGTTCGTGCTGAACACGAAGCAACATGAGCACATCCAAGTCCTCAATGACGTCGTCAATAGCCACATGCTGACCATAGACATCGAACTCATTCGAGTACCACTCTGCAGGACCAGCAAAATAAAGCTGAGCACCCAAACGCTTGAGAATCTGCATATTGGACTTAGCGACACGCGAATGCGTAATATCACCTGCAATACAAATCTTAAGATTTTCAAAGGTTCCGAACTCTTCGTAAATGGTCATCAAGTCAAGCAAACACTGACTTGGGTGTTGCCCTGAACCATCACCACCATTAACAATAGAGGTCTGAATAGTCCTACTATCAATCAACTGCTTGTAGTAATCGACTTCCGAGTGGCGAACCACACAGATGTCAACGCCCAAGGCAGACATGGTCAAAATGGTATCATAGAGGGTCTCACCCTTATTTACCGAGCTAGTTCCAGCATCGAACTCAATCACGTCCAAGCCTAGTTTTTTCTCGGCCACTTCGAAGGACTTGTGTGTTCGTGTTGAATTTTCAAAAAAGAGATTGGCAGCGAAATACTGTCGATCCAGCTGGAAATCAGCTCTGCCATTTTTAAAATCTCCACCTCGACGAATCAGGCCCAAGACCTCTTCATTCGTGAGGGTTTCCATGGTCACCAAATGTTTCAGTGACACTTTTCCATCTGCAATCGCCATAGTTATTCCTTTTAAATTGATTGACTAATCTTTGCTACCTTTTTTAGGATCTGGCAAAATTTGGTAGAGCAAGATACCAAGAATGGTTGAGCTTGCCACACCCGTGATTTGAAGACCACCAAGGTCAATCATCAAACCACCGATACCAGAAACCAAGATAACGCTAGCAATCAAGAGATTCTTTTTATTATCAAAATCAATCTTATGTTCAACTAAAATTTTCAAACCGCTAGCAGCGATAACCCCAAAGAGGGCAATAGATAATCCCCCTAATACAGGAGTTGGAATAGAATGCAAGAGTGCTGATAGCTTACCAATAAAGCTCATCAAGACCGCAATCACTGCTGCGCCCGCAATAACGTAAACTGAGTAGACCTTACTGAGGGCCATAACCCCAATATTTTCACCATAAGAAGTTACAGGAGGAGCTCCAAAGAATCCAGCGATAATCTGTGCCAAACCATCACCAGTAAGGGTACGGTCAAGACCTGGATCTTTAAAGTAATCACGCTCAGTCAAACTGTTTAGAACCATGACGTGACCAAAGTGTTCAGTCATCGTCACAAAGGCAATCGGAGCCATGGTCAAAATCGCACTTGGATAGAGCTTGAAGCTATAATCCACAAATGGAATGTCAAAGTTTGGAACCTGAATCCAATGTGCCGCTGCTACCTCTGAGAAATTGATAAAGCTATGTCCTGTCAGCAAACCAAGAAGCGCTGAGAAAATATAGCCCACAATTAAACCAAGTAAAATTGGGATAACACCGATAATCTTCTTGCCATACATGTTAAAGAGGATAACCGCAAAGAGGGTCACCATCGAAATCAAGAGAGCATAGATACTATAGCTTTTATTTAAAGTTGTTGCATCATTGACTGCATTAGCCGCAAGGTTCAAACCAATCACCATGATAATAGGGCCAACCACAATTGGTGGAAGGACCTTATCAATCCAGTCTTTACCCGCATACTTAACAATCAGAGCCACAAGCAAGTAAACCAAACCACCTGCCATGGCACCTTGAGCCACTGCCGCAATGCCATCAGTCTTCATAAGTGTCTGCATAGCCGCAATATAGGCAAAACTAGACCCCATGTAAGCTGGAATTTTGTACTTGGTCACCGTCAAGTGAGCTAAAGTTCCCAAACCAGATGAGAAAAGAGCAATAGCGGGATCAATCCCAACCAAAATCGGCACAAGAACCGTCGCACCAAACATGGCAAACAAGTGCTGGAATGACAAACCAACCAATAAACCAGGTTTTGGCATATCATTCACATCATATTTTACGTTATTCACGATATCAAAGGACTCCTTAAAATAAGATACAAAGGGCGTATAAAGAGCAAAGTAAAATTAGGAAATCTGACGCCGAAGCTTTAGCTTCTAGGAAGATTTATCTATTTTACACAGCTCTTAGCCCGTGTTCAATTAATAAGATACAAAGGGCGTATAAAGAGCAAAGTAAAATTAGGAAATCTGACGCCGAAGCTTTAGCTTCTAGGAAGATTTATCTATTTTACACAGCTCTTAGCCCGTGTTCAGTTAAACAAGATACAAAGGGACGTTTTAGCGTAGCTAAACATTTCTGTAGAAAAATAGGAAGTCGACAAGGCACTCCAAAGAGTGCTAGGAGACTTATCTTTTTTCCTAAGAAATGAGTCCCGTGTTCAATTAATAAGATACAAAGCCCGTCTAAAGCCTAAAGCAAAAATAGGAAATATGATGACGGAGCGCCAGCTCCTAAGAATATTTATCTTTTTTGCACAAGGCTTAGGGCGTGTTCAATTAATAAGATACAAAGGGCGTTTCACCCTATCTGTCAGCCAACTTAGCTTGGATCAATAATGTTGACACTATCTTTGCCATCAACTTCTGTCACCAAAACTTCGATTTCTTCTGACTCACTTGTTGGGATATTTTTACCAACATAGTCAGCACGGATTGGCAATTCACGGTGACCACGGTCAACCAAAACAGCCAAACCAACACGCGCTGGACGTCCATGGCTAACGATATTGTCAATAGCTGCACGGATAGTACGACCTGTGTAAAGCACATCGTCCACAAGGATAACATCTGTTCCATCAATTTCAATAGGGAAAACAGATGTGTCTTGTTCAGCCTTAACATCATCACGGAAAGCCTTAGTATCAAGCTCAATCAATGGCACATCAAGGTTTTCCAACTGTTTCAAGCGCTCTTGGATACGCTGAGCAATATAAACACCACGTGTCTTAATACCAGCCAAGACAATCTTGTCGAGATTTTTGTTACGCTCAATAATCTCATAAGTGATACGTGTAATGGCACGTTTCATGGTTACGTCATCGACGATCTCTTTTTTCTTCATAAAAAGAACCTTTCTAAATACAAAAAAATCCCCTCGAAAACAAGGAGATACACAAAAATATGAGTACAGTTCACCCGTACACTTCTCATGGCTCCTTGCCTGCCTCTCTGGACAGTGATTAAAGGACTTATTTAATTAGGTAAATTATAGCAAATTTCAGACTCTTTTACAAGAAAAAAACGGACGTCTCTCCCAAGAAAGACTATCCGTTTAATAACTGTTAAGCTTCTCTCAGCTTCTCCAAGGTTTCCTTGAAAATAGCAGGTTCTTCCGCTGTAAATTCGACCAATTCTCCAGTCGTAGGATGCGTGAAACCAAGGGTCTTGGCATGTAGAAATTGGCCATGGCCCTTGAGGGTCTTGCGTGGCCCATAAAGAGGATCTCCCGCCACCGGGTGACCGATATAAGCCATGTGCACACGAATCTGGTGCGTGCGACCTGTTTCCAGTTGCAACTCTACCAACGTATAGTTGCCAAAACGTTCAAGAACGGTAAATCGTGTAACTGCAGGTTTTCCTTTAGCTGTAACCGCCTGCTTCTTGCGGTCCTTGTCTGAGCGCCCAATCGGAGCCTCAATCACGCCTCGATCGTTAGGCAGATTGCCATGCACGATAGCCACATACTTACGAAGGGACTTCTTATCCTTAAGCTCCGCCGCCAAAGCATTGTGAGCCTTATCATTCTTAGCAATCATAAGGAGACCTGACGTGTCCTTATCGATACGGTGGACAATTCCTGGACGAACCACACCATTGATAGATGAGAGGTCCTTGACATGATACATCAGGGCATTGACCAAGGTACCAGACGTGTGACCAGCTGAGGGATGGACCACCATACCTTGAGGTTTGTTGACCACTGCCACATCCGCATCTTCGTAGATAATATCCAAAAGAATATCCTCGGCCTTGTACTCCAAGACCTCTTCTTCTGGTAATTCATAGGTGATGACATCACCCTCTTTAACCGCATACTTGGCCTTTGCCGACTTACCATTAACCAAGACTGTCCCAGCCTTGATTGCTTCATTGGCCTGACTACGTGACAATTCTGTCAAATCTGCCAAAGCCTTGTCCAGACGGTTTCCCGCCTCTTTAATGATGACTTCCATTTTCCTCTTTCCATAAGATTAAAATCAAGAGCAGCACCCCCACCGTTAGATAGGAGTCTGCCACGTTAAATATCGCAAAATCAATAAAATCAAGCTGAACCATATCAACCACGTAACCCAAGTGCAGACGGTCAATAAAGTTACCAATACCACCTGAGATAATCAAAACCAAAGATAGCACCAGCCAAAGACTCTTCTGATAATTCTTAACCAGATAAACCAGAGCCGCACCAATCACTAGAACCGTCAAAATCACAAAGAAATATTTCTGATCCTGTAAAATCGAAAAGGCAGCACCACGGTTCTGTAGATAGGTCAAGCTGAAAAGTCCAGGAATAGCCTTGATAACTTGGTTAAGGGCAATATTTGCCACAACCCAATGCTTGACCCACTGATCCAAACCAATCAGAGCTAGAATAGCCAAAGGAATCGCAACCTTACGCATAAATCCTCCTATGGTTTGTATGTATCAAAGTAGTCAAACATAACATTGACAAACTTGAGAGCACAAGACGACAAGTTAATCCCCTTACGACGGACATAAACCATCTTGTTATCCAAATTATCCTCAAGCGGAATCACCGTAATCCCATTCACACTTTGTGCATCCAAGAAGCCAGACCCCGTCGCATAAGCATCCGTCCGTTCCAAGATACCGTTCAAAGTCGCACGGTCTGTCACGTTAAACATAAGAGACGAATCTGACGTATCCACAAAGTTCTCAGAATAGTAAAGATACTCGTCCTTCTCCTGAGTGAAACGTACCGTAGGCAAGGCCACCAAGTCCTCCATGACCAGACTTTCTTTTTTAGCCAGAGGATGCCCCTTACGGAGATAAATGTGCGTCTTAAACGGAATCAAATCAATAGCCTCAAGCCCAAGCTTGTCCATATTTTGCTGGATTCCCTTGCTATTTTGACGATTCAAATAGATAATCCCAATCTCACTGTGTCCCTTGGCTACCTCATCCAAAATCTGAATGGTCGTAGACTCAAAGATACGGAAATCCTTGTAATCAGGGTAGCGCTCTGAAAAAGTTGTAATCAAAGGTGGCAAAAAGTCATAGTGCTGGCTGGCAATCGAAAACTGGTTACCCTTTTCAGAAGCATTGAGATAGCGATTTTCAAAACTATCAAAACTGCGTACCACCTCAAGTGCACGTTCGTAAAAGGTCATGCCCTGACTAGTCAAGACAGCCCCCGTCGTTGTACGGGTGAAAATTTGAAAATTCAGCTCCTGCTCCAAATCCTTGATAGCCACTGATAGGCTAGGCTGGCTCACAAAGAGCTTGCTGGCTGCCTCACGGAAGGTTCCGCTGTTGGCAATGGCTACGACATAACGTAGTTGTTGTATGTTCATCTGTGACACTTCTTTCTTGAAAAATCAACCAATTCTATTATACCAGATTTTATCCTCTTTTGTTGATACTAAAAAGCTCAGGCAACCCTGAGCTTGAATGACTAACAAAGTAGTCCTATTCGTCTGATTTATCTGTCAAGAAGTACTCGTTTTCACGTTTGTCATAGTCAAAGGTCAAACGAACAGCATCTACCTTACCACTTTCTGGATTATAATCACGGTAGCTAAGACTCACTGACTGAGTGAGATCACCCTGTTCGGTTTGTCTCATTTCATGATAAGCGAAGCTAGCCTCTGGGTGTTTTTCAACTACCTCAGAAAGTCGTGTACCCTTAAGCAAATCAGCTTGTGTACCTACAGCCAACTTTTCATAGTCATCTTTTGTCCAGTTGCTACGATAGTCATCGACTTCTTTGACCTTATCATAGTCGAAGGTTGCTGAGGCAGATTTCAAAACATAGACATCATCTTTTTTCTCAAAAGTCAAACGCACATAGTTGTTTCCATCTGTGTTTTCTTTTCTATAGGTAAGATCTAGCAAATCTGGTTTATCTTCCTCGTAAGCCTCGCTATACTCGGCATCAGTCGCATAACCGTGAGTATCCAAGACCTCATCCAATGTCAAAGTACCAACCTTCAACTCCTTAAACTGATCCTCAGTCCAGTCAAACTTATAATTCTCATCGATGTACAGATAAGCTCTGTTGCGACCGTCACTTTGGAACTGTTCAGCATGGTTCATGACATATTTCACCGCTTGATAACCTACTCCAGCAAGCGAAGTCATGAAGAAGATAATTGACATGACTAGGGCAATAATAGATAGTGCCTTGCGTGTCGATTTCAGACTCAAAACCAAAGTCACAATAGCCAAAATGATAAGGAAGAAAGCAAGGAAGGTAAAGATGAAACCGATTGGAAGTGTCCAAGCCAAAACGGCAAATAGAAGCCCAAAGACTAGAATTATAATCGGGAGAACGATATTGACAAAAGTATTATTTTTGACTTCTTTAGGTTTGTAATAAGGGTTTTCCAAAGGTATCTGACTTGTCTTTGGGGTTTCTTTTTCTTGCTCTTTCCCCAGATTCAACTCAGGCATTTGCTTAGAAGCTTCCTCCTCTAATGCCACCTGAGCCTCGTCTGGTTGCGTATCTGCTACTGAGTCAGCTGTCACCTCTTCAGTAGTTTCAGAGCTATCCACTTGCTGAGCCTCAACCTGCTCAGACACTTGGGCACTTGGTTCCTCCGAAGCGATGACAAAGCCCTCTTTCTTAGCTTCCATAAACTCCTCAGGACTTGGTTTACGACCATTGACGTCCTCAAAGTGACGCACCCATTCTTCTCTAGTTGCCATAGCTGACTCCTTTATCTCTTTTTCTTTATTTTATCATACTTTAATCTGGTCTTATGAAAATAAGGTCGAATATAAGAGAGAATTTTTTGAGACTGCCTGATGTGCTTAAGTGACAAGCCATCTCATGAAAATGGATGAAAGAAGAAAAGAAACTATCCCAAAAAGTTAGATTTTTCTGTCTAACTTTTGTGGTGCCATTCACTTCTAGTGAATTATAGTATTTTCACTGTCCACTGTAAGTGGGAGTATATCACCTTCACCGTCTCAGAGGATAGGAATTAAAAGAAGATTTCAATAGAAAAAGGACTCTTCATTGAAAAAGAATCCTTAATTTCTTATAATCCCATCAAATAATTTCTTCAAATTCCCAAAACTCACCACTGGAAAGACGAGTCCTGAGTAGAATAAGAGCACGGTGTTTAGAAAATCTACCAAGACTGAAATCCGTTGGAAACGGATGGTCAGTCGAATCATGACAAGATAATAGCCGAGGAAAATCAGGAAACCAATCAGTACCACGAGCAGTCCTTGTAAACTGATGACCTTCAAAGAAAAGTGAGTTGGTAAACCCTGATGAATCAAAAGCAGAGCAATCCAGAAGATCAAAGACAACCAAACAAAGTAAACCACTGCTCGTTGCAGGTAAATTCTATACACTGATTGCAAAGCATACTGGGTGCCAAAAGATTGCCCAGACCGAATCTCGTACTCCAACTCTTCATTTCCCAAGGAGACCACATGGGTCAAGATGAAATAATAATAGAAATAGGACAACTGAAAGTCAGAATTTCCCCTCAAAAGGCTATAAAAACCAAGAATGAAAATGACGTGGTAGAGGGTGTCAAACAGGGTATCCGCCCAGCGTCTCCTGCGAAAGAGATAAAATCGCTTCACTTCATTATACATGGAACAAACTTCCCTTCTTTTTGGCATAGGTCAAACAAGTTTGAAAGCACAAGTAACCCAAGAGCCAGTAAATCAAACCGTATCCCAGTAATAATAAAAGAACGAACCAACTTGGCTGGCGGATAAAACTCACCAAGAGATGGAAAGGCAAGAAACGAGTTAAAGTAGCAATCAAATGACTCGATTGTTCCTGAAAACCAACCAAAAAGAGAATCCCGTAAGCAAGGAGGCTAGTAATACTGGAAATTTTTGTAAAGACAAAGGAAAAACTGGCAAAGAGAAAGCCTAGACCATAAAGGGATGCAATAACCACAAAGGACAGAAGAAAAGTAACAAATGTAACGACCCAGTCAGTAGGAAAGGCAATCTGCTGAACCAAGGCAACCAAGCAAAACAAAGGAATAGCCTTGACCAAGTCCAACAAAATCTGTACGATAATTTTGATAAAAAGCATGCCAAAGATGCTCCGCCGACTCTGAATCACGTTGATAATGGTGCGGTCTGCAATCTCATCCTCGATAAAATAGGTTGGATGGGTGATACTGTGGCTAGAAAAATACCAAGTAAAAAGCAAGATAAACAGCTCAAAAGTATCTTGCTGGCTGTCAAAATAGGTCAGAAAACCCGTAACTAGAAAGAAAATTCCCAGGTTGGCAAAGAGAAGATTGACTTTGAACTGTTTGTATTCGCTGAGTTGACGACTAAACTCTCGCCCAATCGCTGATAGCATCATTTGAGCACCTCATACAGCAAATCTTCCAAAGAGGCAGGTTCTCGGGTGAACTGCAAGACTTCTGTTTCTTCCAGCAATAGCCGATAAAGGTCTGGATTTCTGGTCTCTACCGAAATCCCACCGTTAAGCACCTTGTAGTCCAGCTCAGGGAATCTTTGTTTCAGTACACTTTCTGCACTCTTATCTAGAAGCAAGTGATAGACTTCATACTGGTGGACATTGCCAAAAATCTCTTCAAAGGTTCCGTCACGATAAAGCCGCCCCTCCTGAATTACCACCACCCGAGTGCTGACCTTCTTGATAAAACTAGCGTCATGACTGGTGATGAAAATGCTGGCTTGATGGTGACGAACATAATCCTTCAAAAGAGTCATCAGCTGTTTTTTTGCCAACAAATCTAGCCCATTGGTCGGCTCATCCAAACAGAGTACTTTCGGTTTTTGCACTAAGGCTAAGATTAAGGTCAATTTCTGACGGTTGCCCTGGGACAGTTCTGAAACCAGCGTGTCCTTATAAGGGGTAAAAGCCAGCTGGTCACACAAGACATCTACCTCTGCCTTGATATGAGACAAGGCAATCCCATTCAAGCCTAGAAAATATTGGAGATTTTCCATAGCTGTCAAATAACTGTACAACCCCTGCCCGCTCTCCAAGACAAACTTGACCAGCGAGTGGATTTTCTTGGAGCGATTAGAAACGCCATGTACACGAACCTCGCCCTTATCCTGCAAAAAAATCCCTGACAAGAGCTTGATAAAAGTCGACTTACCGGCACCATTGCCACCAACGATGGTGAAGATTTCACCTGAATCCGCTTGAAAATCAGGAATGTCTAACACCAACTTCTTGTGAAAACTCTTTTGAACTTGTGAAAATATTATGTTAGTCATTTAAGATAACCCCTAGATTTAGAAGATTCCCTTTAATTTGTTCAATTATTTTTTCAATATCTATAATTTCAGTATTATTAGGAAAATTATATTGCTTTGGAATATAGAGATTGTAGATATACTCATTTTTCCCCTCTTCATTAACACTCTGAGCAATCTCACGAATTTTTTCATTAATTTGTTTTTCCATTTTACCCTCCAATACGGTTTAAAATTGTTTTAACTTCAAGCATTTTGCCATCAATTTCATACATTACTTTAACCACACCCTAACCCTGCATCCTCCTATACTCCTTCGACTTCTCTCCATACCAGTCCTTAGCTGAGTAGCCAAATTGCTCTCGATATTGCTCAGAATATTTAAAAAGGTAATAGCCTCGTAGCAAATCAATGGAAAAGACATAAGTCGCAAAGACAAATATAGCAGGCATGATAGGCATTAACACCGCATCAATGCTCCCTCTAATGTCACTTCCAGTAGAGCGATCAAACAGTACCAGCCCAGCTGTAATCCCTGTCCCACCTAAAAAGACCAAGCCATCTGAAATCTTTTCGGTTACAAGAGCTACCATAGGGCTAAACTCTGTCTGATTTTGAAGAGCTTCTTTCAGTTTACGGGGAACCGTTCGAATCAAGTAATAAATGGAAAGAAGAAACATAGCACCCGATAGTATGCTGACAATATTTCGTCGTGTCATCATCATTATACCAGCACATACTGTAAAGGTAGCGAGTAAGACTACCATGTAAAAGTAGGTGCAAAATTTTAGTTTCATTGGACTTCTTCTGTACTTAATTGAAAAGAACAGATAGACCAGATACATGACCACATACAAGATAATCATGGGCCACTGAATCCAAGAAAATGTAGGATCTTGTTCAACGGTCAAGCCCTTTATAAACATCGGTGTGGCAATAGAAGAAAAGTAAAGAAGGATTGAAGTGATAAACAAGCCAATAGATCGTTTCCAGCTTCCTTTTTGATTGAGCTTTTCTACGGTCTCCTTAGTGACAAGAGACTGGCTTTGCTCGAATGTATAATTTAAGAATTTCAATAGTTTTCTCCTTTTATCAAGAAAAAACAGGAAGGTTTCCCCTCCTGTTTCTTAATTAATCCTCGCCATCTGGACCTGATTTATAAGTAAGGTAGAACGTATCGTCATCTTCTTTGGTATCAAATGACAAGTAAACACTCTTGAGTTTACCATCTCCAGCCTCATAGTCACTATAAGAAATACTCATTTCTTTTTTGAATTCACCTTGACGAGATGTTGAGATTGTGTATTCTGCACTTGAAGCTTTAGGGTGATCCTTAACGATATCTTCAAGTTTCGTACCATTTGATGGATCAGTGTAATCACCCTTATTGAGAGCATCAAACTGTTCTTTTGTCCAGTCAGCTTTGTAAGAGCGATCAACTTCTACTTTATCTTGAGGGAATCTACCTGAAGCATATGACAAGATAAATGTACCGTCATATTGTTTCTTAAAGTTTAGGTAAACACTTTCACCATAGTCTTTACCAGAGTAATTCAACTTCATCTCATCGCCAGAGATTTGTGCATCAGAAGCCTTACCATAAGTCTTGATGATAGACTTAACGGTATCCTTACCTGCTTTCAACTTCTTGAACTTAGATTCATTCCAGTCAAATTTAGCATTTTTGTCAATGTAATCGTTGACGTCAGTGCTATCACCTTTTGAATCAGATTTAGAATCAGATTTAGAGTCAGATTTTGAATCGCTGTCATCATCTTTCTTGTCAGCGTCATCATCGTCTTTATCAGCAACTTTTGATGTCTTGCTTGAGCTTGTGTTGTCACTAGCGTTTTGAGAGATTTGGAAAATCAAACCACCAATAGAAACAAAGAGCATGAGACCAGCAACACCTGTTGCAATGATTGAGAGCAATTTCTTGCTTGATTTAAGGCTAAAGACAAGCGAAACAACTGCCACTGCAACTGCGAGGACTGTCAAGATGATGAAGAGCCAAGCAGGACCTACGAACCATGCCAAGATTGCAAAGATTACTGAAAGTGCAATCGCAACGATTGGCAAGATAAGATTGAAAAGAGGTTTATCTGCTGAGCCAGCTGCTGCTGGATTAGGAACTGTTCCAAATCCTGGAGCTGAAGAGATAGGTGCCTTTTCAAACATGCTTGAATCAAATTGCGGGGTTGGTTGTTGCACAGGTGCTTCTGAGAAAGCTTCTGCACCAACTGGTGATTCACTGCTTGCTTGTTCTGCGACAGCATCTTCAGCTGTTTCAGCCACATCTGCGATGTCATCTTGTTCTGTGACTTCTTCAGTAGCAACTGGTTCATTAGCTGGTGCTTCTACAGATGCTGCTTGAGCAGTCAAAGCGCTAGTATCAAAGTCAGCTGCTTTAGCGTCCAAAAATTCTTGGGGGCTAGGTTTACGCCCATGTACCGACTCAAAGAGTTCAGCCCATTCTGCTTTAGTTGACATAAAAATCTCCTTTTATCAAGAAATCTAAACAAGAGATCCCTTCGACTTGGCGAAGTTTTCTATAGTTAGGAGTTAGACACCTCTCTCTGATAAGAGCAAGTAGCATGCGTCCTTTCAAAAGTCAGCCCTCGCTTTTTAGCCTGAGGCAACCTTTTTCTTATATCTAGTCCCATTGTTCATTTTCTTGTTGATAGTTCCATTCTACCATATTTAAAGACCTCTGTTAACCGTTTCCCAAAAGGTTTTTTTCTGCTACAATAGTAGGTATAATGCACCAAAGGAGTTATATATGAAAAACATTAAAAAGTACATTCCATTAATTATTGTACTTGTTATCGCCGGACTAGGTTTTGCTTATCGAGAGAATATCTCACGCGCCGTTCGTGGAGATGCCTACGTTGATAACAAGATATTCACTAAACAATTAGAAAAGGCTCAAAAATCTGGAAAAGATGCCTTTCCACAGTTGTCAGACAAGGTTGGTAAGGACGAAGCCGAAGTTATCCTCCACACTTCAAAGGGTGATATCACAGTCAAACTCTTCCCTACACTTGCTCCTAAGGCTTCTGAAAACTTCTTGAAGCATGCCAAGGACAAATACTATGATGGGCTTACCTTCCACCGTGTAATCAAGGACTTCATGATTCAAAGTGGTGACCCTAAGGGTGACGGTACTGGCGGAGAATCTATCTGGAAGAAAGGTTTCGCTGTTGAGCCTACACCATTCCTATACAACATCCGTGGCGCACTTGCTATGGCTAATACTGGTGCTAAAGAGTCAAACGGCAGCCAATTCTACATTGTTCAAAACAAGGATGATCAAAGCAAACAGCTAGGAAATGCTGGCTATCCAAAACCTATCATTGACGCCTACAAAAAGGGTGGTTACCCAGCTGGCGATACTAAATATACCGTCTTTGGTCAAGTCATCAAAGGCATGGATGTCGTTGATACCATTGGCAATCTTGAAGTCGATGACAACAGCAAACCAAAAGAAAATGTAACGGTCAATTCCGTTGAAGTCGTTAAAGACTACAAATTCAAATAAACAAAAATCCGAGAAGCTGATTCTCGGATTTCTTTTTTATTTAACAGTGGTGAGGAGATAATCACCAGTGTTAACACGAGCTTCTTTAGTTGTTAAGACATCATCAAAGTCAGCTGTATTGGTTACAATGACTGGTGTGATAACCGGTAATTTAGCATCTCGGATAGTTGCTAGGTCAAATTCTATAAGTTTTTGACCCGCTTCTACGACATCCCCTGCTTCCACATAGGTCTTGAACCCTTTTCCAGCAAGAGAAACAGTGTCCATACCAATATGGATGAGAAGCTCTGCACCATTTTCAGTTGTCAAACCAATAGCATGGCCAGTAGGGAAGACTAAATTCACCGTTGCCTTAGTTGGTGCGACCACTACCCCATCAGTAGGGTCAATAGCGATTCCTTTACCCATAGCTCCTGAAGCAAAGACTTGGTCAGGAACTTGGTCAAGTGGTACGACATTCCCGATGAGTGGGCTAGCAATGATTTCTTGTTGAATTTCCTTAGGAGCAGGTGCAGCTTCCTCAGCTTTTTCTTCAACCTTAGCTACTCCACCACCGTATAGATTTGGTACTCGTACAAAGAGTTGGATAAGGAAGGCAAGAACACCACCCACAATGGCAATGATAATGGCAATGATGACTTTAGAAAGATTACCGTCAGGTCCAATAAGGCTTGGGAAGACAAAGACACCCAGACCACCTATTGAATACGTCTTAATATCTAGGGCCATCATGGCAGCCCCCATAAGTCCTGAAACACCACATGAAATGTAGAATGGCGTTTTCATTGGAAGGGTTACCCCATAGATAGCAGGTTCTGTAACCCCAAAAATAGATGAAATGAAGGCTGGCATAGAGATGGTACGAACTTTTTCTTCTTTCGTTTTAAGCATGATAGCTCCCAACACACCTGTTTGCGTGAAACATGGAAGGATAGCCGCTGAAAGAATAGTAGAACTTCCGTTTGTTGCCACATCTAAGATAGCAAGGGGAACAAGTGCCCAGTGCATTCCGAACATAACCAAGACTTGCCACAAAATACCAAGTATAAGACCAAAGACAATCGGACTAAAATTCATGATTGCTTGGAAAAGGCTTGTCAATCCATCAGAGAAAGTATTGGCAACTGGTCCTACCACCAAGAATGTTAATGGGACAGTAATGAGTAATGTAAAGAAAGGCACTACGAAGACTTTAATGACATCTGGAGTAATCTTGGTAAAGAATTTTTGAATGTATGAAGCCACCCAAACGGCCAAGATAGAAGGCATTACAGTTGAGAGATAGCCACCTGCAGGAAGCGCAAATGGAATAACTCCTAGAACATGACCTTGACCAGCTTTCTGAAGAGCAGTCACCAGCGTAGCAATATCAGGATAAACAAGTGCCGCTGCAATCGCAATAGCTGTAAACTCATTAACCTTGAAACGACGAGCAGATGTCAAAGCAATTAAGATTGGCAAGAACTGGAAGAAACCATCTCCTGCTGCATTCAAGATGACATACATAGGACTCGTTGCAGCTGACAAGCCACAAGCTGCCATGATAGCAACTATCCCTTTGATAATCCCCGCCGCAGCCAAAGGTCCAAGGAAAGGTTGGAAAATACTTGAAACCAAAGATACAAAGCGGTCAAAAAGATTCCCTTTAGGCGCATCACCTTCATCAATATCAAGACTACCACCTGCTGGAAGACCGCCAACTTGGAGAACCTCCGCATAAACATCAGGGACATGGTTACCGATAACGACCTGATATTGACCACCTGCCTTAACAACAGTAACAACACCGTCACGGTTCTTAAGGTAGTCATCATCTGCTTTAGACTCATCTTTCAAATCAAAGCGCAAACGTGTCACACAATGTTTTAAGCTATTGACATTTTGCTTACCACCAACGTGTTTGAGAATGTCTTCAGCTAATTCAGTATATTTAGCCATAAGGGCTCCTTTCTTTTCTAGGATTTTAGTTCTTTCGAGGCTTTTTCAACGAAAAAAACCTAAATAAATACCAAGAACCAATTAGGGTGAGTATACACTACTCCCATTAGTTTTCCGTATTTATCTAGGTTTTGCCTGCTGACCAGTAACAATCCTTTTGATATGGTTATATAATATCAGAGTCCAAATATTTTTGCAAGCCCTTACAAAAATATTTTTTGTTTTTTGAGGTAAAATCTTGACCAAGATAATAAGTCATGATAAACTATTGTTAGTTTATAAACTAACAGAAAGAGAGTTACACGATGAAAACAAGTGCAATTATTGAATTTAAAGATACATACGCTAGCATGAAATGCCACGAGCTTGGTTACCAAACCAAGGAAACTGCCTTAGCTATTATTTCTCCTACTGGACATATTCTATCAAGTACACCGCTTTTCAGAAAGGTATATGGTTCAAATACTGCTCACATCGACCAACTTCCTTTCAATATAGATAACCTCAGTATCACAGCAAGAGGTCTTAGTAAAAAGGCTAAAGCCAACTTGGAAGATTGGATTACCCATACTATAATTCTTCCAATGGACTATGATAAGTCCTTTACTAAGCATCAAGAACTTTTGCACCTCTTAGCAGATTCACCTATCGTTGAGTCTGTCCAATCTTTAACTTATAAGACAGTAAAGATTCATTTTTCCGAAGCACTCAATGATGAAAATATTCGCCAACTGCAAGGTTTTATTCTCGCTCAGGCAGGTATCTACAGCTATATTGGGACATCTACAGTCTCAGACCGAAATGCCCACCAGGCTCTTGAATGGGCTAAACTTGATGTTAATGGTCGTTCGCACAACGATCACAAGCCTGCTATTTTCCATCGTAGTAAGGGGCTCTTAAGTGGTTTCTTTCACCATGGAAGTCAAGAAAGTATTGCATAGATAATAATTGGGACACCTTGTGTCCTTTTTTTGACAACAAAAAACTCACCATAAAGGTGAGCTAAATTGATTTATTTACTGTGTTTCCAGTTACTATAGATACTAAATACGACAATCCAGATGGCTGCCCCAATAGCTCCGACAACTGTTGACTTTTGCAAGAAGAGACAAACAAAGACGAAGATGAAGAAAAGGATAGTCAATGGATTAAGAATCTTATAGGCTGGCATAAGGAAGCCATCTGCCATAAACTCTTGAGACTTACGGTACTTGAGATGAGCAAGCATGGTCAAAATATAGATGGCAATGTAGACACCTGATGAAGATGCGGTAATCAAAGCGAAGGCGTCAGATACACCAGGTAAGACGTTGATGAAGGCTGAAACACAAACTACAATGGCTGAAACAATGATAGCACGTGAAGGAATACCATTACGGGCCAAGGTATCAAGTTTCAAAGATTTCATAACCTTACTGTTTGGTGTTTCCCTAGCGATTTGGAAAAGGTGACGGCCAGTTGAATAAAGTGTTGAATTCAAAGAAGAGGCTGCTGCTGTCAAAACAACAAAGTTAATGAAAGCCGCTGCCCACTTGATACCAGCCATTTGGAAGACCGTTACGAAGGGTGATTCATTAACTGGAAGTTTTTGCCATGGGAAGATAGCCATGAGGGCAATGAGGGCACCCACATAGAAAATGACAATACGAATCGGAATTTCCTTAATTGCCTTTGGTAAAACCTTACGTGGATTTGCTGTCTCAGATGTTGTAATCCCTACAAATTCGATGGCTTGGTAGGCAAAGAAGACCATTTGGAAGGTCATGACAAAGCTCACCCAACCTTTAGGGAACATCTGAAAGCCGTGTGTAATATTGGAAAGGCTAGCATGTCCAGCAGGCGTTTCAAAGTTAGTTGCTACCATGAAGATACCTGTTGCGATAAGAGCAAGAATGGTGATAATCTTGATCATCCCAAACCAAAACTCAACTTCCCCGAAAATCTTAACCGCAATCAAGTTAACCGAACTCAGGATAATCAAGAAGACAATCTGAATCTGCCAGGCAGGCCAACTTGGAAACCAAAACTGCACATAGTTCGATACAGCCGTAATTTCTGCCATACCAAGAAATACCAGTGATACCCAGTAAGACCAACCTGAGAAGAATCCCCAGCCTTTACCAAGGTATTTCGTAATAAAATTAATAAAGGTATGTTGGTCCGGGTCCATGTAGAGCATCTCACCGATAGCTCGCATCATGAGGTACATGAAGACACCTGTCAGCATATAAACAAGTATGATTGAAGGTCCTGTTAGGGAAAGGGAACGCCCTGCCCCAAGGAAGAGACCTGTACCGATTGTACCAGCGATGGCAATCAGCTGGACGTGACGGTTTTGAAGACCACGCACCATCCCATTCTCAGTCTGGTTGTCGTCGTCTTTATGATGTTGCTTTTGCGACATTTTTTTCACTCCAATTCTATTAAGCAAGACTCATTGAGTCCTGCAATTTTTAACATAACTTATATTGTACCATTTTTGAAATAATTGGTCAATATTATACAGAATATTCAGAATTTTATACTTCAAAACAAGGGCTTGGAAAACTTCCAAACCCTTGTTACTAGTTATTATGATTCAGGATCATCAAGGCTACGACCATGCAAGCCTTTTTCACGTTGGACTTGACGTAGTTTTTCAGGTGTCACATCGTTACCTTCTTCGTCAACCACTTTAATTCCTTCGATGTGGTGACGAACTGAGCGACGATAACCCTCAATGTATTCTTCACGAAGTTTTGCTTGTTCTACCTCTTCTTCTGGTGTCAAGCCTTCTGTTTTTTTCTTTTTAGCAAGCTCATTGATACGAGCAATTTTTTCAGGTGTCATAATAATACCTACTTTCTACCTGTCAACAGGTACTTATTTTGTATTCAATTGATTAAAGGCTGCAACAGCTTTGGCTTTAGCCACAAGACCCGAAAGAAGGGCCAAACGGTTATTTTTAACAGCTTCATCCTCTGCCATTACCATCGTGTTGTCAAAGAAAGCATCGATGACTGGGCCAAGAGCAAAGAGCTGAGCCAATTTGTCACTAGCTGAACCAGTCAATTCAAGCTCTTCAATTGCTTTAGAAAGGGCTTTTTCTTGGTCATTTTCAAAGAGATTGGCATCGACTGCTACTGAAGCATCTGCTTTTTCTGCCAAGTTGAAGGCACGTGAGAGTGATTCAACAGCCGCCTTGTAACCATCAGCCTTAGCAGCTTCTGAGAGGGCGTCAGCTGCTTCAAGCATATCTGCCACGACAAAGTTTGAACCAGCAAGAACGGCTTCCTTGATATCTTTAGATGTGCGTCCCATCATCTTGTCCACACGCGCTTTGATGAAGTTGATGACTTCTGCTTGATTGTCATAAGAAAGACTATCAAATGAAAGGGCGTAAAGGCTGTCGATCAACTCATCCATAGGGATGTGCCAACCAAAAGCATCCAAGATACGAACAATCCCTTGTGTTGCACGACGAAGCGCATAAGGGTCATTTGAACCTGATGGAATCAAGCCAACTGAGAAGAATGAAAGGAGGGTATCCAATTTATCTGCAAGCGCAAGGATGGCACCAACCTTAGTCTCTGGAAGAGCTCCGTCTGCTGAATCAGGAAGGTAGTGCTCACGGATAGCTGTCGCTACTGCAGGATCCTCACCAGCAAGGAGGGCGTATTTTTCACCCATGATTCCTTGCAATTCATCGAACTCTCCGACCATACCAGTCAAGAGGTCAAATTTATAGATTTCAGCTGCACGAGCTACGGCTGCCCTTTCTTCAGCAGTCAAACCAGCTTGTTCAGCTAGTGATGCTGCAATGACACCGGCACGGGCCATGTGTTCTGAGAGAGAACCGATTTTTTCATGGAAGGTCACGTGTGCCAATTTAGCAACCAGGTCTTCAATCTTGAGTTTTTGGTCTTCACGCCAGAAGAATTCACCATCTTCAAGACGTGCCACCAAGACTTTTTCATTTCCTCGAACAACATTTTCCAAGTGCTCGGCGTTACCGTTACGGACTGAGATGAAGTTTGGTTTCAACTTACCGTCAAGGTCACGTACAACAAAGTAACGTTGGTGGGTTTCCATTGATGTCACCAAGACTTCTTCTGGAACGTCCAAATACTTAGTATCGAAACTTCCCATAAATGCAGTTGGGTATTCGACCAAGTTCAAGACTTCATTCAAAAGTCCTTCTTCGATTTGGACTTGAACACCTTGTTCTGCTTCGATAGCTTTGATTTGCTCACGAATCATGTTTTCACGTTCTTTGCTATCCGCAATCACGTAAACAGTACGAAGGTCCTCCTCATAAGAATCCGCATTGGTAATTTCCACTTCATGTCCAAGGAAACGATGTCCACGACTCACACGTCCTGACTTGATATCCAAGAAGTCAAGGTCAAGCGCTTCGTCGCCCAAAAGAACTGTCAAGGTGTGAACTGGGCGAATGTATTCAAATGTGTTGTTAGCCCAGTGCATGCTAACAGGGAAAGTCAATGAAGCAAGCACTTCTGGAACGCCAGCCAAGACTTCTTTGGCAGGTTTTCCAGCTTCATGTTTCGTCACGTAAACGTATTCTTCACCTTTGACTTCACGGAATTCGATATCGTCAACAGTCAAGCCTTTCCCACGGACAAATCCTTGCGCCGCTTTTGAGAAGTTTCCATCTGCATCCAAGGCGATTTTCTTAGAAGGGCCTTTAAAATCTTCGGTCAAATCGGATTGTTGATCAGCCAAACCAATCACACGGACTGCCAAACGGCGTGGTGTTGAGAAGGTTTGAATGCTTTCGTATGAGAGACGGTTGTCATCCAAGAAGGCTGCCATTTTCTCCCCGAGTTGTTTTTCACTTGGTGTGACAACGTAGGCTGGCAACTCTTCAAGTCCAAGTTCTACTAATAAGTTTTTTGTCATGTTTTTTCTCCGAAAAATATCTTTTTTTCCAGTTTGCCTTATGTGATTGGCACGCAAGCAACCGACTGCGTCGTTTCATTGCTAAAATTGGAGCCTAAGGTCTCCAATTTTGCCTGGTATCGTTAGTTTCTCTAACGATACCTCTATCACTGTGGCAACTGGTCCTGTAGGATTGCTCTATCAACCAATCCTATCTAATACACTCTTTATTCTTCCTCTTCTGCTAGGAGTTTTGCGCGTGTGGCTTCATCGAGAAGTGGGTAACCGAGTTTCTTACGTTCTGCGACGAAGGTTTTGGCTACGACACGGGCCAAGTTACGGATGCGGGCAATGTAACCGGCACGTTCTGTAACGGATACTGCTCCACGAGCGTCAAGCAAGTTGAAAGTATGTGAACATTTCAAAACGTAGTCATAGGCTGGGTGAACCAGACCCAATTCCAAGGCACGTCCTGCTTCTTTTTCAAATTTATCGAAGTTTTCAAGAAGCATATCTTGGTCAGAAACTTCAAAGCTGTATTTTGAGTGTTCGTATTCTGGTTGAAGGAAGATTTCTCCGTATTTAACGCCTGGGGCCCACTCAATATCGTAAACAGAGTCTACTTCTTGGATGTAAGAAGCCAAGCGTTCCAATCCGTAAGTGACCTCAGAAGTTACCGGACCAGTTGCCAAGCCACCAACTTGTTGGAAGTAGGTGAACTGAGTGATTTCCATACCGTCAAGCCACACTTCCCAACCAAGACCAGCTGAACCAGTTGATGGGTTTTCCCAGTTATCTTCAACGAAACGGATATCGTGTTCCAAAGGATTGATACCCAACTTTTCCAAAGACTCAAGGTAAAGCTCTTGGATGTTAGATGGTGATGGTTTCATGACCACTTGGAATTGGTGGTGTTGGTAAAGGCGGTTTGGGTTTTCTCCGTAACGACCATCTGCTGGACGACGAGATGGCTCTACATAAGCCGCATTCCATGGCTCAGGACCAATGGCACGAAGGAAGGTGTAAGGACTCATAGTTCCCGCACCTTTTTCGTTATCATAAGCCTGCATGAGCATACAACCCTGGTCATTCCAGTATTGTTGCAAAGTAAGGATAATTTCCTGGAAGGTTAGTTTTTTAGACATGTTTTACTCCTTTTTCTATAATTTCTTGCGACACGAGTCTGCCTCGTCGATCGTACGAGGCAAGACGAGTTAGTACTGCGTTTAGCTCAGGCATCCTAGTGCTGAGCGTGGGGCAGTCCGACTGTAAGGAGGTCTCTGCCACTGACACAGTGAAATGTTAATTTCTTAGACATTGAATACTCCTTAATTTTATCTTTGTGACTCAGAATACAAAAAGAACCGTGTCTTCACTCCTAAGTCGTTTGACCTAGGGGCGTCAGAAACGCGGTTCCACCCTAATTTATTACTTCATTTTATCTGTTTGTCTTCAGCCATTTGCTGAGAGAAAGCGCCACTTGCCTACTTTGCTCTACTTGGCTTCCACTGTCCCAAGCTCGCTAGAAAAACGCCATAAGCCCTTCTTTCTTGTCAGTATTATAGCAGAAATAGAGAAACTTGTAAAATAAAATTCTAATCCTTCTTACTAATCCCCATTTCCTGACGAACATGTGCATGGGAGTCTTCATGGAGAATATCATTATCAAGAATTGAGGCTTCTCGAAGTTCTTCGGCCTTTTTCTTGTCCCGATGGGTCAAGTCTTGATTGGGATCATAAGCCTTCTCAACGATAGACAAGAGATGATTTCGAATTTCCTTTTCCTTACGAATCTTAGCTTTTTTGCGGTAGCTAGCAACAACTAGCACTACCAACATCAGCATTCCCAAATAACCGATAATAGGATACATAACCGCTACCAGTTGACGGAAGCCCATGAAGGAAATAGCAAAACCAGCAAGGGCAAATGCAGCCACGAAGAACTTGAAGCGTTTCTCACTACCTGCTGAAAAGCGTTTACCAAGGGCATAGTAGAGACTAAAGACGGTATTAAAAATCAAACCAAAGATCACCAAGGCGTAAAGTGTCGCAAAGATAGGATTCACTTCCTTAGCAATAGCCAACATAGGAACATCCGAGCTAGCAATTTTATCACTGTTAGCAAAGAGAATCAAGGTTGTGACAAAGAAAATCACACCAACCATAAATCCTCCCCAGGCTCCACTCTTTTCGGCTTCATTGATTTTGAGAATCGAGCCACCCATGACAAAGGCCATGGCTATGGCTGACATGACACAAACGGCAAAATAATTAACCACAGACAGCCAAATACTTGGGAAGGGAGATTGAATGGTTTGCGACACCTTATCGATCTCAGCAAAATCCCAATGACGCCCTAAAACATTGGTCACAAATATCATGGCAATCATAACCAAAATCATAGGGGTAAAAACTCCAATAACACCGATGATTTTTTTGAAATCTAGGAAACTCACAAAGATAGTCAGAGCTGTACATAGGAAAGCACCTACCCAAATCGGAAAGCCGAACTGTTGGTTTAGGTTAGCCCCTGCCCCCGCTGTCATAACAAAGCCAAACAGGAAACAAGTGATAATCAAAGCGATATCCAAAATACGGTAAATCACAGGATGACTGATTTCTGCCAGGACTACTGAATGATCATCTGAGCGGTAATAACTTCCCAGAGCAATCATGAGTCTCCCAAAGCCAACATGCAAAACTCCTAGAACTATGACACCTATCAACCCCCAGGCTCCAAAACTAACAAAATACTGTAAGAGGTCCTGTCCTGAAGATACTCCTGCACCAATCATTACACCGACATAGGCCAGGGCAATGCTCCAAATACGTTTTGACATATTACCTCCTGTAAAATACAAAGTATTTCTATTTTACACTACTCTGACACCTTTGTAAAAATCAATTAAAAACAGCACCTTCATAAGAAAGTGCTACTCATACTCTTATTTTTCCCAACCTTTTCGTCCATCAACAAAGGTTGCTTGTAATTCCAAGGAGTCATCTATTACAATAAAATCAGCTGGTAAACCTGCTTTTAGGCTTCCGCAAGTATTTTTAAGCCCAACCGATTTAGCTGGAACACTAGTGGCCATTTGTAAGGCTTGAGCAACTGTCACAAGTCCCCAATCAACCACATGTTTGACACCGTCTTTAAGTTGTAAGATAGATCCAGCTAAATTACCACCTTCTTTGAGGCGGGCGGTACCATTTTCAACAATAACAGGAAGTTCGCCTAACATATAGTCGCCGTCCGGACAGCCTCCCGCTGACATACAGTCTGTAATTAGGGCAACTCCTTGAGGTGTCTTTTGCTTGATAAGAACCTTACAAGCTGCAGGGACCACGTGATGACCATCTGCAATCAGTTCACCAATAGTTTCAGGACTATCGAAGGCTGCCCCAACCATACCTGGCTCACGGTGGGTAAAACCACGCATCCCGTTGTAGACGTGAACCCAAACGGACGCCCCAGCTTCCACTGCTGCCATGGCTTCTTCATATGTGGCATTGGAATGACCTAGAGCGATTGTCACACCTTGCTTGGTTGCTTCTTGGATAAATTCAGCCACTCCCTCACGTTCAGGAGCAAGGGCCAATTTAATCAGTTTTCCTTGGGCCGCCTCCTGCCATTCCTTCAATTGTTCCACACTTGGATTGCCCATATACTTAGGATTTTGAGCTCCCTTGTAGGTTTCAGTGAAATAAGGTCCTTCAAAGAAGAGCCCTTGAATTTTTGCACCAGTCTCCTTACCAACCGTATTAGCTGTTGTTTGGCAAATAGCCTTCAACTCTTCAAATGGCGCTGTTAAAGCTGTCGGTAAGAAGGAGGTCACACCTGCTGAAAGCAAGGCTTGACTCATGCCTAGAAGACTTTCCTCAGAATTATCCATGACATCATAACCCGCAAATCCATGAATGTGAGTATCTACAAGACCCGGAGAAATCTGATAATCACTGTAATCTAGCACCTCTGCACCTTCTGGTACATTTTCCGTCCAGTCACCAAAACGGCTATCCTCAACCGCTAGGTAGCCACCTTCCTTAATTTTATGTTCAAAATAAAAACGCTTGGCTGAAATATAATAGGTCATAGGACCACCTCTCATCATTTTTCTATGTTTTTAATACGCTTTCATTATAACAAAAAAGCCGAGAAATTTTCTCGACTTTTTCTATTAAATCACACCTTCTGTAACCTTTTCAACAAGGTTAATCGCATGGTCTGCGATACGTGTGTAATGTGAGAGGTAATCAACATAGTTGATACCTGCTTGTGCAGTACACTCACCATTGTTAAGACGTTTGGTATGTATTTTACGCAATTGTTTTTCAAGTTTTTCCAACTCTTCATGGCGAAGGATGACTTGACCTGCAAGTACCTTATCGTCATCTACAACAACACGAATACTATCAAGGGCGATACGGTGAGTACGGTTGTAAACATCCGCAAGCTCAGCCTTGGCAGTATCAGAAAATTCAATTCCCTTATTATGAATGTGTTGTGAAAGGTTTGCACTTGCAACTGCAAGGTCACCAATACGCTCCAAGTCACGAACAGAGTCAAGCACACTTGCCAACACTTCATTTTCAGAAACGCTTAGAGATTCGTTAGAGATGTCAATCAAATAAGTTGTCAACTCTTCGTCAATACTATTAACTGCTGTTTCATACTTCTCAACCTTATCGAAGTATTTTTCATCTCCCTTAGCAAAGAAAGCATAGGAAGCTTCCAAAGACTGGATGGCGTACGATGCCAAGTGCACCAATTCTTTCTTAGCATTACCAAGGGCGATAGCTGGTGCTTGTGTGATAAGCAAACGGTCCAAGTAGAGTGCTTCGTACTTGTTAATCTCATCTTCACCAGGAATAATCTTAGTCACAAGGTAAGCCAAGAGTCCGATGAATGGGAATTGAACAATAGTATTTGCAATGTTAAAAGTACCGTGAGCAAAGGCGATAGTCATCTCAGGTGTCAAACCAAGCACAGACTTAAACCATTGAATCAAGGCTGTGAATGGTACCAAGAGAATCAAACACAAGACCGTCCCAATGACGTTGAACAGTACGTGGGCCCCTGCCACACGTTTAGCTGCAATGTTTGAACCAAGAGCAGCTAGAACCGCTGTGATAGTCGTCCCGATATTATCTCCAAAGAGGATTGGAAGGGCACCTTGCAGATCAAGCAAACCACCTGAATAGAGACTCTGAAGAATACCGATGGTCGCTGCTGACGATTGAATCAACATGGTCAAGCCAGCACCGATGATAACCCCCATGACTGGGCGATCACCCAAGGTTGCCAAGTAGTCCTTAAAGGCTGTAACTGACTTCAAAGGTTCTACCGCATCTCCCATAAGGTTAAGGGCAAAGAAAATTCCCCCTACACCAAACAAGATACGACCTAGGTTATTGAGCTTCTTATTGCTTGTAAAGAAGAGAAGCGCAGCCCCCAGGAAAATCACTGGAAGGGCATAGTCACCAAGCTTGAAACCAATCATGAAGGAAGTTACGGTTGTCCCGATGTTTGCCCCCATGACAATACCAATAGCCTGACGAAGACTTAAAAGCCCTGCCGAAACCAGACCGACGACAATAACGGTAACCCCTGAACTCGACTGAATCAAGGCCGTCATGACAATACCAATCAAAACCCCTAAAAACGGGTTGCTGGTATACTTATCGATGTAAAAACGCAACTTATCTCCGGCTGCTTGTTGAAGACCATCTCCCATGTACTTGATACTAAAGAGGAAAAGCCCCAAACCACCGAGGAAAGAAAACGCAATATCTTGCCAATTTACTGACACATTTTTGTCCTCATTATTTAAAATTTTTCGGTAAAACCGACCTTTCTATTGTATCTATTTATTAGGGAATAAACAAGGCTTTTCCACAAAATAATAGAAAGATCAGAAGAAAATCTGACCTTTATAGATATCTCAATTAATCCACTTGAACATAACGGCGAACACCACTATAGCTGATATAAGAAATCCAACTATGACCATCTTGATTAACCTTCATATCAAAGTTAATCTGATCACCTGCTTCTAAGTAAAATTCAACTGGAGCCTTATCACTAGGAGTATTTTTGACAGCCGTACGTTTGGTAAGCTTGTAGCTGCCAGATTCTGCTATGCCACCATCAATTGGAAGTTGATTGTCAGTAACTGTCACGTCTTTAGGTAGCGTCACATTATCTGATTCTTTAAAGTAGACTTTTGTTCCACCAGTACTGGTTACTTGAATGGTATCTTGTTCATAACTTGGACCAGAAACAGCTGCCTTTTTAGAGACAAAGCTAATATCTCCAACAATACCAGAGGTGTCACCCCTATCTCTTGAAAGGGTGGCATCATACTTACCAGAGCCCTCTTGATAATTATCTTTCGGGTGCACATAATTGTGAACTGTCGCTTGACCTTGGGCAGTGATATCTCCTACTAGACTAGTATTGTTAAAGACTAGACGACTGCCATCACTGGACTTCCAAGTTCCAGCAATACTCTCAAACTGGCCACGCGCTACCGCACTCACATCCATATCCACGGTGATCACTTGCGTATCCGTTTTAGATTGAGCTTGGCTGCTAGATTGACTACTTGAGGCTTGACTATCACTTGAGCTCTTTGGTGCTTGAGATTGACTGGCTGAAGACTGACTCTCGTTTGAAGATTTAGGAGTTTGGGACTGGCTGCTTGAGGGAACAGATGAACTATTTGAAGATGACGACTGAGCCTGACTGCTACTTGAACTTGGGGCAGAAGCCTTTTGACTACTTTGCGTGCTTGAAGACTCCGCCTTTGAACCCGAAGATTCCTTGACCTTTGCACTAGACTTGCTAGTCTTACCGCTATCTTTACTGGATGTTTTAGCCTTACTTGATGAGGTCACCTGGCTGCTCTTAGGCGTCTTATCTGCTGAACTCGATTCCTTATGGCTGGAACAGGCCGTCAGCAAAGCCACTGAGGAAAGGGTAACCATTGAAAGCACGATTGCTTGGGAAAATTTGTTTTTCATAATCATTTCCTCATTTCTAGTCTTTCATAAAAAGTAAAGATAGGGCCTATGTTATAAGGAAACATCAGGTTCTCTCTACTTTTAAGGGAAAAATATCTTCTACACTTTCATTATATCATTTTCTAATGTAAACGCTAACATATTAGACTTGTAAATTCTAAAATAGAGATGAAAATATCTTGAATCCTTGTGATACAATAGAGACAAAAAATTGAAAGTTATACCATGACATTCTATCTTCTAGCACAAGTATTCTCAGCCATAGGTGCCCTATGTGTCGCTATATCCTCTTTTGCAAAATCAAAAAATAAGATGCTCGTCTGGCAAATTACCGACTATATTTTTACTGCTATTGCCAACCTGCTTCTCGGAGGCTATACCGGTGCTTTAACCATTAGTATTTCCATCATACGTAATAGCCTGATGGTCAAAAAGAAGATGACCAAGACTATCTTGACCATCCTCATCATTATTCAAATCATCGTCGGAACCTATCTCAATCAACTTGGGATTATTGGTTATTTACCTATCATCTCTTCAGTTTCTTATAGCCTAGCTATTGCTGCCACACCAAACCTTCAGTGGCTTCGCTGGGTCATTATTGAAAATATGTTACTTTGGCTAATTTACGATTTGACCATTCAGGCTTACCCAGCTGCCATCACTGATGTCACTATCACACTTACTACTCTCATTGCCATTATCAGAAATCGAAAAACCTTTAGCAAACAATAAAGCTAAAGGTCTTTTTCTTATAGAGCCCAAGTACGAATGGCGTGTGCCACACCTGCCTCGTCATTTGTCAAAGTCACATACTTACACAAAGCCTTAATGTCGTCACTCGCATTACCCATGGCAACGCTTTGACCGACGAATTGAAGCATTTCAAGGTCATTGGCAGCATCGCCTAGAGCCATGATTTGATCTGGGTTAATGTCAAGCTTTTCTGCTAAATGTTTAAGCCCGCTAGCCTTTGTTGCCCCTTGTGGCATGATTTCAAAGATATAGTCTTGACTACGAACTGTACTATAGCTCTGACTAAGTCCATCTTGCACGGCGTTTTGGAAGGCGTCCAAAGGTTCAGAATCTGCCATATACATGGCTTGGAAAATCACTTGCCCTTCCGCAAAGATTTCTTCCAAACTCCTAGCTTTCGCTTCTGTGAAGACAGTGCCAGCATCATAAGCTACTAACTCAGGCACCTCATCGCCCACAACATAGTAAGTCTTTTCTCCAGTCAAGGTTAGAGCCACCTCTGGAAAGTCTTCGCAAGCCTGCAAAAGTTCTTCCATTTCAGGGCGAGATAAACTTTCATATTGCAGCAAGGTCCAATTTTTAGTTTCATAAGTAGAGCAACCATTGTTCATGATAATATACTCTTCTTCACTCAGTCCTAATTTCTCAAAATGTGGAAGAATGCCCGAACGTGGGCGTCCTGTACAAAGGACAATTTTGATACCTGCCGCAGCTGCTTCTTGAATAGCCTTAATATTCTCTTCAGGAATCTCTTTTTGGCTATTTAAGAGCGTCCCGTCCATATCTATTGCAATGAGTTTCACTTGGTTCTGATTCATTTTACTCTCCTTCGACCCTAATAAGTGTCATAAATGGTTAACTGGTATTGTTCAATGATGCTGTTTAATTTGTCTCCATAGGTTGTATCCGTAGCGTAGACCCCTGTTAGGGCAGCTGTGGCATCCTTATAATTCTTAGTCTTGGAACGGTGTACCCCTACATAGTAGCTGCCCTCAAGGAAGTCTACGTAGTCCTGTAAAGAATTTTCCACAGAGCCATAAGAACGAAAAGCTGCATCAATATAGTAAGGATTGCCCTTACCATCATCCTCCCAGGTTGGTAGGGTTACACTTTGACCATTATAGTCCCCCTTAATTCCAAAGAAGTTATAGGACGGCTTCTGACTCAAAGTAGATTGTCCAGAGTCTGATTCCAAGATGGCCTGAGCAATCATGACAGATGCATAAAGATCGTTTCTAGCCGCCAAATAGCGGGACGTCTCGCCAATCTCTGCAATAAAAGCAACCGTCGTCTCATCCGTAGATGTCATGTTCTTTTCCATGGTCAACCTTGGAAAATTCAAACTAGCAAGGAGTCCCAACAAGGCAAATAGGCCAATAAAAATCAGACTCCACTTCTGGAAAAATTTAGGAAAGAGCAAGAAAGACTTCTTTTTCTTTTTAGTTTTCTTAGGTCTAGCTTTCGACTTGCTTTTCTTTTTTCCTTTTGCCAATTGGTCACCCCCTCAATCATACTAACTTCTCTAAGTATATCAAAATTCACTAAAAAAGACCCAAACCAACCGGTTTAAGCCTCCATTATATTAAATGGCGTCTCCACCACGTTCACCAGTACGAATACGGATAGCACTCCAAATTGAAACAAAACCAGCTCCAGGTGTGATTGCAACTAGACCTGCTACCAAACCGGTTGAACCACCAACCAAGGATGGATGTCCTGTGACATGTTTTTCAATTGCCAACCATGAAAACATGGCTGCAGCAGCTGACACATGAGTGGTTATTAGCGCGTGAACCGCCAAACCATTGGCAGCCAAGGCTGGTGTCATCAAACAAACCATGGCAGAACAAATCAATATAAAGGCACTGCTACCTGTATCCATGAAACCACTCCAATGCATAAATTATTTTATGTCAGATAATATAATACAAAATCATGAGACAAACAAGTGTATTTACGGAATTTTTTGATAATTCTTTCTTTTCTAACATCTTGTGTTGCCACAAAAAAGAGCCTCTTAAACCCCATGAAAAAGGTTATAAAGCTCTTGTCTATTCATTTTTCGCTCTTTAGCAACGGTTTTTATAGCCTGATTAGGTTTCATTCCAGAGGCAATTAAAGCTTCTACAGCCTCTACCGGGGTAACATTTGATGTTAGATTTTCTTCCTTATCATTTTCAGAAGCTCCAGCCACAATCAGTAAACATTCACCCTTGAGAGGATTACTAGCAATATAATCTAAAACTTCTGAAATAGATCCTCGTTGGTACTCTTCATAAAGCTTGGTCAATTCTCGAACTAAAGTTACTTGACGGTTCCCATAGACCTCATGCATATTTTCAAGGGTGTCCGCCACACGGTAAGGTGACTCGTAAAAAATCTGTGTCTCAGGATAAGACAGTTTTTCCTTGAAGAAATCAATCTGCTGTCCTTTTTTACGGGGTAGGAAGCCATAAAAAATATGAGGTTGGGGTGCTAAACCACTGGCAATCAAGGCTGTAATACCAGCCGATGCTCCCGGTAAGGCCACCACTGGAATATCCTCAGCAATGGCAGCTTTGACCAAATCATGCCCAGGATCCGAAATAGAAGGCATCCCCGCATCAGAAACCTGAGCCAAAGAAAGACCTGACTTCAAGCGCTCCAGTAAATCTGGAATTTTCTCATAAGCATTGTGCTCATGAAAAGAATACTGCTTGGTTTCAATCTCAAAATGCTTGAGCAAGAGACCCGTATTGCGCGTGTCCTCCGCACAAATAAGATCCACCTCTTTCAGGATTTGCACACTACGAAAAGTCATATCCTGCAAATTCCCAATAGGTGTGGGAACCAGATAGAGGGTACCGTAGCTAGATTGCCCCTTAAAACTCTTTTGAACCTGCATGTTTAGTCTCCGTACAACAATTCTGCACAGAAGCCACAAGCTTCATTATTATCACGACGTTGGCCGTAAAAATCTGGACAAATATGGAATCCATCATCATAAATAGCCTCGAGGTTCACCTTACCATGAGACATTTTAGTCCCTGTCTCCTCTTGAACCACTTGACTCAAGTGCTCACGCAACTTGTCGTTTTCCAACTTGAGGGCCGTATTTTCATCAAGAATCCCTGAGAAGTTCGCCTTAATTGCTTCCACTTCTGCCAACATCGACATCAAATTTTGTGATAATTCCTCGAATTTATCATACAATTCACGCTTTTCCATTTAGCTGAACTTCCTCCACTCCATAAGTTAGGGGCGCACGCCCTTTTTCAAATACAACCTTAATGGTCCCTGCAATTACATCAATGGCAACGACCTGACCTGTACCATCCTTGGTTTCAATGTCATCACCCAAGTCAGGATAACTAGCCTTGCTATCTCGGTAAAAGTCATCTTCATAACTGAGACAACACATAAGTCGACCACAGACCCCATTCATCTTACCAGAATTCAAAGATAAACTCTGATTTTTAGCCATCTTAATCGATACTGGTGGGAATTCACCCAAAAAACTAGAACAACAAAGTGCCCGACCACAAGGTCCTAAGCCACCATAAATCTTTGATTCCTCACGACTTGAAATCTGACGTAACTCAATACGTGTCTTAAAGTAAGAAGCCAAATCTTTGAGCAACTGACGAAAATCTACCCGTTTTTCAGCAACAAAACTGATTAGTACATAAGAGCAATTTAGTGGAAAGACAATATCAACGACCTTCATTTCTAGCTGATTTTGAGCAATTAAATCAGCTACTACTCCCATACTCTTTTCAGCCTTCAAAAGATTTTCATCATATCTAGCGAAATCTTTCTCCCCTGCCAATCCTTCAACCCGATTCAAATCCGCAGGCAAACTAACCTCAGGAAAATCAGCGTTTTCCATGACAACCTGAGCTAGGCGCTTATCTTTTTTCTCCAAAACGACTACAAAGTCATCTTTGGCATAATTTTTATCAGGAACAACATATTCTACTGCTCCAGTTTCTTCAAATTTTATTCCAATGACTTCTGTCATGATAATACCATATACTCCATCGCATTTTGAAAGCTGACATTAGCTAGCCACATTTTTCGTGCCTCATAAACTAAGCCTAACCATCGTCTTGCTTGTGGATTTTGTATATCCTTCCCCAATTGATAAGTTAAAAAAGCCCAGACCATCTCTTGTTCCGACTTTTCACTACACTGGACAGCCAGTTTTGCAACATCCAAATAAAGCAGGTCCTGATTAGATAGCAGGGACTGTGTAAAACGCTCTACTGTATTAATCAGATCAAGAATCCTATTATCCTTAGCTAAGTCTAAAGCCTGAACATCATCTTTAGCAAAATCCGCCAACACTTTGGCTTGTGTCAGCAACAAGCCTTCCTTCTGCAGCAATTCTTCCAGATAAGCCCGATTCTTAGGAAAATAAAAGAGTTGAGCTCGACTTTTAATCGTCGGTAACATACGACTATCATCAGCTGTCAAAAGAAAAATATAAATCTGACTTTGAGGTTCTTCAATAAACTTTAATAGACTATTGGCAGCATTGACATGCATCTTATCTGCATCACGAATGATAAACACCTGAGCCTGCCCCTCAAAACTCGATTGACTAAACTCTCTGGTCAACTGACGAATCGTGTCCGTCTTAATAATCTGTCCTTGCGGCTCTACTAATTTAACATCAGAAAAGTCCCCCTGTGCAATCAAGCGACAGGGACGACAATGACCACAAGGTAGACCATTCTCAGGAGTCACACAAAATCGACTCTGTGCTAGCCAAATAGCCATGTCGAGACTTCCAAAATCACCCGAAAACAAATAAGCATGACTCAAACGATTTTCCCTGATAATTTGTGAAAACTCTTCAAATAGTTTGCTTTGACTTTCAGCTAACTTCATCTTGCTCCTTATAAATAGCCTTTAATTACTTTCCAAGCGTCCTCTACAACATCTTCAAAAGCCTGTGAGGCATCGATTAGCTTGATACGTTCTGGTTCAGCCTGTGCTAAATCTAAATAACCTTGACGTACACGCTGATGCAAGTCAAGCTTCTCTAAATCCAACCGATTGACTTCACGTTCACTGCTGGCTGCAATGCGGGCCAAACCAGTCTCAGAATCCACATCAAACAATAGGGTCACATCAGGTTTATAACCATCGGTCGCATAGGCATTTAACCAGGCAATCTCATCCTGATTCAAGCCACGGCCAGTACCTTGATAAGCAACTGATGAATCAATAAAACGATCCATGATGACCATATTGCCTTTTTCAAGCTCTGGCAAAACCTTCTCAACCAGATGTTGACGACGAGCCGCAATATAGAGCAAGAGCTCTGTCTTAGCATCCATAGCCGTATTATTGACATCCAAAATAACCTCACGGATTTGCTCTGCAATAGCTACTCCGCCTGGTTCACGTGTCGTCACGACTTTGACTGGATAGGCTTCTCTAAGACGAGGCAAAAGCGCCTCCAAAACTGTAGTCTTTCCAGCACCGTCTGGCCCTTCAATTGAGATTAATAACCCTTTTGACATGATACTTCCTTCTGATTTTTTTCATCTTCTATTTTATCAAATTTTAGCTTAAATGAACAATCTAGGACAAAAGAAAACAGAGGTTTCTAAAAACCCCTTTTTCTATCTGAATACTTCTGACCATGCCGATTGCAGGTTTCGAACCTGTGACCTACGCGTTACGAGTGCGTTGCTCTACCAACTGAGCTAAATCGGCTGACACAGTCATTCTAGCACTATGTCCTAAAAAGTCAAGTTCTGTATGAAATTTACAAAAAAGAACTTAGACGAACCAAGCTCTTTCTTTTCTTACAATGATTTGTAAAGTTGACTTGCATTTTCAACAGTGAAACCATATTCTTTAAAGATACGGTCACCAGGTGCTGAGGCACCCCACGTATCAATAGTAAGTGTCTTACCTGCAAGACCAACGTATTTGCCCCAACCAAAGCTAGTTCCAGCTTCGATAGCCAAACGTTTTGTCACAGCTGTTGGAAGGACTTCTTCTTTATATGCAGCTTCTTGTTCATCAAAGAGGTTTTGTGATGGCATTGAAACAACACGAACATGCACACCTTCAGCTTCAAGAGCAGCCTGCGTATCAAGAGCCAATTTTACTTCAGAACCAGTTGCAATGATGATACCATCAAGATCACCTTTTGCTTCTGAGATGATGTAAGCTCCTTTATTGACACCAGTTTCAGCATTTTCAGCAGTACCATCAAGGACTGGCAAGTTTTGACGTGTCAAGACTAGCATTGTTGGACGTTCAGTCTCAGCCAAGGCACGTTTCCATGCAGCATTAGTTTCATTACCATCTGCAGGACGGATAACGTTAAGGTTAGGCATTGAACGCACACTTGCCAATTGTTCGATTGGTTCGTGAGTAGGTCCATCTTCACCAACTGCTACTGAGTCGTGTGTCATAACATAAGTTACTGGCAAGTTTTGAAGAGCTGCCATACGTACTGCTGGAAGCAAGTAGTTTGAGAAGACGAAGAAGGTACCACCATAAACACGAGTACCACCATGAAGAGCAATACCATTCATCGCTGCAGCCATAGCAAACTCACGCACACCAAACCAAATATTACGTCCAACATAGTTATCTGCTTGGAAATCAGACTCAGCCTTAACCATAGTATTGTTAGAAGCTGAAAGGTCTGCTGAACCTCCCCAGAATGAAGGAACTTGTTCAGAAATCTGTTGGATAGCTTGTTGGCTTGATACACGGCTAGCTACTGCTGAACCCAATTCATGAGCATTCAAGTTAACGTTTACAGGTTCATTTGCAAAGGCAACCTTGTATTCAGCAGCCAATTCTGGGTAAGCAGTTTCATATTCTGCAAATTTAGTTTGCCAAGCATTTTCAGCAGCTTCACCACGGAATTTAATACCAGCTTCAAAACGACGAGCAACTTCATCTGGAACTGTAAATGCCGGTGCATCATAACCGTAAACACCTTTTGCGTGATCAATACCATCTTGACCGATTGGAGCACCGTGGACAGCTGATGTTCCTTGTCCTTCAGCTCCATAACCAATGATTGTCTTAACTTCAATGATAGATGGTTTATCTGTCTCAGCCTTAGCTTCTTCGATGGCTTTAGCAATAGCTTCCAAATCATTACCATCTTTGACAAGAATGTGTTGCCAACCATAAGCTTCAAACTTAGCCTTAACATCTTCTGTGAAAGCCATTGAAGTTGGTCCATCAAGTGAGATATCATTTGAATCGTAAAGAAGTACCAACTTACCAAGTTTAAGGTGACCAGCAAGACTGGCAGCTTCTTGAGAAACACCTTCCATCAAACAACCATCGCCATGGAGGGCATAAGTATAATGGTCAACAATATCAAAACCAGGTTTGTTAAATTTAGCTGCCAAGTGTGCTTCAGCCATTGCCATACCTACAGCATTAGCAATCCCTTGACCAAGAGGACCTGATGTTGCTTCAACACCATCAGTATGGTTAACTTCAGGGTGACCTGGAGTCTTAGAGCCCCATTGACGGAAATTCTTCAAGTCGTCCATTGTCACATCATAGCCAGAAAGGTGCAATAGACTATAAAGCAAAGCAGAACCATGACCTGCAGAAAGAACAAAACGGTCACGGTTTGTCCAGTTACGGCTAGTCTTTGGATTAACATTCATCACATGGTTCCAAAGCACATAAGCCATTGGCGCTGCACCCATAGGAAGACCTGGGTGCCCAGAATTCGCGGCTTGAATTGCCTCGATCGAAAGCGAACGAATAGTACTGACCGCCATTTGGTCAATTGCATCAAAAGTCATGATTCTAACTCTCCTTTTTTGGGAAAAAATGCGGAGCATACAGACTATTAGCGTCTGAGCTCTAGTTATACTATTTTAATTATAGCATATTATCTATCTCTTTGGGCAGTCCAATTCTATTCGTGAGACCCTAAACCTATAAAAGACAGGACCTAAAGCGTTCGTTTTTACAAACCAATAGCATTTGTCTTATCCCAAGCAATTATTAAATCTATTCATCAAAAAACAAAAAAGCCGAGGGAAACCCCGACTTTATGTAAAATTATTTAACGAAGTCAAGCAATGCCAAGAAGCTTTCAGCTTCAAGCGATGCACCACCTACAAGAGCTCCGTCAACGTCTGGACAAGCCATGTATTCAGCAACGTTTTCAGGTTTAACTGATCCACCGTATTGAACACGTACTTTGTCAGCAACTTCTTGACCAAAGTCAGCAGCTACAACGTCACGAACAACTTTACACATTTTTTGTGCGTCGTCTTGTGAAGCTGATTTACCAGTACCGATAGCCCAGATTGGTTCGTATGCGATTACTGTTGAAGCTACTTGTTCTGCAGTCAATCCAGCAAGAGCAGCTGAAACTTGAGCACCTACGAATTCTGCTGCTTTACCAACTTCGTAAGTTTCAAGTGATTCACCACAACAGATGATTGGAAGCATACCGTTAGCAAAGATTGCTTTTGCTTTTTTGTTGATGTCTTCATCAGTTTCGTGGAAGTAGTCACGACGTTCTGAGTGACCGATAACAACGTAGTCAGTACCGATTTCTTTCAAAACTTGTGGGCTAGTTTCACCAGTGAAGGCACCAGCATTTTCAAAGTAAGTGTTTTGTGCAGCAACTTTAAGGTTTGAACCTTTAGCAGCGGCAAGTACAGCTGTCAAGTCAACTGCAGGAGCTGCGATACCAGCTTCAACAAGATCTGATGAAGGAAGTTTTGATGCTACAGCTTCAACGAATGCTTTTGCTTCTTCTGGATTTTTGTTCATTTTCCAGTTACCAGCGATAAATGGTTTACGTGACATTTCACATACCTCTTCTTTTATTTATTTACTCGTTTATTTTATCACAAATCCCTTACTATTACTAGGATTTTAGGAAAATTCCGAAAACTCGATCTGCTTTATGTCTATTTATCACTATCAAAACTTAGCTTAAGGACCTTAAACAGTTTAAAAGTATAGAATACAAACATTTTCAAACACCAAAAAGAGCCGAGTAAACTCGACTCTCTCAATTATTGTCTGACGAATAATTGTATTGGGAACTTAATATTAATTAAGCTTCGATTTCAGATACGATACCTGAACCAACAGTACGTCCACCTTCACGGATAGAGAATGTTGTACCTTGTTCAACGGCGATTGGGTGGATCAACTCAACGTCGATAGTCACGTTATCACCAGGCATAACCATTTCAGTACCTGCAGGAAGTTCGATTGAACCTGTTACGTCAGTTGTACGGAAGTAGAACTGTGGACGGTAGTTGTTGAAGAATGGAGTGTGACGTCCACCTTCTTCTTTAGAAAGGATGTAAACTTCACCTTTGAATTTAGTGTGTGGGTTGATTGAACCAGGTGCAGCCAATACTTGACCACGTTCGATTTCATCACGTTGGATACCACGAAGAAGGACACCGACGTTATCTCCGGCAATACCTTCGTCAAGTTGTTTACGGAACATTTCAACACCAGTAACAACTGCTTTTTGGATTTCTTCTTTAAGACCAACGATTTCAACTTCGTCATTGACACGAACAACACCACGGTCGATACGTCCTGAAGCAACAGTACCACGACCAGTGATTGAGAATACGTCTTCGACTGGAAGCAACAATGGTTTGTCAGTGTCACGTTCTGGTTCTGGAATGTATTCGTCAACAGTGTTCATCAAGTCCATGATGATGTCTTCGTATTTAGAATCACCTTCAAGAGCTTTAAGAGCTGAACCTTGGATAACTGGAATGTCATCACCTGGGAAATCGTATTCTGAAAGAAGGTCACGGATTTCCATTTCAACCAATTCAAGCAATTCTTCATCGTCAACCAAGTCAACTTTGTTCATGAAGACGATAAGGTGTTTAACACCAACCTGACGTGAAAGAAGGATGTGCTCACGAGTTTGTGGCATTGGTCCGTCAGTAGATGCTACTACAAGGATCGCACCGTCCATTTGAGCGGCACCAGTGATCATGTTTTTAACGTAGTCCGCGTGTCCTGGCGCGTCGATGTGAGCGTAGTGACGTTTTTCAGTTTCATACTCAACGTGTGCAGTGTTGATTGTGATACCGCGTTCACGTTCTTCTGGAGCAGCGTCGATTGAAGCGTAGTCTTTTGGTGTGTTAACTGCGCTAGGAAGACGACGAGCCAATACAGTTGTGATAGCAGCTGTCAAAGTAGTTTTACCGTGGTCAACGTGTCCGATTGTACCAATGTTAACGTGTGGTTTACTACGATCGTATTTTTCTTTTGCCATTTAGGAAAAGCCTCCAATAAAATATATTTTATAGATAGACAGTAGGCAATACAGTCTAACTTTACTCTACTATTCTATCAAAATGTCATAGAATTGCAAGTATTTTATATAGTTTTCAGTTTTTCTTTAGAGTAATTACAAATATTCCTTTCAATAATTCTATTTCTAATGCTCCTATTAGCTTTCACTATATTCATACTACTGACTAACACCATCTAACGAAAAAAGAAGCCGTATTAACGACTTCTTCTTAAAGGTACGATTTTTTCATCTTGATTTTCCAATTCTTGAGTCTGAGATAACTCATCCTCAATCGCTTGAACAATATTATCACGCTTTTCATTAGCAGCGATGTTCAAGACAAAGGCTATCCCAACTGAAGTCACTAAAAGAGAGTTACCTCCTTGCGAAAGGAAGGGGAAGGTAACCCCTGTTGATGGAATTAGCCCTGAGATTCCTCCGATGTTAACGAAGACCTGCATTAGCATTAAGGCACCTACACCCAATGCCATCATAGAGTTAAAAGGATTTCGTGCCTTTACTCCCACAATCATAATACGAAGAATGAGGAAAAAGAGGAGGGCCAGAATCAAGCCAGCTCCGATAAGACCTAACTCTTCAATTGCAATTGAAAACACAAAGTCTGTTGTAGCTTCTGGGAGATAACCAGTTTTTTCAATCGAATTTCCAAGTCCAAGACCGAACCAGCCCCCATTACTCATAGCATAGTAGGAATGAGATAGCTGGAGACCAGATCCAGTCAAATCCTTGAACGGATTAAAATATGCTGCGAAACGCTTGGCAACATAACCGAAGATAGGTACCTTAGCCATGGTTTGAACCCCAACCAAGGCAATTAAACCAAGGAAGGCTGATGAAATCCCTACAATGCCTGCAAATAAGGCCGTGAACCAACGGTAGCCAACACCAGAAATTGAAAACATAACTACCGTAGTCAATACAATGATAGCCGCATTACCCAAGTCAGGTTGGATAGCAACCAAACCAATCATTACAAGCAAATAAACACGCCAGTCATTAAGTTCCTTACCATTCCTAGGAATCCATCTATTCTTCGTCAAGGCTTGGTAGTCATAACGTTCTATAGCAGACTGTTTTTTTGAAAAAGTGTGTGCCAAAAACCAGACAACAATGATCTTAAGGTACTCCGCTGGTTGGAAAGACAAGGGACCAAGCACAATCCAACCATTGGCACCATTGATTTCCCTGGTGAAAAATTTGGCAATGACCAAAAGTAAAATCTCAAAGGCAATAACAACACCCAAAAGCTTATCTTTCCTGAGAAAGTTCAACTTCAGTCGGTAGATGAAAAAAATAGAGAACAAGGATACCAACCAAAAGGCTCCTTGGTTTATAACAGATGCGAAGGGATTGGCTCCCAAGGCTACTAAACGAGCACTTGTTGTTGAATACACTACTATTAAACCAACTATGGATAAGATTAAATAAGGTATCAAGATGGTGTAATCTAAAAGATGCTTCTTTTCAATTTTCATATCTTTAAAAAACTCATACTTTCTATTACGTTACTATACATTTTCTCTTAAAATATAAAGCTAACAGCTTATATTATAACACTTTGATACCTTAAACTAAAGTAAAAGCTAAATTAACCGTTTTCAGGACTGGAAATCTGATTTTTTATCTTACCTTCAGATAGGTTTTAAAATGAGCTTTCTTTGATAACTTTGCTACTTCTCATGTTTTCTTTTACGACAAATAAAAAACGGGACCAAAGTCTCGTTTTTTGTTGTCTTATTTTGTACCGACACTGATACGATTAAGTGCTCGACGGAGAGCAACCTGAGCACGTTGAACTTCATCAATACGGTCAGATTTAGTTGCTTCTTCCAAGTCACGTTCGGCACGTTGCTTGGCACGTTCGGCACGAGAAACGTCAATGTCGCGTTCACGTTCTGCTGAATCGGCAACGATAGTAATAAAATCATCTTTAACTTCGATGATACCACCGTTTACGGCAATCCAATCGACGTGACTCTCGTCATCCACACGACGAACCTTGAGTTCATCCACTTCAAGTGGCGCAATCAAGTTAATATGGCCTGGCAAGATACCAATTTGACCATCTTTAGTAACCGCGTGGATAAAGCTGGCATGGTGGTCATATTTCAGACCATCCGGAGTTACCACTTGTACGGTCATTTGTGCCATATCTTCACCTCATTAGTAGCCCATAGCTTTAGCTTTAGTTACTACATCCTCAATTGGACCTACGCTACGGAAGGCATCTTCTGGAAGATTGTCATATTTACCTTCAAGGATTTCTTTAAAGCTACGAACGGTTTCAGCAACTGGAACATAAGAACCTGGTTGACCTGTAAACTGTTCAGCAACGTTAAAGTTTTGTGACAAGAAGAATTGGATACGACGAGCACGTCCAACCAATGTTTTTTCTTCGTCTGACAATTCATCCATACCAAGGATAGCGATAATATCTTGCAATTCACGGTAACGTTGAAGCACACGTTGAACTTCAGTCGCAACAGCATAGTGTTCTTCACCAACAATTTCAGGTGAAAGGGCACGTGAGCTTGATGCCAATGGGTCAACGGCTGGGTAAATACCCATTTGTGTCAACTTACGTTCAAGGTTGGTTGTTGAATCCAAGTGAGCAAATGCTGTAGCTGGCGCTGGGTCAGTATAGTCATCGGCTGGAACGTAGATGGCTTGGATTGATGTAACAGAACCTTTTTTAGTTGATGTGATACGTTCTTGCAATTGACCCATTTCAGTAGCAAGTGTAGGTTGGTAACCAACGGCTGATGGCATACGACCAAGAAGGGCAGAAACCTCAGAACCCGCTTGAGTGAAACGGAAGATATTATCGATGAAGAGAAGCACGTCTTGACCTTCGACATCACGGAAGTATTCCGCAATTGTCAAACCAGTAAGAGCAACACGCATACGTGCTCCAGGTGGTTCGTTCATTTGACCGAAGACCATGGCTGTTTTCTCAATAACGCCAGATTCTTTCATTTCCCAGTAAAGGTCATTACCTTCACGTGTACGTTCACCAACACCTGTAAACACGGAAATACCACCGTGCTCTTGGGCAATGTTGTGAATCAACTCTTGAATAAGAACGGTTTTACCAACACCGGCACCACCAAAGAGTCCGACTTTACCACCTTTAAGGTAAGGGGCAAGCAAGTCGATAACTTTAATCCCTGTTTCAAGGATTTCAGTAGATGTTGACAATTCATCGAAAGTTGGTGCTTTTTTGTGAATTGGTTCACGCTCTGCATCTTCTGCAAAAGGTGCTTCCAAGTCAATGGTATCACCAAGAACGTTAAAGACACGTCCAAGGGTATCTTTACCAACAGGAACGCTGATTGGACGACCAGTGTCCAGAACTTCTAGTCCACGAGTCAATCCATCAGTAGATTCCATGGCAATGGTACGAACCACACCTTCTCCAAGTTCAAGAGCTACTTCGAGCACGATACGTTTAGACTTTTGTTCGTCAGTATAAACGACCAATGCATTGTTAATCTCAGGGAGTTTATCACCAGCTGCAAACGCTACGTCTACAACAGGACCAACAACCTGAGCAATTTTGCCTGAGCTCATTGTTTTCTCCTTATGATAGTTTTTTGGATGACAATCATCCCTTTTTCATGTGTGTCTAATTAAGACAAATCTCTAGCTATTCAAGTGCACTTGCACCACCAACAATTTCAGTAATTTCCTGAGTGATGGCAGCTTGACGCGCACGGTTATATTGGATTGTCAAATCGTTAATCACATTCTTAGCATTATCAGTGGCTGTCTGCATTGCAGTCATACCCGCTGCGTGCTCAGCTGTTTTGGCATCTACGATAGCACCGTAGATAAGACTCTCCGCATATTGTGGTAAGAGTTGATCCAAAATAGTGTCACGATCTGGTTCCAATTCAAACTTGGTCAACACATGACCTTCTGATTCATTGGGATCCAAATCAGCGATAGGAAGCATTTGTTCCACACGAACTTCGCTAGACAAACTGTTAACATGGTGATTATAGCACACATAGAGTTCATCAAAAAGTTCATTTTGATACATTCCTACAGCTTTAGAAATGATTTTTCCGACTTGTTCAAAACTAGGTTGATCTTCAAGGCCACGAAGTTCAAAAGCAACATTCATGTTACGAGCCTTGAAGAAATCTGAACCTGTTCCACCAATAGAAATGATAGCATATTCATCTTCAGAATCATGGTCACGTTTAATCATGTCCAATACAGCTTTAAGAATTGTTGAGTTATAACCTCCAACGAGTCCTTTATCTGAAGTAATGACAATGTAACCTGTCTTACGAACTGGGCGTGCATCCAACATTGGATTTGACGAACCATTAATCAATTCTGAATGTAGAAGATCTGTTGTGATCTGTCTAATTTTTGAGGCATAGATTTGGAAATCTTTAGCAGCTTGCTCAGAACGTGTCAATTTTGAGGCAGAAACCATTTGCATGGCTCCTGTGATTTGACTCGTTTTCTTAGTTGAAGCAATTTTTGCTTGGATTTCTCTTAGAGAGCCTGCCATATGCTGTCCTCCCTATTTCTATTTGTATTCTGACTGATCTTTGAAAGCTTGGATAGCTTCATTAAGTACAGATTCCTCAGGAAGATCCTTAGTTGTACGAATAATTTCAAAGATATCCTCATGGTGACTATCAAAGTAGTCATAGAGTGCTTCTTCAAAATCCAAGATTTGATCAACCGGAACACTATCCAAGAAACCGTGTGTCAAAGCGTAAAGGATAACAACTTGTTTCTCAACTGGAAGTGGTTTATGAAGCGGTTGTTTCAAAACTTCGATTGTACGACGACCACGGTTCAATTTCGCTTGAGTCGCAGCATCCAAATCTGAACCAAATTGCGTAAAGGCTTCAAGTTCACGATATGAAGCCAAGTCAAGACGAAGTGTACCAGCAACCTTCTTCATCGCTTTAATTTGCGCTGATCCACCTACACGTGATACGGAAGAACCCGCATCAATGGCTGGACGAATACCTGAGTTAAACAAGTTTTCTTGCAAGAAGATTTGTCCATCTGTGATTGAGATAACGTTTGTTGCGATATAAGCTGAGATATCTCCGGCTTGCGTTTGGATGATTGGCAAGGCAGTAATTGAACCACCACCAAGATCATCTGAAACTTTAGCTGAACGTTCCAAAAGACGTGAGTGGAGATAGAAGACATCCCCTGGGTAGGCTTCACGACCTGGTGGACGACGGAGAAGCAATGAAAGTTCACGGTAGGCCACGGCTTGTTTAGACAAATCATCATAAACAATCAAGACGTGTTTTCCGTTATACATGAACTCTTCAGCCATTGCAACACCAGCGTAAGGTGCGATGTAAAGCAATGGTGATGGTTGTGATGCTGAGGCAGTCACAACGATTGTGTAATCAAGAGCACCATGTTTACGGAGAGTTTCTACTTGTGTACGAACTGTTGATTCTTTTTGACCAATAGCCACATAAATACAGATCATATCTTGCCCTTTTTGGTTCAAGATAGCATCAATGGCTACTGAAGTTTTACCAGTTTGGCGGTCCCCGATGACCAATTCACGTTGACCACGTCCAATTGGAACCAAGGCATCAATCGCCTTAAGACCAGTTTGCAATGGCTCAGAAACTGATTTACGTTGCATAACACCTGGAGCAGGTGTTTCAACTGGACGGAAACCTGTTGTTTCGATGTCACCAAGACCATCAACTGGTTGCCCAAGTGGGTTTACTACACGACCAATAAGGGCTTCACCAACTGGAACTTCCATGATTTTTCCAGTACGTTTAACAATATCGCCTTCACGAATTGCTACGAAATCCCCCAAGATAATGATACCGACATCATTAGTTTCAAGGTTTTGGGCCATACCATAGGCACCATTTTCAAATTCGAGCAACTCACCACTCATGGCATTATCAAGACCACGAGCACGTGCGATACCGTCACCGATATAGGTAACGACACCAGTTTCAGTGACGTCAAAGTTTGGCTGGAAGTTTTCAATTTGCTTTTTAATTAAAGCGCTAATTTCTTGTGCGTTAATTGCCAAAAGTCACACCACTTTCTATTTCAAATTCGTTTTAAAGGTTTGCAATTGACTGCGAATTGACGTGTCAACAACCTTATTTTTTGCTTTGATGACGAATCCTCCGATGAGGTCCTCATCAATTTTTTCTACTAAACGACGTGTCTTAATCTCAAATTTTTGTGAAACAATCGCCAAAAGTCGGGCTTTTTGCTCCTCAGACAAGGGACTTGCTGATGTCACTGTAACATCGTAAGTATTGTCTTCTTGATCAAAGAGATCAAGGACCAATTTCAACACATCATAGAGAATGTTGGCACGGTCATTGAGTAAGATTACCTCAAGAAAATTGTTCATATATACTGAACAAGACTCTTGAAACAAGCTCAAACTTTCTTTTTTAGCTTCACTTGTCACATTTTCCTGCGACAAGAAGGTTTTTAGATTTGTTTCAGCAAAAACTGTTAGGATTTGCCTTACTTCTTCTTGGATTGTTGACACGGCGTCTTGTTCAAAAGCGACTTCTACCAGGCTTCTGGCATACTGCTCAACAAGAGCTTGTGTTTTCTTATCCATTAAGCATCTCCTAATTGATCAAGATAGCTATCAATCAAGTCAGATTGCGCTTTAGCATCAAGGTTTTGTTTCATAACTTTTTCCGCCAAGAGGACAGTTAAGTCTGCAACTTCACCTTTAACGCCAGCAAGTGCTTCCACACGGCTTTGGGCGATGTCTTGATTTGCTTTTTCTTTCAAGCGTTTAGCTTCATCATGTGCTTCTGCAATGATTTTAGATTCTTGAGTTTTACCAGTTTCCTTGGCCCCATCAATAATTTGAGCTGCTTCAGTGCGAGCACCTGCCAACTCATCTTGACGTTTTTGTGCCAAGCTTTCTGCTTCTTGACGAGCATTTTCAGCACTATCAATATCTGTGGCAATTTTCTTTTCACGAGCAGCAAAGATTCCTGTAATTTGATCCCATGCGAATTTACGGATGAGGTAATACAAGAGAAAAACTGAGCCGAGTGTGATAATGATATTACCAAGTGTCGTACTATTAATCAGTAATGACATTTCATTTCTCCCTTTCTTAATTATTCTTCGTTGACTTTATCACCAATATAGTTTGAACTTAGGATAATAAAGACATAGGCTTGGATAAAGCCGATAAAGGCTGAAAAGGCAACCCAGACAAGGTTCAAAGCAAAGGATACAGGTGCTGCAAAAGCAGACCAGGTCACCAATTGAAGAATCAAGCCAGTAAGTACCTCACCAGAATAAATGTTACCAAACAAACGCAAGGCCAATGAAGCAAGGTTGGTTAATTGTTCCAAAATGTTCATTGGGAGCATAGCTGGGTATGGTGAAAGGTAGCCCTTTAGATAGCCTTTAAACCCTTTTTTACGGATCCCCTCAATATGACTAATGAGGGTAATAATCAAAGAAAGAGTGATAGTAACACCGAAGTTCGATGTTGGAGAAGTCCAAAAATTGTAATGCTCACTTTTTACAGACACAAGCAAACCTAAGTTGTTTGCTGTAAAAACAAAGGTGAAAATTACAAACAAGAGCAAACTATAATTCTTCGTGAATTTTCCAAGATTTTGAGAAATGGTACTGTTCACAAACTCATAGATGAACTCAAGCACATTTTGTTTTCCCTTTGGTTTAATGGTCATCTTACGACTTGACCAAAAAACCACTCCAAAAACGATAATTACTGTCAAGAGAGACATGGCAAGGACAGTCAAGTCAAAATCAATCCCAAATAATGAGACGGTTGGATTACTTGTAGTTTCCACTGCTCATCCCTCCTTCATCTTTTATTTGTCTATTAGACAATGTAGCTAAGGGCAAACAATACGAAGAAGGTACCTTCGATAAAGGCAACACCAGTAAACATCAATGTTTGAAGTTTGCTAAACATCTCAGGTTGGCGAGCTGCAGCTTTAGCGATATTGGCAACGAGGATACCCTCACCAAGAGATACACCCATAACGGCCAAACCGAGGGCTAAGATAGTTAGATTCATAGTAGAATTCTCCTTTTTATTTATTTTTACCCTGCTATTTTAGTCCTATTTTCCACGAAAGTCAATGAATTGACGGTTTTTTAGACGTTTTCACTGACTTTGCCTAACGTTTTCATTTTACTTACATAAGCGTTTACTTTTAATGAAAAACTTTCTGCTTATTTCATAAAAACAAGCCTAACCCATTATGGTTAGACTTGTTTGGGAGATTTATGAAAAAAGAAAGTTTCACTCTCTGACTCATCGTCAGAGGTGTGAGGTGTGAGTTCTACCGAACCATGTTCAGCAATACTTATTAGAATGATTATAGTATAACTTGGGTTGCTTAAAGAAAGCTGAAAAGAGGAGGTTTCATAACTTTGAAAATAACTATTTTTTGTCTAACCAAGTAATCACATCCATAGGAGGATTGTCTACGTCAATCCAAATAGGTATCTGGATAGTTTAACTAATAAGTCTGACACGCATACTTATCAAACTCATTGGCATACACCACTCTGAACTCGTTGGCCAGTTCAAATTCCAATTCAGCCTCCCCAAAAACTGAGAAGAATGATGCAATGTTGTACTTCTCAGATCGGTTTGACCTTACAGAATTTGTCATGAGGGTAACTGCTTGCTAAAATTTTGACTTTTCTAGTATAACATGAAAAGTTCATTTACTTATGATTTTCATTCAAAAAAAGATATAACCAAATCAAATATTGAAATATTTTTCACCCAATTATTTTTGATTTAGATTTTACTTTTTCAGAGAAGAAAATTTATCTAAATGTTATATATTAAAATAAGATACTGAATATATCTACCTATATCTGTATGGTTTCTTATAATCTAGCCTACTCTGATTATGTTTTGTTGCAGTATTGTATAAAAGATCATTCAACTTACAAATTATTTCTTCTTTTTGGAATATAGAAATACTATCTATGGTTGAAACTTTTTCAGAAATTAATTCAACATATTCATTGACTGTAAAATTATGGAAATTCAATGAAGATATCAATCTACGTTTAAGTCCATCTAAAAATTGGGTATCCCTGTATAAAACATCATAAGAACTATCAATAATTTTGAGTATATAAAATTCTAATACTCCTTCCCCACCGGACCAATAAAATGGACTATTAGAACTCATGGAATCAAAAATAGTTCTACTAGTATAACTGAAATATCGATTATAACGGTGGTCCCTATAGCTTAATATCCGCTCTAGACGTAATAAACTTGATACTGATAGATTTTCTATTACATTTGATAGGTCAACTTTATTTGTCTTCAAAAGATATTCAACTGATAATTGTACTTCATTTTGATCGAGCAAATAAAATTTATTAGTGAAAATTGAATCTAATTTATCAGTAAGAAGGAAATATTCTCTACAGAAGTTATCCATCTTCTCTTTATTTCTAACACGTATCCAATGCAACTTATTACTGGAAACTTTTATACTTTTTTCACTTTTCTTCATTTTTGTTGTTACTTTACTAATGCTGAATGAATCATTTATAAAATAAAATCGGCTTGAGAATGAAAATTCTTTACCTGATAGTAGCCATTGAACATATATAATTTTAAGTTCTGACATTTGATGCCTTCTACCAAACTGATTAAACCAATAAAAATCTGTGATTTTTTCTTTTCGTTTTGTCCATAGATTATCTAAAAGTTTATCTGTAATACGATGGCTGATATTTGTGCTTAAAATTTTTTCTTTAGCTTGATTGAAAAGGTAGTTTTGCCGTTCTTCATCACATCTCATTATTTTTTTAATCTCAGCATCATAAAATTCAATGTTATCATCCCATTCTGTATAATCTGTATATAACAATTGATATAACATAAAAGCAAGACTGTACTCATTATTCATACTTAAAATTATCTTATTTAAAACATCTTTCTTATCAAATGTTCGCAGTCTACCTTTATCACTTAAAAATTCAAAACCAACTTTTGAATAAAACTCTTTAAAATTCTCATTGTTCAAGTAATTTATATGACCAATATCAATAGAATTATCATTTACAGATAGATAGAGCTTAAGAAGTGATTTGCACTTATATTCTCTAATTTTAAATATAGCTCTATCATTAGGAGTATTGTATATCAAAAAATAATTGTTGCTATTGCTTTCCAAATTAGAATAATCTGAAATCAGCAGACTTAAAACATCTCTTCTCAGAATTAAAGTATCAAATAGCAATTTATACATTTTTGTGAAACTATTACTTTCAATATCGTATACAAATTCATCAACTTTTAATAACTCACTCTTATTATACTTTATTATCAACTCCAACATTTGCTGATGTAACTCAAATATATAGAACCAACTTTTTGATGAAATATTTTTATCTATATTACATTTTTTCATAAAGGTCGTAAATTCATTAATATATTTTGGATAATAACTTAGCAACTTAGGTATATTACTATCAATCCACCTATTATTATATGACTTATATTTAAACGCCTCAAATACTTCATCAAAAACTCCATTTAACAATTGTTCTACTTCGCTATACTCGATTATTTTCTCTATGTCTTTTTTTAAACTACTAAAAAACATAGATGGCTTGTCTAAACTATAAGATTTCCAAAATAAATTTTCATAAAAAATTTTATAATCAATAAGGATTTTAGATTCAATCCACTTTCCTTTACCAATTCTCAATTCAATAGTTGTACTGACTGTTTTTATCATAGTTATAACTAAAAAAAGATATAATAATAATAAAAATAAAAAGTCTAACTGCCAGATAATATTTAGATCTTTTTGTAAATGAGTAAACAGAGTATTTCTATAAAGAAAAACAGACAAAAATGGGATTAAACAAAAAGATAGAATAAAAAAATAAAACATTTTTGACTTGCTTAACTGATACGCGGAAGAGCGATTCAATATATAATTTAATTTATTTTCACCCATATAAATATCTTTTTCAGCAGTATTAGCTATAAACTGAAGAAATCCAAAGTACATTCCATATAAAGAGAGTACAGGAGTCACATTCTTTATTGTAGAAAATAGACCATCTGAAAAATTAATTTTAGAGCCAGAGTCTATAAACTTAATATTTACTGGATTAAGTCTAATAATAAGATACATAAAAACAAAACTTGTTATAGCCAACATTTTTGTATAGAAATTCAAATTATCTATTAAAATATTCTGCTTAATAATTTTAAATCTAATTAAAAATAGCTCAAACACATCTTTGATATAAGGAATTCCTAAAAGTAAAAATGATATCCCACTAAGTAATAATCTATATGATAAAATTATGGTTAAAAAATAGAATAGAATTTTATATTCTAGTTCAAATTTTGAAATAAAAAGAAATTCTCCTAATAAAAAAATGATATAGATAAACCATGCTAAAGACTTTTGCATGAAAGTTAAAACCTTACTATAAATACTTCCTAATAACAATAAGTAAGGTATTATAATAACAAGCCATAATAGTTTGGTAAACCACATAATTAACATATCGTTATTTACAAAATTAACTACAAGATTACAAAAAATGAAATAAAAAACTAAATCAGAAATCCTAAGATTTTTACATAAAAAATAAACCGACATACCTATGAATAACAATAGTATAGTTAAATATGAAATAATCAAACTAAGCACTCCAATATATAGTATTATTTTTTAATTATACCAAAAAAACACGGCATTCCGCCGTGTTTCTGTGTTTATTTAACCAGTTTCTTCATCTCTTCAATACGTACTACTGTTGCATCGTATTTAGCTTGGTAATCTTCTTGTTTGTCGCGTTCTTTTTGGACGACTTCTGGTTTGGCATTGGCTACGAAGCGTTCGTTACTAAGTTTCTTACCAACCATATCGAGTTCTTTTTGCCATTTAGCCAATTCTTTTTCAAGACGGGCCAATTCTTCTTCGACATTGAGGAGGTCAGCGAGTGGCAAGTAGATTTCTGCGCCTGTGATGATACTTGACATAACCAAGTCAGGTACTGCTACATCTGCTGCAATTTCCAAGTGTTCTGGGTTTGTGAAGCGTTTGATGTAGTTGACATTGTCATTGAAGAAGGCATCGAGCTTGCTGTCGCTTGTCTTGATCAAGATAGTGATTGGTTTACTTGGCGCTACGTTCACTTCTGCACGTGAGTTACGAACGGAGCGAATCACATCTTTAAGAGCTTCGACGCCAGCTGCCGCTTCTTCGTTTTCAAATTCTGGACGAACCACTGGGTATTCCGCAGTCACGATTGTTCCTTCAGAGATTTGACCGTAGATTTCCTCAGTTACGAATGGCATGATTGGGTGAAGGAGACGCAAGATTTGGTCCAAAGTATATAGAAGGACAGAACGAGTGATAACCTTTTCGTCTTCGTTATCGCTGTAAAGCACTTCCTTAGTCAACTCAACATACCAGTCCGCAAACTCATCCCAGATGAAGTTGTAGAGGATGTGACCAGCCACACCAAATTCGAACTTGTCAAAGTTCTCAGTAACTTTTCCAATGGTTTCATTGAGGTTGTGGAGAATCCAACGGTCTGTGACATTACCTGCTTGACCAGCAGCCACTTTAGCTACATTTTCACGTGCTACATCCAAGGTCAAACCTTCATTGTTCATGAGAATGTAACGAGAGATGTTCCAGATCTTGTTAATGAAGTTCCAAGAAGCATCCATTTTTTCGTAAGAGAAACGCACGTCTTGACCTGGTGCAGAACCATTTGAAAGGAACCAACGGAGAGCATCAGCACCATATTTCTCGATAACATCCATTGGGTCAATCCCGTTACCGAGTGACTTAGACATCTTACGTCCTTGCTCGTCACGAATCAAACCGTGGATCAAGACGTTCTTAAATGGTTGGCGTCCTGTGAATTCCAATGATTGGAAGATCATACGAGACACCCAGAAGAAGATGATGTCGTAACCTGTAACCAAGGTTGAAGTTGGGAAGTAACGTTTGAAGTCTTCTGCTTCCACATCAGGCCAGCCCATAGTTGAGAATGGCCAGAGGGCAGAACTGAACCAAGTGTCCAAGACGTCTTCATCCTGTTTCCATCCGTCGCCTTCTGGTGCTTCTTCACCGACGTACATTTCACCCTCAGCATTGTACCAAGCAGGGATTTGGTGACCCCACCAGAGCTGACGAGAAATTACCCAGTCGTGGACATTTTCCATCCATTGAAGGAAGGTATCGTTGAAACGAGGTGGGTAGAAATCAACCTTGTCGTCTGTGTCTTGGTTTGCGATGGCATTTTTCGCCAATTGATCCATCTTAACGAACCATTGTGTAGACAAGCGTGGCTCAACAGGCACACCTGTACGCTCTGAGTGACCAACTGAGTGAGTCATTTTCTCAATTTCAACAAGGGCACCGATTTCTTCCAATTTCTTAACAACAGCCTTACGAGCTTCAAAGCGGTCCATGCAGTTGAATTCACCAGCCAATTCATTCATGGTACCATCATCGTTCATGACATTGACTTGTGGCAAGTTATGACGTTGACCAACCAAGAAGTCATTAGGGTCATGGGCAGGTGTGATTTTAACCACACCAGTACCAAACTCAGGGTCTGCGTGTTCGTCCCCAACGATTGGGATTGGCTTGTTCAAGATTGGCAAGATAACATTTTTACCAATCAAATCTTTATAACGGTCATCGTTTGGGTTAACCGCTACGGCAGTATCCCCAAACATAGTTTCAGGACGTGTTGTTGCCACTTCAAGGGCACGTGAACCGTCTTCCAACATGTAGTTCATGTGGTAGAAGGCACCTTCCACATCCTTGTGAATAACCTCGATATCAGAAAGGGCTGTACGAGCTTTTGGATCCCAGTTGATGATAAATTCACCACGGTAAATCCAACCTTTTTTGTAAAGCTCTACAAAGACTTTACGAACCGCTTTTGAAAGACCTTCGTCAAGGGTGAAACGCTCACGCGAGTAGTCTACAGAGAGCCCCATCTTGCCCCATTGTTCCTTGATAGTTGTCGCATACTCATCTTTCCATTCCCAGACCTTGTCTAGGAATTTTTCACGGCCAAGGTCATAACGAGAGATGCCGTCTTCAGCCAAACGCGCTTCAACCTTAGCTTGAGTGGCAATACCTGCGTGGTCCATACCTGGAAGCCAAAGTGTATCGAAACCTTGCATACGTTTTTGACGGATGATGATATCTTGAAGAGTTGTATCCCAAGCGTGACCAAGGTGAAGTTTACCAGTTACGTTTGGTGGTGGAATCACGATTGAATAAGGCTTAGCCTTTTGATCGCCTGAAGGCTTGAAAATATCAGCGTCAAGCCATTTTTGGTAACGACCAGCCTCAACCTCGGCTGGATTGTATTTAGGTGAAAGTTCTTTAGACATGTGTGTGCTCCTTCTACATTTTTTTCCAAGCTTTAATTATTTTTTAAGACATCATTTTTTTCAAATATATTTTGTATAACCACTTCTGATTCTTCCGGTGTTAAGTTGACATCATAGAACCACTTATCTCCATTTTTATCAGTGAAATCTCTGAAGCGAGCAAACCCTGTACTTGCATCTTCAGTTGTAGATTTCACAAGATACTTATGTCCTCTCTTACCATATAATTCTTTAAATTCAAAATCATTGTCCTTCATTTCTTCAAGCATTCTATTCATATATTTAGGAACAGTATCAACGCCTTTAATAAAAGTGAAGTCAAAACCATCTTTTGAAAGAACTTTTTTCTGGGAGTCATTGGTAATTTCTCTTTTAATTTTTGTCACTTTCAAATTTTCAGTATCGTGATTATGTTTAGATTTTTCAATGTAAATCTCTATCACATGATTAACATTTTTTAATGTAATTTCAGTATAATTTCTATCTTTTTGATTTAATGATTTATTATACGAATTCTTCACTTCTTCAAAAAAATTATTAAAGAAAGATTTTTCAATCAAATTAATTCTATCCCACTCATTTTTTTGAATTCCTATTTGTAACAGTACAATTTCATCAATAAGAAAATTAATTTCCTCTTTATAAATCGCTTTATTTTTGTAAGATTCTTCTAAAATTATTTGCGAGAAATTTAAAAAATCCAATAACAAAGCTTCTAAATCATCATTTTTTATTATGCTTCTAGTATCTTTGTATGTATCATCTATAAATTTTTTAATATTTTTGAAATTATCAGAATCAGTAGTACTATCGTTAATTTCGATATTCTTTACCCTAATTTCATAAGGTTTAAATTGTAGCTCTAATTTTGTTTTTAACTCAATAGATTCATTTATTAAATTTAAATCAACTTGTTCTGAGATGCTATACTCGTGTAACTTTTTTATATAATCATCTAGAATTTTTTTTGTACTTTTTAACCAATCAAACCTTGAATTTATAATTAATTCTTTTTTGGTTTGTTTTGAAGTTTGTATCGCTACAATGATTGGACTTATAAGCGCAGCCACTCCTACTACTATTGTAAAAATTACATCAATTTCCATTATATCTGCTCCTAATAATTCACCTCCCACTCACTCTTCAGCAAGCCATATATGAGACTGTCACAACGGTTGCCTTGAGCATCTTTGCGATCCCTTATGCGAGCTTCAAGAGTGAAACCGAGTTTTTCAGCGACACGTTGACTTTGGACATTGTAGCTAAAGCAAGTCAGCTCAATCTTGTGAAGGCCTAAATCTTTAAAACCTAAATCAATCAAAGCACGTGCTGCTTCTGGTACATAACCTCGGCCCCAATAATCTGGGTGCAAGGTATAGCCAATCTCAAGCACATCATCTTCGTGTCGATGGTTGAAATCAACAGAACCGATAATCTTATCAGTCCCTTTGACCACAATCCCATAGCCTGCTGGAAGATTTTCTTTTTGATTGCGCTCGGGAAGGATATGTTCTAGGTAATAGATTTCATCTTCCAAGGTCTTGACGGGTGGAAAACCAGCTGGGTAGGAGACTTCTGGACGACTGGCAAAGTCAAAGATTGCCTCTGCATCCGCCACTGTACGGACTCGCAAGACCAGTCGCTCCGTCTCGATTCGTTCTGGTAACTCAGCTCTTTTCATCCCTCTTCCTCGCTTTCTTGATAAAGCTTCCCATGGAGTCTACACGGTCATCAAGATAGCGATAGACACGCTTATGGCCATCACCCATAAAGTAAGTCGGTGCAAAAGAATCGTTACGGAAATGGCCCTTATCATCTAGCAAACCAGGATCAGCAAAGCGGTCTAGGATCTTAGCAAAGATATGACAGATACCATCTTCCTCAATAATTCTGTCGACCTCACAATCCAGAACGACTGGACAGGCATTCAGGATAGGTGCTTGTGTCAAATCAGAAGGTTGAAAATCTATGCCGAGTTTAGCAATCTTCTCACGATGACTAATAAAACCAGCCTGCTCCATCTCCAGCATGAAATTTTCATCAGGAATATTAACCGTAAATTTCTGATAATGCTTAATCTGGTCTGCCGCATTTTCCTCGCTACCAACCCCTATAACGAGCCAATCTCCTAGACTATAAGAAGAACTACAAGTCGTCACATTATAGCCATAGGTCTGGTCCTGGTAACCCAAGATAAAAATGGGAAAACCATAGTACAATTTACTGGTCTCAAAAGATTGCTTCATGTCACCCTCCTCTGATAGGAACGTAGACCTCGCTTTCGCTCTGTCTGCATCAATATCTCTAAATTCACCTGCGACCTTCGGTCTTGGTTCTTTAAAAGCTATAGAAAATCCCTGTCATAACCATGACAGGGACGAATGTGTATCCGCGGTACCACCCAATTTTGAGTGGCAACCACTCACAGCTTTCTTGATTCAATTTGACCATCAGCAACCAGCTTTGACATTTGTGCGGATTTCTCAGTACCACCGCTTCCTGTGACAAATGGGCTTCAAAGCACCTCTGAATGGTCTTATTTTATCACAATTTTAAGACCAAGACAAATGAAATTGTGATGGAAATCTTATTGATTTTTGAATTTGAAAGTATGTCCCCTGTCTTACTTTTCCTCACAATTTTCAATGGCTTCTATTACCTTTCATGACAAGTTCTAACTTTGCTTGGCTTTCCAAATATCTCTTACGGTAAGTTATTGCCATCGTTTTATACTCTTCGGAGGACATTTTATAAAAATCTGCTTCTTCTTTGTAAGATTCTACAAACTTTTTGTAATAATCGATATCTTTTATCGGATTCTTAATAATCTTATCTATCAACACATAAATCCCTAAAAATACACCACCAAGAATCATCCCAAGAAAATAGGGCGCCACAAGAAATGATTTAATTAACTCCATGAAGTTCACCATCACTTTCCTCCAAAATCCTTCTGAAAATGTTCTTTATGAACTTTTAATTCAAGCCCACAAACATCTTTGAGCTTTTTCCCAGCTGCAACTCGTCTTTGATGTGCTCTTATTAAAACATGTTCGGACTGTGTATGACTAATAAAATAACACAATAGCAGGTAAGTAACTTTAACCCCTAATATCATAGTAATTATCCTAACCACCAAGAAAATCATCTCTCTACTCCTCTCTTAAGGAACTTGCTGAAACCATTGTAACAAAACATCGGCTAAAATCGAGACCTTTTTTCACAAGAAATGGCTCATTTATCATAAGTAAAAGCATTTATTTTATTTTGAGTACATGAATGATGGTATTATATATATTTCAAGACAGATAATCTATATTCTAGATAACTTTATTTTCCATTAGAAAAATCCCTGTCTTCCGACAAGGATTTCATCTTATTTTTCTTCCTTAGCTCTTTCTTCTTTTAGCCATTTTTCATAGCTTTCGAGTAGATTGATAGCCATTTGGGTTGCCAAGGCTAGTGAGAAGGCTTCTGTACCTTCAGTTGTTTCGTCTTGGACTTCCAATTTACTTTCTTCGTAAATGGCTTTGAGAGCCTTATTGCTAAGCGTGTCTTTAAATGCTTGGAATTCTTTCATGGTCAAAGCCTCCTTGATTCTACGGCAACATCTACAGCTACTGTTACCGTTTTCACTTTAAGTTTACACCATTTCAGAGAAATTGCAAGGATTTTCCTTAATAATAAGGAGAGCTTTCACTCTATCTGCGACCTACTGAGCAGGAGTCGCAGCCCCTGTGAGATACTCAGTCGTATAGGCTACGATAGCTCCCGAATCAGCATTTACCGCGTATTTATAACGTAGACCGCTAGCAGCATAGTCAAAGCTGATATTGTAGACCTTACCATCTCCTTCAGTCTTCAATTCCGTTTTCAAGTTTGTCACAGAACCTTCAGCTAGGCCAGCATGGTTAAGAGCTGTTGTTTGTGCAGTTTCTTTGGATACTGCTGTCTCTTCCTTGCTTTCACTAGGTTGAGTCTCGTCTTTAGGTTCTTCACTTTTTTGAGCGTCATCCTTATCCTTAGTTGTTGGATGGTCACTCTTATGTTTCAAAATAGATCCTGACTGACCATCAATTGTATACTCAAAATGGTTGTCTGACGTTGTGAAACTAATCTCATAACTTCCGTGAAGCCCAGAACGTGCTTTCGAAACTGTTGATTGAGAAATCTCAGAAGTTTTGACACCTGCATTTTTGTAAGCAATGTCGGCTGCATCTTGTTCTGACAAGCGATAACCTGAACCGTTAAAGATAAACAGGCCTGCAGCGATGGCAACTGGGATAGCGAGCAGAAGCAGATAGCCCGCTAGCTTTTTCATTTTTCGCATAAAATTCTCCGCTATTTTAATCTAATACTACTATTATATCTTAAAGTTCTAAAATTGTCAGATAAACTTGGCTCATTTTTAGGACAACATCATAAAAAGTTCCCGATAGCTATCAGGAACTTCTACGAAATGTTACTATTTGGCCAGTTACAAAGACTAGTATGGCCATCCAGATAAAGAGGAAGCCTTTCAACTCTCCAAAGCTGACCGTCTCACCAAAAATGAGGATGGCTACCAGAAGTTGAATCGTAGGATTAAGATACTGGATGAAACCAATAAGGTTAAGCGGTGCCCTTTTGACTGCTTCTGAGAAGCAAAGCAAGGGAACGGCCGTCACCACACCGGATATGGCTAGGAGAAACATTTCCATGCTCGAATAGGAAGAAAATGATTCTGGAGAAAAGAAAACGAGATAGATAGCTACAAAAGGTAGTAGCAAGCCACTTTCCACTAGCATGGCTACGTCACTGGAGAGCCTAACCCCCTTTTTGATTAGACCATAGAAACCAAAGCTCAGAGCTAACCCCAATGAAACGGGAAGTTTTCCTGTATTGGCAACAAGAACCAGTACTCCTATAAAGGCCAATACTACTGCTGCCCACATGCTCCTACTCAATGATTCACGAAGAAAAATGAGGGCAAACAGGATAGAAACAATAGGCATAATGTAATAGCCCAGGCTAGCCTGCGTTGCTTGACCATGACCCACAGCATAGATATAAATCAACCAGTTAGCTGCTATGAGAAAACTAGCAAGTAGCATACGAAGCAAGGCTTTCTTATCCTGCCAAAGTTCCACAAGCTCCCCTTTGAAACGGGTATTTTGCTTAGCAACTAGGGCGTAAGTCAGCATAGTCACCACTGTAAAAACAATCCGCCACGAGAAGGTGCTGTAAGCCGAAACACCTGCTAAAAGCTTCCAAAAAAGGGATAAAAATCCCCATTGAATATAGGTGGCTAGACCAAAGAGTAGCCCTTGATTTTTTCTAGTCAACCACAACACCTGCTTTATCCACAGACAGGATGAAGGTTTCACCATCTAAACCAAGACCATCGATAGCCGTTTTAAGAGCTTCAGCCTGATCATTTGGCGTCAGGGTCATAACTGTTGGGCCAGCGCCTGAAAGATAGGTCGCATAAGCACTGTATTGGCCTGACAATTCCTTAATAGTCGCAAATTCTTTAACCAATTTTTGACGGTAGCGTTCGTGGAACATATCCCCTTGAATAGCATGTCCCGCCTTAACCAAATCGCCTGCAAAGAGGGCAGCAATGGCAACATTGGCAATAGATGATGCAGCTACAGCTTCTTTGTAAGACAGGTCACTTGGAAGTACCCCACGTGAATCGGACGTCTTAAGTTCATAGCTCGGAATGAAGGCTACAAAGGCACACTCTGGAAAGTCTGTCACGATGCTATTAACATGTTCATCCACATAAGAGGCTACAACGAGATTCCCAAAAATAGCTGGGGCAACATTGTCCGGATGACCTTCAATCTTGGTTGCAATATCAAGTTTATCATCGTCTGAGAGCTGCAAGTTTGCCAATTGATTGGCTAACTCGATTCCTGCGACAATAACAGAACTTGAAGAACCTAGCCCACGCGCCAAGGGAATATCTGATGCCATCACCAATTTATGGGGTTGCAAATCAGACTTAACTTGCAAGGCAGTTGAAATGAGGAGGTTATTTTCATCTGAAGGAATATCTCCCAAATCATGTTCAATATGCCATGCATCCGCTGGTTCAAGCACCTCGACTGTCAAATATTTAGAAACGGCAACACCCACAGAGTCAAAACCTGGACCAATATTGGCAGATGTTGCTGGAACAGTAATTTTCATAATAATACACCAAAAGGAGGAAAGCCATCAGCGACTTTTCTCCTTGAATACCTTTCTTATACGCACCAGTATGGGCTTATCAATTAGTTAGACAAAACTTTCAATGTGTTGACAACAGTGAAGTCTTCTGCTGCTTCAAGTTTTTCAGTAACAGCTTTGAGTTGTGTCTTAGACATAGCATGTGTAATCACAACGATACGAGCTGTTGTGCCATTTGCTTTTTGTTGCAAGACTTGTTCAAATGAAATATCTTCTGAGTTGAAGATTTCAGACAAGTGAAGGATTTTACCTTTTTCGTCTGGCGTATCAAGGGCAAAATAGTAGTTGCTCTTAACATCTGCTGGATTAGCCAATGGCAAGTCACGACGGAACTCGTTAAATGGTTTACCAACATTGCCATCTGAAAGACGACGAGCAATACGGATAATATCTGCCAAAACAGATGTTGCTGTTGGTTTTTGACCAGCACCTGGACCGTAGTACATTGATTCGCCAATACCGATAGATTCAACAAAGACTGCATTCATAACATCGTTAACGCTAGCAAGTGGGTGATTTTTTGGCAAGAATGTTGGCGATACTTCTGCAGAGATACCTGATTCTACTTCGCGCACATCACCAACCAATTTGATGACATAACCCAATTCTTGAGCAACAGCTACATCATCAGTAGAGATGTTTGTAATCCCCTTGTGAGTCACATCGTCGAAATCAATTGTGGCACCAAAACCAAATTGGCTAAGGATAACAGCTTTATAAGCAGCGTCAATACCTTCAACGTCGTTAGTTGGATCACTTTCAGCATAACCAAGTTCTTGGGCAGTCTTAAGAGCGTCCTCATATGACCAACCTTCGTCAACCATCTTAGTCATCATGAAGTTAGATGTTCCGTTAAGCACACCAAGGATACGTGTCACCTTATCAGACGTCAAAGAGTTAGCCAAAGTACGCAAAATTGGAATACCACCAGCAACAGCAGCTTCATAGTAGAAAGCCACTCCCTTATCCTGGGCAAGAGAAATCAACTCTTTTCCATGAGTAGCAATCAAGTCTTTGTTAGCAGAAACAACGTTTTTACCTGCTTCAAGTGCTTTTGTGATGAAGGTACGAGCTGGCTCGATACGACCCATCAATTCAACAACGATTTGAATCTCTTCATCGTTAAGGATTTCGTCAACATTTGTGACAAAATTGTAGTCGTTTCCGGCAGCGATAAGACGATTTTTTTCCTCGTCATCTTTAACCAAAACTTTGGCAATTTCGAGTTGGTCACGTGAGGCTGCAAGAACCTTTTCACCATTTTCCTTCAAGAGGAAAGGAATACCGCTAGCTACTGTACCAAAGCCAAGCAATCCAATTTTAATAGACATTTACGATTTCTCCTTAAAAACATACATTTTTTTAATTGTACCACATTTCTATCGGAATTGACAGAATATTGTTGCCATTTAAGGAGGCAAGTATTCTTTTTACTGAAAATTCTGTGCATTTCCATCCCATTTTTGTTAGAATAATAACTAGACCTATTTGAAAGGGGATACAATGACTTCTCAAAAGAAAAAAACAACTCAAGCTAACAGAAAGAAACTGAACCTTCTTCTGCTTTTCCTAAATATTGTCCTTCTTGGCTTACTAGCAGTCTTTATGCTTAACCGACCAAATCAGTCGAAAAGCAAGCAACAACAGGCTCAGACCAGTCAGTCTAAGACGACAGCTAAATGGAAAACCTATGACGAACCTGTCCAAATCCCTATCCTAATGTATCATGCGGTACACGTCATGGATCCATCTGAAGCCTCCAACGCCAACCTTATCGTTGACCCAGACCTCTTCGAGGCACAAATCAAGGCCTTGGCGAAGGCAGGATACTACTTCCTAACGCCTGAAGAAGCCTACAAAGCCTTCACTGAAAATGCCTTGCCTGCTAAGAAGGTTGTCTGGCTGACCTTTGATGATGGTAACGAAGATTTCTATACGATTGCCTATCCGATTCTCAAAAAATACAAGGCTAAGGCAACCAACAATGTCATCACTGGCTTTGTTAAGAAGGGAAATGCTGGAAATCTTACCGTCAAACAGATGAAAGAAATGATGGCTCACGGTATGAGCTTCCAGTCTCATACGGTAAACCACCCTGATTTGTCAGCCACTGACAAGGCAACACAAAAGGTTGAATTAACGGATTCTATTGACTTCCTTGAAAATAAACTCAATACCAAGGTCAATACCATTGCCTACCCATCAGGTCGCTACAATCAAACGACACTTGACCTAGCTAAGAAAACTTACAAGTTAGGACTAACAACCAACGAAGGGTTAGCCAGTGCCAAGGATGGTCTTCTCTCACTTAATCGTGTCCGTATTCTGCCAACAACAACAGCTAAAGGACTTCTCAGCGAGATTGATACTGACAATGAGTAAAAGAAATCACTTGATTCAAGAATCAAGTGATTTTTATGTTCTAGTCAAATATTTCTGATAGGATAGCCACACCCTTTTCAATTTCAGCATCACTTAGGGTGATTGGTGGCAAAAGACGAATCACGTTTGTCCCTGCAGTTAAGAGAATTAACCCCTTATCTCGAGCCGACTGGACCAATTCTCCTAAATTGCCAGTAGTCTCAATCCCAATCATATAGCCCAAGCCACGTACAGTGGTAACCGTCTCTTTATCAGATAAAGCTGCTTGCAATTTTGCTTGTAGCTGGTTTCCATTTCCAAGGGCAGTATCTAGAAAACCTGGGACCAACATAACTTCAAGCGTAGCTTTGGCCGCCGCCATAGCCAGTTTATTTCCTCCAAAGGTAGAGCCGTGACTTCCGTAAGAGAAGGCTTCTCCAAGAGATGACTTAGCAAGCATGGCACCAACTGGCACCCCATTTGCCAAACCTTTTGCCAGAGTAAAGATATCTGGTTCAATATCGTAGTGCTCATAAGCATAAAGCTTACCAGTACGACCAAGTCCTGTCTGAACCTCATCTACAATAAGATAAATACCCGTCTCCTTACAAAAGTCAGCCAAAGCCTTAACAAAGTCCTTATCAGCAGGTTGAACACCTGATTCCCCTTGAACCAACTCCAACATAATAGCCGCTGTTTCGTCACTAGCTAAGGCCTTGACACTATCTATGTCATTGAAAATAGCATAGCTAAAGTGGGGCACACCTTCACCAAAGCCTTGTTTGATTTTATCCTGACCAGTGGCAGACATGGATCCAAACGTTCGACCATGGAAGGAATTTTGGAAGGTAATGATTTCTTGTTTACCCGATGCCTTTCGGGCGATTTTTATGGCTGCTTCATTGGCCTCTGCACCACTGTTACAGAAAAAGGCCAGATAATCCCTGTCACCAATTAGAAGATCAGCAACATCTTCTTGCAACTGATTGTGATAAAGATTAGGCTGGTGCAAAATCTTACCCGCCTGCTCTGTCAAAGCCTGATTGACAGAGGGATGATAGCCCAGATTGGTTACCCCGATACCTGATGAAAAATCCAAGTAGGTATTGCCAGTTGTATCAGTCAAATAATTGCCCTGTGCCGAAGCGAAATCAATCGCTGCTCGCTTATAGTTTGAAAATAGTTTTGTCATCTCTTACTCCTTGATTATGGTACCATCTGTCAGGTTATCACCAATAATGACCTGCTCGACACCGGCTTGAACTGTCTGAACAGCGCTTTGAATTTTAGGAATCATGCCCCCAGTTATCACACCTGAATCTATTTTCTTATGAACGTCCACAAGATTCAGATGATCTAAAACCTGTCCATTCTCTAAAACACCCTTGACATCTGTCATAAGGATAAGTTTTTTGGCACCTAGACTAATTGCCACAGCTCTAGCAAGGTAATCCGCATTGATATTGAGCAAATCTCCCTGCTCACTATAGCCCAAGCTAGGAATCAAGGGAATCTTGCCTTGAGAAAGGAGTGCTACTAAGGTCTGATTGGTGATGTTTTTGACTTCACCCACAAAGCCATAGGTCTCTTGATCTAAGAAATCAGCATGGACAAGGTCTGGCAATTCATCAACAAGCTGATAAGCTGGCAAAACCGCCTGTGTTAACTGACCTGCCAAGTTTTTCCCAACTATGTCAACCAAGGCTTCTTTAATCAAGGTCATATCTGACTGACTCGTCACACGAAGACCATTTACCTTGTGAATTGGAATATGATTCTCCTCCATCAGTTGATTAATAGCAAAACCACCCCCATGGACGATAACAACTTTCTGACCAGCCTGCTGCCATTCTGACAGTTTAGCCAATATCTCGGGAGTTAGCTGCTTACTGGCTACTCCGCCAATCTTAATTACAATATATTCAGTAGTCATCAGTTAACTCCTTTTCCTTAGATAGTCTAAGTGTGATAGAGGGCATTAATCTTAACGTAATCGTAAGAAAGATCACACCCCCATGCGGTTCCCTTTTCATGTCCAGCATGAAGATCTACCGTAATGGTCACTTCATCCTCATGCATGATGTCTTTCATTTCCTCATCATCAAAGGTCACAGGACTAGATGCTAGCATGACTGGCAGACCGCCAAGCATAATATCAACATTGTCCACAGGAACGTCCACACCGGCATAGCCAACAGCAGCTAGAATACGTCCCCAGTTAGGATCTTCACCAAAAATAGCTGTTTTGACCAGGCTTGAACCGACAACAGATTTTGCCATCATTCGAGCATCAAGGGCATTAGGGGCATTAACCACATCAACTTGGATGAGCTTATTGGCACCTTCACCGTCCTTGGCAATTTTCTTAGCCAATTCTTGCATCACGAAATTAAGCATTTTTGAAAACTTATCAAATTCTGGTGTACCTGGCAGAATCTCTTCATTGAGCGTGCAACCATTTGACATGACAAGAACCATATCATTGGTCGAAGTATCCCCATCAACTGTAATCTGATTAAAGGTTTTTTCCACATTTTGGCTCAAGGCCAATTGAAGGGTGTCACTAGAAATATTAGCATCACAAGTAATAAACCCTAGCATGGTCGCCATATTCGGGTGAATCATGCCTGAACCCTTAGCGACACCAGCCATAGTGACAACATCACGACCAAAAGTCTCCGTCACAGCAATAGTCTTAGTTGCTGTATCTGTCGTCAAAATCGCCTTAGCAAAATCATCAGCATTCCCATTGACCACCAACTTGGAAAGACCATTTTTCAGTGTATCCATTGGTAGCAACTCACCGATAATCCCTGTAGAAGCCACACCAACCAAATCTGGTTCAACACCTAGCTTTTCAGCGGTCCACTCCTGCATGGTGTAAGCATCCTCCAATCCTTGGGTCCCTGTACAAGAATTAGCCACACCTGAGTTAACAACGATAGCCTTCATTTTCCCAGCCTTTTTTACCGAGGTCTTGGTCACAATCAAAGGAGCTGCGATAACCTTATTAGTCGTGTAAACCCCTGCCACACTGGCTGGCTTTTCAGAGACAATCCAACCAAAATCCATTTTTCTCTTTTTAAATCCTGCATGTAGCCCATCAGCTGAAAAACCAAGCGGACTTGCAATCGTTCCATCTATGACTTTCATATTTTTTCTCCTAACTCTATGCTTACATCTACAAGTATGACGGTGTCAGAAGCAAACCTTCCGTCTCATCCCACCCTTGCATGAGGTTGAGATTTTGCACTGCCTGTCCAGCTGCTCCTTTAAGCAGATTATCAATGACCGAAATAACTGTCAGAACATTGGTTTTCTCATTATAGGCAAAGCCAATATCTGTAAAATTCGATCCAATAACGTTGTGTAGTTCTGGCAAATTATCTTGCACACGTACAAAAGGTTTATCATCATAAGCCTTTGTGAATGCTGAAGCCACATCAGCTACAGTCACGTCCTTCTTCAACTTACAATAAACCGTAGCCATGATTCCGCGATTAACGGGTAAAAGCGACGTTGAAAACTGAATCTCAGGCATTTCCGGATTAAAGCCCTGCAAGGTTTGAACAATCTCAGGAATATGCTGATGATGATTGAGTTTATAAGTCACGTAATTATCGTGAACATTGACAAAATGACTGGACTCACTCAAAGCCTTACCCGCACCAGTTAAACCAGACTTAGCATCCACGATGACACTCTCCGTTTCAATCAAACTAACTGCCACCAAAGGAATCAAGGCTAACTCTGTCGCTGTCGCATAGCATCCAGGATTGGCAATAAATTTCTTATCCTTCACATCTGCATATTCTGATAATGCATATGTAAATTTATTCAAAACACTGTGCTTAGCAGGTGATTTTTTATACCATTCTTGATAAACATCTGCTGGCAAGCGATGATCGCCAGACAAATCAATAATAGGAAAATCAGCCAGAACAAATTCCTCTGCTAGCGTACTAGCGACTCCTGAAGGTGTGGCAAAGAAAACCAGATCCGCCTTTTGCATAATCTTTTCCGCATTGTAAGCTTCAATTTCTAAGTCACAAACACCTGTCAGATAGGGATACACATCAGACAATCGTCGGCCCACTTCCTTGGTTGCGTGAATAGAAACAAGTTCCACTTTTTTATGATTATTCAAAATTTTAACTAACTCTAAACCACTATAACCAGTGATACCAACGATTGAAATTTTCATTTATGCACCCCTTTTGAATAATTATGTAACTAGTTTATTGTATTTTTATTCATTTGTCAAGAAAAATTGAAATTAACATGAAAAAAAACAAGCAGTCTTTTTCAACTACTTGGTTCATGATTGCTATCTAGTTATTAAATAAATGCAAGTTGGCGATACGATTGACCGCTTCTACCAGACGCTCTGGCTCTACCAAAAGCCCAATACGAACATAAGCGTCACCCGCAAGACCAAATCCTTTACCTGGTGCCACAGCAACATGGGCCTTCTCAAGCAAAAGATCCGCAAAACTCTCACTGGTATACCCCTCTGGCACAGGCATCCAAGCATAGAAAGAACCTCTGGATGGAAAGGCCTGCCAGCCAATCTTAGCAGCTGCCTGGACAAAAGCATCTCGACGGCTATCATAAGTCGCATTCAGTTGAGCAACAGCCTCCTCAGATTTAGGGTCTGAGAGGGCTGCAATCCCAGCCTCCTGCAAGGCAGGAAAGATTCCCACAAAAAGATGGTCTTGAATCAGATTTAAGGCTTCAATCATTTGCTCATTCCCAGCCGCAAAGGCCAGACGCCAACCAGCCATATTGAAGGTTTTCGAGAAAGTATAGAACTCAATGCCCACATCTTTAGCACCAGGCGTTGACAAGAAGCTAGGATTCTCATAGCCCTGATAACCCAAAGCTCCATAGGCTAAATCACTCACCACACCTACTTCGTAGGTCTTAGCCCAGGCAACTAACTTTTCATAAAAAGCCTTAGTCGCCACAGCCCCCGTCGGATTATTCGGATAATTGATATAGATAAACTTAGCACGGCGAGCTGTCTCCTCTGGAATGGCATCCAGATCTGGCAAGAAATCATTTTCAGCCGTCAAAGGAAAGGTTTCATAGGTCACACGGCCTAAACTCACTCCTGACAAGTAATCTGGATAACCTGGGTCAGGCAAGAGCAAGAGGTCGCCAGGATTCATCAAAGCTAGAGGCAATTCCACTAGTCCAATTTTAGCTCCACCCATGACACAAATCTCACGCTCTGCATCCAAATCGACCCCATAATGTTTCCTGTAAAAACTAGCAGCTGCTTCCTTAAAAGGACGATTGCCTCGAAACTGTGAATACTTATGGCTAGCAGGATTTTTCGCTGAAAGACACAGCGCCTCAACAATATGGTCATAGGTCGGTTGGTCGGGATTGCCTTGACCGAGATTGATAACATCTGCTCCTTCCGCCACCTTGGCATTAACCTTAGCAACCAAACCTGCAAAAAACTGTTCTGGCAATGCCTTCAATAAGTCCGATTCTTCAAATAACATAAACGCTCCTTAATGATACAAGTCCGTGCGACGATCCTCAAAAACAGGAATCTGACCTCGAACCTTATCTACCTCTTCAAGATTAATATCGGCCGTAAAAATGCCCTCCTCATGCTCCTTGGATTCTAAGACCACATTTCCAAGTGGATCGATAACCATAGAATGCCCTGAAAAGACATCGTCTGGTCCTGTTCCGACACGATTAACAGCAACTACAAAAGCTTGATTTTCAACCGCACGCGCCTTTAACAAAATCTCCCATTGCTGCACACGAGGTTCTGGCCACTGCGCTACCACAAAAAGTACCTTGGCCCCTTGTGCCATCTGTGTTCGCACCCATTCAGGAAAACGAATATCATAACAAATGACACTAGCAGCTGTCACAGCATCAAGCTCAAATACAGACTCCGAAGACCCAGCAGACATGTACTGGTCCTCTGCCATGAGGCCAAAGAGATGGACCTTGCTGTAGGTATTGATTAGGTCCCCAGACTTATTGTAGACGTAGGTCGTGTTGTAGAATTTGCCGTCCTTCTCAATAGCAACGGACCCTCCGATAATAGCCACAGCATGTTTCCTAGCAAAATGAGACAAGAGTTCTTGAGAGTCCAAACCTTCCTTGTCTGCAAGCCCATTCAGTTCATCTAAAGCATAGCCTGTATTCCACATTTCAGGAAGCACAATAACATCGGGATTGTCATCAAGCGTCCTTTCCAACATCTCTTTCACGTGCTTTTTATTTTCCACAGGCTGTCCGTGAGCAACATCCATCTGTACCAATGCGATTTTCATAGTAACCTCGATTCTATATTAACCATTATAGCACTCCAAAAGACGTCACAAAAATTGAAAAATTCAATCTCATGATAAAGAAAGGCTATCAAAAAAGGCTGGACACATTGTCCAACCTGATTCATTCCTTCATTAAGCAATATCAACGTAACGACGAGCACCGCTCACTGTCATGTATGAGAGCCATGTGTGACCATCGGCTGTCAAAACTTTGTCATAATTAACACTCATACCCTTGTCATAGTAGGCTAACTCTGGACTTGAAACCTTAGCTTCTGCCTTGATTGACGCACGTCCTGTGAAGGTATAACGCCCTGACTCTGGGAGACTTGGTTTATCGGCTGGCTTAGCAACCGGTTTTGTTTCTGCCTTGGCTGCTGCAATATCAACATAACGACGAGCACCACTTGTTGTCACGTATGAAAGCCATTGACGACCATCGGCTGTCAAAACCTTGTCGTAGTTAACGCTCATACCCTTATCATAGTAGGCCAACTCTGGGCTTGAAACCTTAGCTTCTGCCTTAATTGACGCACGACCTGTGAAGGTATAAGTGCCTGATTCTAGTAGACTTGGTTTATCCGCTGGTTTAGCAACCGGTTTAACTTCTGGTTGACTTGCTGGCTTAGACTCTGCCTTAGCTGCTGCAATGTCAACGTAACGACGAGCACCGCTTGCTGTCATGTATGAAAGCCATTGATGACCATCGGCTGTCAAAACTTTGTCATAGTTAACACTCATGCCCTTGTCATAGTAGGCCAACTCTGGGCTTGAAACCTTAGCTTCTGCCTTGATTGACGCACGACCTGTGAAGGTATAAGTGCCTGTCGCTGGAAGGTTGATGGCACCTGTAGTGGCTGGTTTGCTTTCAGCAGGTTTGCTGCTAGTAGCATAATCGCCACCTTCGATACCAAAGTACTCTTCCAAGCTCAATCCTGAATCGTGGATGTCTTTAGCTTCTTTACCCACATAGCGGATATGCCACGCTTCTGGCATGTAGCCGGTTGAAGCTTCTTTACCTGCTTGGAAACGCACGATAAAGCCATAGTTATGTGCATTGTCTTTAAGCCATTGACTAGCTCGTGCATCCTCAAGCAAGTTACCTGATTTATCAGTCAAATCAAAGACCAAACCAGTTTGGTGTTCGCTGAACCCAGGACGAGCTGAGTAACGGTCCGCAGCTGCTTGACCATCACGGCTTACGTAGTTGTCGTAAAGAGTCTTTTGATAATCGTAAGAACGGAAACCACTGTATGAACGTCCAACATTCAACCCTTGATTAATCATATCATCACGAAGGCGAACAAAGGCTGCCTTAGCTGTTGGGTTTTCACCTGGATTGTAGTCCTTAGAAAGACCATGCTTCTTATTGACAATGATAATATCATCGTATTTACCACGAACACTGTAGTAAGAACCGTTATTGGTCAATTTCCCTGTCACTTGAGTTTCAGTGATTTGAGGGACTGTAGCTGTAGTTTCTGTGATATAGGTTCTCTTACCATCCAACATATAGTAAAGATGCACAGAATAAGTACCCGCATCACCCTTATGGCTGGCTGTATCTACATGAACCTTATAGCTACCGTCTGATTGTTTGTCGGCATGATACCAAGTAAGGTCGTCTTGGCCATTCTTATCTGACCAGATTGGAACACGCACTTCTTTAACTTCTTTGCCACCACCTGAAACATTGGTAACGACAACATCAAAGCCATTAGACGTTTGGTTGCTGATGGTCAATTTCCCTGTTACTTGAGATTCAGTAGATTGAGGGACTGTAGCTGTAGTTTCTGTGATATAGGTTCTCTTACCATTCAACATATAGTAAAGATGTACAGAATAAGTACCAACATCGCCCTTATGGCTGGCTGTATCTACATGAACCTTGTAGCTACCATCTGACTGTTTATCAGCATGATACCATGTAAGGTCGTCTTGGCCATTCTTATCTGACCAGATTGGAACACGCACTTCTTTAACTTCTTTGCCACCACCTGAAACATTGGTTACGACTACATCGAAGCCGTTAGAAGTTTGGTTATTGATTGTCAAATTCCCTGTTACTTGAGATTCAGGGACTGTAGCTGTAGTTTCTGTGATATAGGTTCTCTTACCATTCAACATATAGTAAAGATGCACAGAATAGGTACCAGCATCGCCCTTGTGGCTGGCTTTATCTACATGAACCTTGTAGCTACCATCTGACTGTTTATCAGCATGATACCAAGTGAGATCGTCTTGACCATTCTTATCTGACCAGATTGGAACACGGACTTCTTTAACTTCTTTGCCACCACCTGAAACATTAGTTACGACAACATCAAAGCCATTAGACGTTTGGTTGGTGATCGTCAATTCCCCTGCTACTTGAGATTCAGGGACTGTGGCTGTAGTTTCGGTAATATAAGTTCGTTTACCATCTAACATATAGTAAAGATGCACAGAATAGGTACCAGCATCACTCTTATGGCTAGCTGTGTCTACATGAACCTTATAGCTACCGTCTGATTGTTTATCAGCATGATACCAAGTGAGGTCATCTTGACCATCTTTATCTGACCAGATTGGAACACGGACTTCTTTAACTTCTTTGCCACCACCTGAAACATTAGTAACGACAACATCAAAGCCATTAGACGTTTGGTTGTTAATGGTAAGATTACCAGAAATACGGTTTTCTTGTGGCTTAGACTCAGTAGCTTTCAAGGTAGCAATATCCACATAACGACGTGTACCACTGTAGCTAATATAAGAAATCCATTGGTGGTTATCCGCAGTCAAGACCTTGTCATAGTTCACTTTGTAGCCTTTTTCCAAGGTATAAAGTGTTTCTGCTGAGGCCTTAGGTTCATTTTTAACATTCAAGCTACGTGTCACATTATAAGTACCACTTGCTGGAAGCTTTTCAGCACCAGTAACTTCTGGTTTTGCTTGATTAGTCTCTGTTGGTTTAACAGTTGGTGTTTCAGCTTTAGCAGGTGTCAAAGTCGCAACATCTGCATAATAGCGAACATAGTCATAACCAAGGTAAGAAATCCATTGGTGATTATCCGCAGTCAAAACTTTGTCATAGATAACATGGTCACCCTTACTGAAAACAAAAGTAGGTTTGAGGTCTGCTTTTGGTTCTTTCTTAATATCTGTGTCACGTGTAAAGTAGAAAGTTCCTGTCGCTGGGATGTTCAAAGCACCTGTTGTGGCTTGAGTGCCATTAGAAGGCTTGCCATCCCCATTACCACTATTACCGTTACCACTACCAGCTGCCACTGGTTTCACTGGCGCATAACGACGCACGCCAGAGTATGATTTGTAGCTAATCCATTGGTAGCCGTCAGCCGTCACGACTTGATCGTAAAGGACGCTGTCTCCTGGATTTACATAAAATTCAGCCTTGGCAGACACCTTGGGTTGATTCTTAATCTCTGTACGTTCCTTGTAAACATAAGTTCCTTGACTTGGAAGGTCGCTGTCTGTAGTTGTAGCTGGTTGGCTCACCAAACTAGTATTGACAGCTGCTATCGTTAAGGAAGATACCTCAAGGTTAGTGGCTGTTTCAGATGAAGCATTTGTGTTCCTTGTCGCTTCTGAGCTAGCAGTTGTTGATTCAGAAATTTTATCTGCTGCTTGTGAGGTACTAGCACTCACTTCACTTCTAGCCTCGCTAGTAGCAGTTTCACTAGCGGTTTGGCTAGTTGTTGAGACTTGGCTAGCTTTCTCACTTGATGCTACCCCACTGAAAATATCAGCTGCTGTCACAGCATCACTATCTGAGGTAGCACGCACAGTGGCATCTGAAGGTGTTGAAACTTCATGATGCTCATCAGCCAAAGCTTGACCTGCAAAGACCAAACTTGCTCCTAAAAGAACTGATGCTGCCCCAAATGAATATTTACGAATGGAAAAACGTTGTTGTTCGTGTAAAAATTTTTCTCGTTTCATATCAATTATTCTCTCTATCGAATTGATGTTACTGTTTGATTGTAACACTCAGTGACAAACAATACAAGTATTTTACAGAATATTACTGAATATTTCTCACTTGTCCATTAGTATACCAAATTTATTTGACTTGTTCACACCTAAATCATAAACTGTCCAATTTTTGTCATAATCGGAAAATGACTGATTATACTTATATATTCGTTGTTTTTCCAAAAAAATGGAAAATAAAGTAAAAACACGACAGCTTTAAATGCCATCATGTTTCATTTTTGAACCTTTTATCAATGTCCTACATCTGAATATGAAATGTAGTATCGTTGACCATCCTTAACAAAACTATACCAGTTTCCATCAGGTAAAATTTCATATTTGTCCCAATCAACATCCCCTGCAGGAAGTTTAGAAACAGCTCCACTGTCTTTATCTGGCGTAGCATAAACAGGCGTTTCCTCATCAAGTGTCAATGTTCCAGAAGTAGCTGTCCAAGCACCTCGACCACCTTCAACTTGAGAAGCTGGTGTTGTTGCTTCAGCCACTTGACCACCATCTGTAGCGCCTGCTTGAGCTTGTTCTTGAGAAGAAGCTTTAGGTGCTACTGCTGAGGTCTGATTGTCATTTTCTTCATTTGAAACTGATGAAGATGATGATTGAGTTGATTTTTTACCCTTCTTAACAGCCTTACTTGAGCTTGAAGATGATTTCTTAACCGTCTTGACTGGACTACTACTTGTGCTAACACGCGCCGACTCATGACTATTAAACTTAGTCACTAAGAAGACAGCGAGGATAACTACGATAAGAGCTGCCACGATACCAATGAGTTTACTTGTATTTTTCATGAGTGATATTCCTTTTCTGATAATTTACTAGGTTATTATAATATATAGACAGCTAAATTTTTCATTGAAGTCATAAACGGTGGTTTTTTCGTCATAATCAAACCACATCTTCTATTTTTAGTGTCTGTTTAAATCGATAGTCTCTAGATTGTGTTGACAAAGAACAATTAGGGTACTTCCCTAAAATCTCTCGAACAGTGGACAAACCTATACCGCGGCCCTCTCCTTTACTTGAGCGACCAAGTTTAAAGATACCGACTGTATTGATAGACTCTTGAGCAATGGTATTCTCCACTATCACCACCTTTGTCTCTCCACTGATAAGAGCAATGTTTACTTCTTTAGCACTGCTATCCAGACTAGCTTCAATAGCATTATCCAAAAAAATAGACAACACTGTTATGAAATCCAACAATTCCATCCTTGATACCTCAAAGACGTCGCTGACCTCAAGGTGAATGGTAATAGACTGTCCCTGTGCTTCCAAAATTTTACTAGCCAGGACACCTTTAACAGCTTCATCTTTAATATTAATCAAGTTGGCAATTTCGTACTGTTTTCCTTCAATCCGAGTCTTTGTTTTTTCAAGGATGTTATCGTAGATATCGGAAATAATAGCCATATCCTTGGAGTCAATGCCATATTTGATACTAGACAAGACATTTAGGTAATCGTGCCTGAAGCGACGAAGATCCGTATAAAGTTGCTCGATTTGTTGACTATAATGAGCCAAATCACTCATTTGCCTATCTTTTTGGAGTAGGACTTCTTCTTTTAGTCTCTCACTGAAGGTCGCATTGATATAAACAAGGGTCGCAAGAAAGAGTAAAGCATAGGTCACCACGAGATAAAC